>JBLHKO010000018.1:0-34589 GCA_047620145.1 Gammaproteobacteria bacterium | reverse complement strand
GTCAGCAGGCTTTATTTCCAGTGATATCTCTATGTGCGAAAGTGACAAAGGATGGCATAAAGGGATTAGCTCAGCCGTTTTCTTTGCGGCCATAATACCAGCAACACGGGCAATACCTAATACATCGCCTTTTTTATGAGAGCCAGATTCAATATGTTGCAGCGTTTCAGCTTGCATTCGGATAGAACCATCCGCGATAGCAATACGGTGTGTCGAAGATTTATCCCCGACATTGACCATATGGGCTTCGCCCTTTTTATTGAAATGCGTTAATTTAGTCATAGTTATATAATGAAGTTCTATAATAGTATTTCCGACAACATAGATTTAGAGGACATTTTAACCAATTAACATGAATATTACTGTCAAATATTTCGCCAGCTTGCGCGAACAAATAGGTAAATCTGAAGAATTGCTAACGCTCAGTGAAGCAACATCGATTGCCGACGTTTGGGAAAATGTTTCTGGCGCCACAGACTCAAATAACATCTTAATGACGATTAATATGGAATATGTTAAATCCGATGCCATTGTCAAAGAGGGCGATGAGGTTGCATTCTTTCCACCCGTGACGGGTGGTTGATGATGCCAATTGAAATTAGATCATCATCATTTGATCCGTGGGATGAAATAAAACTTCATCAACAGAAAATGAACCAGAAAATGAATATGACGGGCCAATACGGTGCGACAGCATCTTTTATCGGAACCATGCGTGACTTTAATGAAGGTGAATCTGTACAGAGCATGACTTTGGAACATTATCCAGGCATGACAGAGAAACATCTCGAAGAGATATGTCGGGATGCAAATGAACAGTGGAATTTGCTCGATACGCTGATACTACATAGGATAGGTGAAATTCAAATAGCAGACCCCATCGTTCTGGTTTGTGTCTGGTCTGCTCACCGTGCAGAGGCCTTTGATGCCTGCCGTTTTATTATGGAAGACTTAAAATCAAAAGCGCCATTCTGGAAGCAGGAGTCTATCGAATCTGGCAAACGCTGGGTTGATAAGAATACGCCGGGATAATCGCATTGCAACATAATATTGCACTATAAAGAGTCTCTCTATAAATAAAGCAAAAACTATGGTTACTAGGTATATACTTGGCAACAGGTAAGTTATTTAAATTATTATCAAGATTAGTCGATCGCACTGATCTTAATTCCAGAGGAGAGAGACATGGCAGCAGTAATGAAAACCACTCATCATGGCGGTTGTCCGCATGATTGTCCTGATACATGTTCTATGGTGTTTGAAGTTGAGGATGGCAAGCTAACTGGTGTAAGAGGTAATTCTGATCATCCTATGACCAATGGCGCTCTTTGCGTTAAGTTAAAAGATTATGAAAAACGTCACTACCATCCTGATCGTCTTCTATATCCAATGCGTCGTACCGGCCCAAAAGGCAGTAAGACATTTGAGCGTATTACCTGGGATGAAGCACTAGATGAAATTACAGATAAGTGGAAAGGAATTATTGATGAGCATGGTCCACAGGCAATTGTTCCCTATAGTTATTTAGGACATCAAGGTCTGGTCCATGGACTCAACGGTGGCGATGCATTTTTTAACCGCATGGGCGCGACTGTTTGTGAACGCACATTTTGCGGTGAAGGTTCTTGTACAGCCTGGCTAATGACGGTGGGACCGACAGCGGGTGTTGATCCTGAAAGTTTTAAACATTCGAAATACATAGTTATCTGGGCGTGTAATGTGCTCAGTACGAACCTGCATTTGTGGCCTATTATTTTAGAAGCCAAAAAGAATGGCGCGAAGGTTGTTGTGATTGACACCTATGCGTCAAAAACCGCAAAACAAGCTGATTGGCATCTTGCGCCTAAGCCTGGGACTGATGGTGCTTTGGCGATGGCAATGATCAATGTCATTATTGAGGAAGGACTGACCGATAAGGATTACGTTGAGAATTACACTTTAGGTTTTGATGAACTCGCTGAACGTGCCAAAGATCGCACGCCAGAATGGGCAGAGAAGATTACAGGCATTCCTGCGGAAGATATTCGTACGCTGGCTCGTGAATATGCCGCGACTCAACCCTCTGTGATTCGTATTGGCGTAGCATTGGAAAGAACTTATGGTGGCGGGCAAACGATCCGCGCGGTGAGTTGCCTTCCCGCATTGACCGGTGCCTGGCGTCATGTTGGTGGTGGTGCCTTACAATTTCCTGTGTGGGAGCATCCTTACAAATTTGATGTGATTTGCCGACCAGATTTAATTCCCGAAGGAACAAGAGTCGTCAATGCATTACAGATTGGCCGTGCCCTGACAGATGAACCACCAGCGGGTCCACCAATAAAATCTCTGATGTGTTGGAACGCTAATCCCGTTACGCAAGCACCAGAAACCGACAAAATTGTTGAAGGTTTAATGAATGAAGATTTATTCATGGTCTCGGCGGAACACTTTATCACTGATACCGCGTCGTATGCAGATATTATATTACCTGCCTCTATGGGTGCCGAGATGGAAGATATGATCTTATCTTGGGGACATCTGTATTTCACATACAATGAAAAATGTGTTGAGTCTCCAGGAGAAGCCATTCCTAATAATGAAATTTTCCGACGCTTGGCTGCACGCATGGGTTATGAAGAAGAGAATTTCAAATGGTCTGATTCTGAGTGCCTTGAGAACTATGTGGACTGGGATGCCCCTGCATGTGATGGGATTGACCTTGATTACATGCGTGAACATGGTTTTGCTCATCTTGCCGTAGGTACACCAGATGATCGTGCGCCACATAAAGAAGGTAACTTTCCAACGCCTTCTGGAAAATGTGAATTCATGGTAGAAGGCGCGACAAATTTTGTCGCCGGGCCATTCAGGCAAATGTATGAAGGCTTCCAACCCGGTGAGGCGTTAGATCCTTTGCCGGATTATGTAGCTTCAAGGGAGACGCCAGAAAGCAATCCTAAACTGGCAAAAAAATATCCACTGAACATAGTGACACCTAAAAGCCATGGTTTTCTGAATTCATGTTATGCCAACATGGATCACAAAATTAAAGGGCAGGGTGAACAATTCGTAATGATAAATAAAACAGATGCTGATTCTCGTGGTATTAAAGAAGGCAGTAAGGTTCGCGTCTTTAATGATCGCGGTGCATTTGAAGGAGATGCGCAAATTACGGATGATGTAAATGCAGGTATTGTTGTTGCAACCTTGGGTTACTGGAGGCAGTTAAATACAGGAACGGTGAACAGCATTAGTTCTGCTGAGTTTGTCGATATGGGTCATGCCCCTACCTTTTCAGATAACCTGGTTCAGGTAGAAGCTGCAAGATAATATTGTTACAAAAGTAATGTTCTAAATAAAACCGACCTTCATTTGTTTGTAGGTCGGTTTTTTTATGTGCGGAATGAATTTATACAGTTATCAAACAAAACGGTTATTATCATTTGGCACAAAATTCTTAACGTAGGATTATATAAAATGATTAAATTTTTCTTTCTTTCTGTGATATTAATTCTATCTCTAATTCCAACAGCTTTTGCAGAAAATGCAGGAACCATAACGTACATCGGCGAATGCCATAAAGCATTAATAAAGAAGGAAGACGTTACAAGCCGATGCGGAAAAAAATTAACTAAACTTGATAAAGGTGATCATAAAAATACATTCATGGCGTTTGATGATCAAAATGATCTCCTACTCACATTAGAAACAGTTCTGCACCACCATACTTTGGAATACCTCTTAGAAAATTATACAACTGATAATTCTGAGGGTATTCCTCTAAATGGGAAATGTACGGAGAGAAGGTTGCCCGAAAAAGGGGCAAGAGAATTTAACTGCCATGCATCTGATCCAGATGGAAACAAATTTGAATATATATTTGAGGGTGTTGAAGCTGATAGTAAGTAAGTCTCCCCATTAATAGTCATGAATGACTGAGTCAAATACTTTTTTTGTGATACGTTGAAATTAACTCTAATGACTAATGTCACCTCCTTGCTGAAATAAGAATGATGTAGCTATCGACTGCGACCTCAACAGTTTGTGGACAAAAGGCTCGCTCAAGGCATAGTAACAAAAATGCACGAAGAGAAGACTCTCCGTGGTTGTTGGCTTCCTCATTAGGTCAGGATGACGTCTCTGCGAACAAGTGATACAGCTCTATCGTACTCGCATGCAAATAGAAGAAGGGTTTCGAGATATTAAATATCATCGGACGGGTTTCTCACTTTCTGAGACACGCACACGTTCACCTGAGCGGTTGGCTAATTATCTGCTAGTGGGTATGTTGGCCACACTTGTCGTCTGGTTAATAGGGCGATTGGCTGAAGAACAGAAACTGCACTACCAATATCAGACCAACAGGGTGAACACTTGCCGAGTATTATCTTTGTTTTTATCTGGGTTGGCAGCTGGTTGCTCGAGGACGGTTCAATCTTACTCAGCGAGAATTACATCACGCCATTAAGCTGGTACAAGAGGATATGATAAGACAATGGGTATCATGAACATTCGTGGAAACTACTCAGGGTTTATCCTCTTATTTCCAATAAAAATAGCTTAAATATTGCGGTTTATAATTCAATAACCAATTGAATTATAACAATATTATTAAATTATAAAATAATTTTATAATTATTGTTGCGTTGCACAAATATTTCTATATACTGCACTGCATCATTTAACAAGAACATTGGAGAATTAATCATGAATGAATATGTAGAAAAATTAGCTGCACCAGTAAAAGAATTGAATGCATTAGCTGCTAAAAACATCGAAGAATTGACCGCATTACAACTGAAAACAATCCAGGATAATGCAACCGTCGGTGTTGAAACAATCAAGAGTGCTGCATCAATTACTGACTTTGAAGGCTTTCAGTCTTTCCTGACAGAGCAAGCAGAAGTTGCCAAGCAAATTGCTGAAGGTATCTTTGCGAATGTACGCACTATTTCTGAGCTGAGTCAAAGCTATGCTGCAGGAGTAAAGGAAATTGCTCAAGTTTCTTTAAAAGCAGTTAAATAATTTCCCGTAGTACCCCAACTCCTCCTCCCCTGATTAGTTGGTTTACGAAGCCGCCTTCATGGCGGCTTTTTTTTGTTTTCGTGATTTCAATTTAGGGAACCTCTGATCAAGTACGCATTTCGTCATGCTGGTGAATACCAGCATCCACGATTACATGGATGCAAGAGGTAGAGCGACTCAGGAGACAAAGCCGAGTAAGTGATTGTTTTGACTAGACAAGGATTGTTCCAGACAATCCTTTTGCATTCCCACCCTCCTTGGTGGTCATTCTGGCATGCGCTAGAATGATGACTTAATGTAATTTAGGACTTAATCAGAGGTTCCTTAGTTCTGTACTGGAATTCTGTGGCGGAACTCTAAGGCAGATTTCTATATGATCCATCCGTATCATACAGAGACTGATATTGAGTAGTTGTGAAGCAAAATGACAGATAGCGAATTAGAACCCCCGAAGATTGTTGTTGTTGCGATGTACAAATTTGTACATCTGCCTGATTTTAAGGAATTACGTGATAAGTTCATTCATGTATGTGATGAACAATTACTCAAAGGTACGTTGCTTTTAGCCGAAGAAGGGATCAATGGAACTGTAGCTGGTAGGCGAGAAGGTATTGATACTTTCTTATCTTACTTAAGACAAGATCCTCGGTTTTCTGACCTGAAACCTAAAAAGTCTTATGTAACTGATATTCCTTTCTACCGAATGAAAGTCAGACTAAAAAAAGAAATAGTTACGATGGGTGTCCCGGGAACTGATCCTAGTCAATTGACAGGAACAAGAGTTGATTATAAAGAATGGAACAAACTTATTTCTGATCCTGAAGTTTTGGTAGTTGACACACGCAATGAATATGAACATAAGATTGGTACATTTAAAAATGCAATTTCTCCACAGACAAAAACGTTTAGAGAGTTTCCTGAATTTGTGGACAAAGAATTGGACACGATAAAGCATAAGAAAGTGGCAATGTTTTGCACGGGCGGCATTCGTTGTGAGAAAGCTACAAACTATTTAATGACGCAAGGTTTTGAAGCGGTTTATCATTTGAACGGTGGTATTCTTAAATATCTGGAGGATGTTAGAGAAGCAACTCAGAAAGCAGATCAGAAAAATAATGAACAAGAGGAAAATCTGTGGGAAGGTGATTGTTTTGTCTTTGATGGACGGGTTGCTGTCGATAAAAATCTTGAGCAGGGAAATTATGAACAATGTTTTGCATGTCGAATGCCACTATCAAAGGAAGAACTGCAATCAGATAATTATGAGGAAGGTATTTCCTGTCCGCATTGTATTGATAGCATGACGGATGAAAAGTATATTCGTGTAAGCGAAAGACAACGTCAGGTTGAATTGGCTGAAAACAGACAGCAACAACATATCGGGGTTTCTCAACAATCAGATAAATCTGACTGACTTACTTAGTGAAGTAAATTAACTATGCAGACCCACCCTGTTCTTTATTCATTTCGCCGTTGCCCTTATGCCATTCGGGCAAGAATGGCGCTCAAATATGCTTCTATTGATTGCGAATTACGTGAGGTTAGTTTAAGTAATAAACCTCAGGCAATGACTAATCTATCTAATAAAGGCACCGTGCCTGTCTTACAGCTCATGGACGGCAAGGTTATCGATGAAAGCATGGAACTGATGATGTGGGCGTTAGAGCAGGTCGATCCTGATAGTTGGCTGGGTGTAGATGTGCAGAACACCCAACGATTGATTGATAAAAATGATATTGAATTTAAACATTATTTGGATCATTATAAATATTTTCAAAGCTATCCAGAAAAGACGCAGTTGTCTTATCGTAAGAGTGCAGAAGACTTTATTGAATTAATAGAAACTCATTTGCAAACACACAATGGCATTGGACTTGTGTCAGAACGAATATCTTTAGCTGATGTAGCAATTTTCCCATTCATAAGGCAATTCGCGCATGTCGATTGGGAATGGTTCTGTAATAGCCAATACAAAAACCTGATAAACTGGTTGTTGAGGTTTGAGAAAAGCGAATTATTCTTATCGGTCATGCAAAAATATAATCCGTGGCAAGAAAATCAGGACGTAGTATTAACTTGAATGATGCATTAAATACATAATGAGAGGAAATAAATAATGTTGAAGAGAATTATCAATGGAAGCGCTGTAATCAAGGCAACAATAATATTGTTTTCATGTTTATATTTTCAATCATATGCTTTTGCAGAAGAACAGCTTGCAGATGCAGTAATAGAAACAAAATTCGGCAATATCGAATTAAAATTATTCCCTGATGTTGCTCCGGGTCATGTTGAGAATTTTTTAAAGCTTGCAAAGTCGGGATTTTATGATGGCACTGTTTTTCATAGAGTTATTCCGGGCTTCATGATTCAGGGTGGTGATCCAAATAGCAAAGGATCGGATAGATCAATTCATGGAACAGGTGGCCCGGGTTATTCAATCAAGGCAGAGTTTAGTGACAAACCCCATGTTAGAGGTGTTTTATCAATGGCTCGATCAAGTGCTCCAGACAGTGCTGGTTCGCAATTTTTTATCGTGATTAAAGAATCCAGCTTTCTAAATAATCAATATACCGTGTTCGGTGAAGTAATAAGTGGACTGGACGTAGCAGATAAGATTGTTTCGCAGGAGAGAGATGCTCGTGATAATCCTCTCGAACGTATTGAAATGAAAATACGTGTAGTGGAAGCAGAGAAGATCTCTGCAGATGAAATGTCAGAAAGCGAAGAAAAATAGCAGTAACTCAGTTTCTCTCATTTTTAAATACATGAAAATGAACAACACTATTGAGAATAAATCAGTGCAGCAAGCTGCCCTGATAATGGTGTTGTTAAATGCATTTACAACACCTCTGATGTTGTCTGCAACCAATGTGGCATTACCGAGGATTGCTGAAGATCTGAATTTAGATGCAGTAATGCTTGGATGGATCCCGATGGCCTTTTTAATGGCGAGTGCTATGTTTGTGCTCGTTTTTGGCCGCGTTGCAGATATGGTAGGTCGCAAACGAATATTTCTGATTGGCACCGCCAGTGTCATTATCTCATCGCTGCTTGCATCAATGGCAACAAACGGCGCTCTTCTAATCTCTGCTCGCTTCTTACAAGGGGTGAGTGCTGCCATGCTCTACGCGACGCAAATTGCTATCATTTCTTCGGTCTTTCCTCCTCAACAAAGAGGGCGTGCCATCGGCATGACAGTCTCAATCATTTATCTTGGCTTAACTTGCGGCCCATTACTGGGCGGTTTTCTGATCGACCTTTATGGGTGGCGTGCAAGTTTTGTGTTTCATATTCCACTCGCAATTGTCGTATTCCTAATCGGCTTATTCAAAGTCCCCGGTGAATGGTCTGCTGATGCGCGAGGTGAGTTTGATATAAAGGGAGCAGTCTTATATGGCTTGTCGATCCTTCTATTATGTATCGGCGTTTCAACATTACCTGAAACAAGTGGGTTTTTACTTTTAATACTCGGCCTATCTGGGGTATGGGCTTTTATTAAGCTGGAAAAACGGTTAGATCACCCTATATTTGATGTTAGTTTGTTTGTGAAGAACCGAGTATTTGCATTTTCATGTTTCGCATCATTTATTATTTATACCGCCGTATTTGCAAATATCGTTTTAATCAGTTTGTATCTACAATATTTAAAAGGCATGTCCGCAACAATGGCTGGTGCAATTTTGATGATTCAGCCCTTAACAATGGCTATTTTCTCACCATTTGCGGGACGCCTGTCAGATAATATCGAGCCTAGAGTTATCGCTTCTATCGGCATGGCATTAACAGCTTTCGGCTTACTTATGTTGGGATTGTTAAATGCACATAGTTCTATCAGTTTTTTAATTGGTGCTTTAGTGGTCACAGGTTTCGGATTTAGTTTGTTCTCATCTCCGAATGCAAATGCAATTATGAGTGCAGTTGAAAAACAACATTATGGAAGTGCAACTGGGTCACTTGCGACGATGAGGATATTAGGTCAAATGATGAGCATGGCATTGGTGACGCTCGTTTTTGCCGTGGTCATTGGACAAGTAAAAATCGAACCTGCGGTTTATCAAAATTTACAACAGGCAATCAATTTCTGCTTCTTTGTTTCTGCAAGTCTATGTATTCCAGGATTTATTTTTTCTCTGGTACGTGGCCGCATGCATCAAAGTGTAGCGATAAAATAACTTCGTGTTAACAACAACAGATCATAGTCGTGATAGTGCAGGTTTAACATATGTTTACCCGGTGATATCCCGTCGTTCTGGTGGTTTGTCTATCGGTATTAACCTTAACCCAAACAATGCGTGTAACTGGCGGTGCATTTATTGCCAGGTTCCGGATTTGGTACGTGGATCTTCGCCAAAAATCGAGTTGCAGCAACTTAAGGATGAGCTCAATGGTTTTTTAAACGATGTTATCTATGGTGATTTTTACGATCATAATGATGTTGCAAAAGAACTTCGAACGATAAAGGATATCGCCATCTCAGGCAATGGGGAATCAACCAGTGCGGCAGAATTTGATAGAATTATCGAATTGATTATTCAATCAATGAATCAATTTAATCTACACGAAAAAATTAAACTGGTACTTATCACCAATGGCAGTCTGGCACATAAGAAAGTAGTGCAGACTGGTTTATCGGCCATGAGTGAAATTGACGGCGAAGTATGGTTTAAATTAGATAGTGCAACAGATACTGGATTAAAAAATATTAATAATGCCGGGCTTTCAGTCGAAAAAGTTAAAGAGAATTTGAAAATAATGAGTGAGTTGTGTCCTACGTGGTTGCAAACCTGTGTTTTTAAATTAGATGGAGCGCTGCCAGCAGATAATGAACGTGAAAGCTATTTGCAGTTTCTGTCCTGGGCAAATCAAGAAGGCATCAAGATAAATGGTGTTCTTTTGTATGGTTTAGCGCGCCCATCGATGCAGGTTGAAGCCTCACGGTTATCTGCCGTATCAGCGGAAGTAATGGAAGAATTTGCTAATGATGTAAGACAGCTGGGTTTTTTGGTTAGAAATAATTTATAGAATTATCACTGATCAAATAGAGACTGAAATTCACCATAACCTTCAGCAATCAACATTTCCTTTTCGACGAATCTAAGTGATGCTGAATTGATGCAATAACGTAATCCCGTTGGTGCAGGCCCGTCGTCAAATACATGGCCGATATGGGAATCTGCTTTAATGCTTCGCAGCTCCGTTCTAATACCGAAAAATGAAATATCTTGTTTTTCTACAACAGCACCTGGAACTATTGGGCGTGTAAAACTCGGCCAGCCAGTACCCGATTTGTATTTATCTTTTGAACTAAATAAAGGTTCTCCTGAGACGATATCAACATAAATCCCGGCTTTCTTATTGTCCCAGTATTCATTCTGAAATGGTCTTTCAGTGCCATCCTCTTGTGTGACTTCAAATTGTAATTCTGTCAATTTATTCTTGAGTTCTTCCTTTGAGGGCTTGATATAATTGACACGATTTTTTGACCATGAGGATGAATTAGAATTTGCAGCAACGACAGTTTTATCCATATTGTCCGCTTTATCTGTTTCCCCAGAAACTGGAGCCACAATAACGGCCAGGGCGGCAATGCTAACAAGGATTGCGATAAGACTTGTCTTGTTCACAGGTGTTCTCATATGTAGTCTAAGATAGTTATGCCTGTTTCGACAGGATGATTTTTACAGAGTTCCCAATCTAATGTTTTAGTTGATGAATTAATTAACGTCTGTGTTTCAGCCTTACACATCCTGCATTGTATGAGATAATTTTCTTATGAGAATTATCTTATATTTGTTGCTTATTTCGGCCCTGCTATCAGCGTGCGGGCGTTCTGAGTATGAGGCCGCAATGCTTGCATACGAACAAGGTGATTATCAAGCTGCAGTTGACATAATATTGCCCCTGGCTGAATCAGGTGATGCACAAGCGCAGAACGAACTGGGATTAATGCATGAACGAGAAGGGGGGGTAGGCCAGAACTATGAGAAGGCATTTGAGTGGTATCAGAAGGCAGCAAACCAAGGGTGGGCAGATGCGCAATATCACCTGGGAATACTGTATCAAAATGGTTGGGGGGTTGGCAAAAATGCGACTCAAGCAGCTGATTGGTATCTAAAGGCTGCTAAACAGGATATTGCCATTGCCCAGGTCAAGATTGCACAGATGTATATAGACGGGATTGGGGTAAATCGCGATTATTGGGAAGCGATGAAATGGACAAGGAAGGCTGCAGAAGATGGCTATGCTGAAGCTCAAGCTACGATGGGAATTATATTTCATGAAGGTTTTGGTGTTATTCAAGATTATGTTGAAGCTGAAAAATGGTACCGTAGGGCTGCTGAGCAGGGATGGATTAGTGCACAACATGATTTGGGATTAATGTATCAGCATGGACGTGGTGTTGAGCAAAATTATACCTTGGCAATTGAGTGGTATCGTAAAGCAGCTGACAGGGGATTCGCATATTCCCAGAGAAATTTGATTAATATGTATCGAGAGGGGCTAGGTATTCCGCAAGCTAAGCCTGAGGCCATGGAATGGTATCTGGATGCAGCTATGAAAAAACATGTGATTTCTCAATTCAGACTGGGGTCAATCTATTTCAATGGCACTGGGATTCCTCAAGATAACATTAAAGCCTATGCATGGTATGGGGTCGCGGCAGCAGGAGGTGTTAAGCCGGCACAAAGACTGCGAGATGAGATTCAATTGAAATTAAGCCAAGAAGAACTTGAACAAGCTCGGAAACTTTCCAAGGAACTATGGGAGAAATATGGAAATAAAAGACAAGATTTTAAACAAAGTACTCGAAGTCAATAGAGCATTCTATAATGCTTTTGCTGCTGGAGATTTTTTGGCAGTTAAAGAAATTTTGGCAAAAGATCATCAAATTTCAGTGGTTCATCCGGGAAGTGCAGCTCTGCATGGTCAAAAGGCAGTGATGATGAGCTGGGAGCTTATTTTTGAAAATGCAGGTCCGCATGATATCGCTTGTGCTAATGAGAAGGTGTATTTGATGGATGAATCTGCTTATGTTGTTTGTAGTGAGGTATTTCCTGAAGGTCAGTTGATCGCAACGAATATCTTTGTTATTGAAGATGGTGTTTGGCGCATGGTGCATCATCAAGCAGGACCAAATACAATTTCAGATCATGACAAAAGCCAGGCAGCTTCCGCATCCAATGTATTACATTGAAGATGATCTAGAAAGTGGCAAAGACAGTAAGCAATTAACGTAAAGTAGTTTTACGGCTATTTTTTTTAGTAGTTTTCTTTTTGCCAGATTTCTTCTTTGATACTTTATTGCTGCCAAGATTCTTATTTTTAGCGCGAGAATCTTTCGCCATGTCATTTTTGAATTTAAGAATTTTTTCTTGTAATATTTGATCAATCTGAGCGATGATTTCTACGGCAAGTAATCCTGCATTCATGCTGCCACCGATTGCAACACAGGCTACTGGTACTCCTGCTGGCATTTGTGCAATTGAAAGTAAAGAGTCTAGTCCCTTTAACGTTTTACTCTCCACTGGTACACCAATGACAGGTAAAGGTGTCAGACTAGCGATCATTCCGGGTAAATGAGCTGCGCCGCCGGCACCAGCAATGATGACACGTAAGCCTCTTTTGTGTGCTTCAATGGCATATTCGGTCATATCCAAGGGAGTACGATGTGCAGAGACAACGCGTGCTTCATATGGAATCTTGAACTTTTCGCAGATATCTGCAGCGGCTTGCATCGTCGGCCAGTCAGAGTCACTGCCCATGATGATGCCGACTAATGGCTGTTTTTTACTCATTCACTGACTCCAAAAATAAGTACATTCGCTGCGGTTTGCGCTGCCTGTTCAGCCTCAGATAGTGTTTCACCTAAGGCAGTTACATGACCCATTTTGCGTCCCAGCATACTTAATTCTTTACCATAAATATGAATATGTACACCCGGCATTGCCAACGCGTCATTAAATCCTGCTGGATGGCCACTACCATGGCCTTGGCCAAGCAAATTAACCATTACTGCAGCAGGTTTGATCATTTTGGTTGAGCCTAAAGGCCAGCCGAGCACTGCACGCACATGATTTTCAAATTGAGAACATTCACATGCTTCAATCGAGTAATGCCCTGAGTTGTGCACTCTGGGTGCGAGTTCGTTAACAATGACATCATTGTCTTTTGTCAGGAACATTTCAACGCCGAAACTTCCTATGGCACCGATTGCGGCTACAGCGCGACGCGCAATATCAGTTGCTTTGGCCGTAATTTCATCAGAAACAGGTGCCGGGGCACGAACAATATGGCAAATATGATCCCGTTGAACGGATTCGACCAAGGGATATGCTGCAACTTCACCGTTTTTACTTGTAGTGATGATGATCGCTAGCTCAGAGACAAAAGGACAAAATGCCTCTGCATACAGTGTTCGATTATCTCCATCGAGTTTATCCCAAGCGGCGCCTATCTCACTTTCATTATTGACGGTTGCGTTTCCTTTACCGTCATAACCATTTCTACGTGTCTTAATAACGAGTGGCCAATTAAATTCTCTTGCAACGTCAATAATATCTTCGCGAGATTCAATTGCTCTGAAGGGAGAAAGCGGTAAGCCAGCTTCCTGCAATGTTTGTTTCTGGATAAATTTATCCTGTACCAGACCGATGCTTTTTGCAGTGGGGAATAGTAGATGTCCGGCTTTTTCTAGTTCAGATAGACTGTTGGCATCAACAAATTCGTTTTCAAGAGTAACAACATCGGCGTGCTCGGCAAGATTAATCAGGTCATCAGGATTATCCCAATCACCAACGAAGGAATGGCTGGCCAGATTGATTGCTGGACCCTCAGATTTTCGTTCGAGAACCAAGACATCACAGCCAAGTTGCAGGGCGGACAAAGCCGTCATTTTAGCCAACTGCCCACCGCCGACAATCGCGATCCGTTTGCCAGACAACTTTTCTGTTTTATTACCCATGATTGTAATACTGTGAATTTAGCATCTTGAATGTTCAGGCCTAGCTGAAATAGGGCGTTATGATAACGAATTATAGGCCTTTTGGGAGTGTTTATTTCGATACCACTTGATTTTAAAGCGAGGCTAATCTTAATGATGAATACAAGTCTTGAAAATCATCAATTTGCCCATATCTACATTATAAGATTTTTGATAAACATGCGCTAACTTCTTGACACCCAAGATAAAAAGGAACAATATCGCGACCCCATGAAAACGAACTATATGACAAAGCAGAACTTTATTTGGCGCCACATGCCACTGTGTGGTGTTTGCACGCACCTGTGCGTCTGTAGGATTTCAGTAATGTAATAGACCAGATTTTAAAAATAAATCCCAAAAGGCCGCCGGTGACTCACCTGTGGCCTTTTTTTTTGGCCACGGATGGCCTTATGCCGTGAAGGACACGACTGCATGGAAGCAGGAGGTAGGACGAATCAGGAGATAGAGTCGAGGAGTCTGAGAACGGCGATGCAACGCAAGGCTGTTGTGTAGTGAAATACAAGGATGAGAGAGAGGTTTTTTATTAACAAACTTGGAGGCTCGTATTGTAAAAATAGAGAAATAGTATGAAAATTTTTATTGCCAATGTAATTGTATGGTCATTCTTCATCTCTCAGTCTGTATTTGCTGGGAATGCTGATTATACCAACAGGCACAACACAACTAATGCTTGTGAATTGTTCGCCAATGATGCTTATCAGGCAGCGGATAATTTTGATGATGGTGTTGTGCTTAAGGATATTCTAGATTTGATAGATGGTTCACCTGTTTCAAAGGGTAAGAAACATCGAGTATTTCAGGCAATCCAATTCGTCTGGAAGAATCAAATTGGCAATCCTGTGATGGCCTACACATTGGCAATGGGTATCTGCTTAGAACCTAAGAAAGAGATGGCACCAGCAGATGATCCCTGGATTACTTCGCCACGGACAAATAGAGAGTATTTTTAATTTTATTGATAACACCTACAGGGATGTAGGTGAATTAGATAATAATCCATTTAAAAAATGGTCATTTCTTGAGTAATGAATGCCTCAAGTTGCGAAGACCCACTCCCTTCAAAATTGATAAATTTTAATCCACAGGCTATATCCTTGTTTTCTTCATCAGATAAGGAATCTGAATAATATAGTTTGCACAGCGCATTTATTCTCATATCCAATTCATATAATTTAAGGCAAAAGGTAACATCCAATAGAGGTGCATTCGCTTCTGTAAAATCTTCATCATAGGGATTGATTTTTTTGATTGAATTACTATCCGTGCGAATCTGGAGCCCTTCAGGTGAAATATCATGAATTCTGGCCGCTAATTGATGAATTTTGTACTGAATATTCACAGGAGAATTAATCACTATTCTGGGATATTCTCTTTTCTCTTCATAGAGATCACTTGATTTTTTCATGTTCATTCCTCACACCTATAGTTGATTTTCATTGCTACTCAATTTATAGGTTTGGTAGCACCTATTACAAGGAAGTGGTTCACATGTTTGGCGAATTTAAATGATACTGTGATTCAGATCACATGATTTTAAGGATAATTGATAGGCTACAGTTGCAAGCGGAGCTGCAACCATCATGTGAATATTTGGTCTATACTCATGCAAACGATAGCTTAAATTCAAAAATAGGCTCTTAAACTACGATGATTAGAAATACGATACTTCCTGTTTTCTTCCTTTTATTGGGAGTTCTATTAAACCAGAATGCCCTGTCAGGGACCGTGTACCAATGGACAGATGAAACGGGCAATATTAATTTCAGTGATGTGCCACCAGATGAATCAATCACAGCTGAAAAACATGAATACAATGTCGAGCAAAATGAAGAAAGTGCAATAGACTTGGAACAGTATTCAATTATCAACCAGGCTGAAAAAATGGCGCAATGGCGTCGGCAGCTTGCCGATGAACGTCTTGCAAAAAGAAAGTTGTATTTGGAAGAGAAGCGTTTGGCCCATGAAATGGAATTGGAGTTAAGCAGACAAAACCAGTCTACCGCTGCTGCTGAGTACGCTCCTCGTGCATATTATTATCCGCCGAACCGATTCTTTCCCTATCAAACACATGGGCTAGCGACATATCGAAATGATCAACGAACTTTCAATAGACCTTCGCGCAAGGACATTCCACGAAGAAAATTTTCGGTTGGTCTCTAAAATAAGTCTTTTCTAATATCGGATAAAGTGTCTATTTCTTTTGAAATATCAATCTTTATAGCTAGTTTATAATTAGCTGCCATGAATTATAAAATAGGAATTATTTTACTCACTTGCTATTTCATAGCTGGCTGTAGTGACTATGCATCAGGTTATAAAGACGGATATGAAAATTCAGCGAAGAAGCAATGGATAGTTTTTGGAGGATCAAATTATCTGGAGGGTTTTCAGAATGGAGAAGCTGAAAAATTTCAAGATGAATGGTTTGTCGATAATTTGACGGATATGAACCAATTACAATGTTCAATAATCACAGTGCGTGCTGACCCTTTGACGTTCCTCCCCAGTGAATATGAAAGGGTTGGTCCGGATACCTATAAAGTAGATTTTCAATAATTGGTCTAACCGATTGTTTTGATTACCTCATCAATAGTGCAAAACGTGTTTCTGTACTTTGTATCTGAATATTTCTGACTAACACCTGACTAGGGGTTAATGTTAAATCCGTACTATTTTTTACATCTTTCTCTTGTAACATAAAAGCACCTCGAATCTTTGCAACACTGTATGGCCCTTGTGCGAGATCATGGGCAGAAGCACAGTACTGCGAGGCCAACGTTGCTTTATCAGCAGCTAGATAACCTATACAAAGATTATGGTTGGCGATGAGTCGATCCATCGGAGTTAGCTGCTTCTCTATCGCCTGATGCGCAATCTTAATGCCGTGATTTAGGTGTTTTGTCGCCAATTCCATGCTACTACGGTTAAGTAAACTGGAAGTACTGGACGTAAACCAGGAGATATCATCCTGAATAGTACTATGCGTTGCTTGAGCCATGTTGGCGTTTGCTATGGTAAGGATAATGACTAAGCCAATTCCAATTCTGTTTATTGTCCGTTTCATGATGTGCCCCTTTTTTCAGTTAAGGTGAAAAGATAGATACATTATGGTATATATTTATGAATAGTCTTCACCTATAATCGTTTAGTAGATATAAATATATGAATAACTATGGATTGGAGAGCATTACAAGATGTAGTCACAGTAGCGGAGACGGGAAGTCTCTCCGCAGCCGCTCGTCGGCTGAATGTTAGCCAACCCACAGTGGGGCGCAGAATAGAGCAATTAGAAGGTCAGCTAGGTGCTCAGTTGTTTAATAGAACGGCTCAGGGTCTTACGCTGACGCAGGTAGGCGAAAGCATCTTAAACCATGCCAGGCAGATGGAAGAGGAGGCTTTGTCAATTGAGCGAATCGCTACGGGAGCTAATCAGGAGCTCCAAGGCAATGTCCGTGTCTCCTTAATTGAAGATTTGGGTATAAAGTGGCTGCCGCAAAAACTCAATGATTTTCATGTCGAGTTCCCTGAGCTTGCCATTGAAGTCAATATCGATAACCGAAATGTTAACTTGCTCCGCCGGGAAGCAGATATTGCCGTCAGGCTGGGTCGACCAGAGCAAGGTGATTTGATATGCCGTAAGGTAGGAATGCTGAATTTCGGTCTTTATGCTAGTCAATCCTATCTGGATGAACATGGACTCCCTGAACGTAGTACAAAATTAAAAGAACATTACCATGTGGGTTTTGATGAAGAGATGGGACGTACACCGATAGTTAAAAAACTGGAATCATTATTTAAACAAGATCACATTCGACATCGATCGAATAGTCACATGGAAATTGTCGAAGCAACTATCGCAGGTCTTGGCTGTGGTGTGCTTTGTAGTTTTATCGGTAACCCACATCCAAATCTACGTCGTGTACTTAAGAATGAAATTGATTACGGACGTGATATTTGGCTGGTCACCCATGTAGAGATTAACAGTAGTGCTCGGATACGCGCGGTATTTGATTTTCTCGGCAAAGCGCTGGAAGAGGATGCCGAAAGATTGAAAGGCATAAGCAAAAGCTAAACTGTAAATTGAGTTAGATTTACACCTTTAAATTGGACTTAATTATTGCATCCTAGATCAATGCCAGAATAGCACCAACACTCGCACCCAATACAAGCACAGCATTAGTAATAAAGGTCATCATCATCCCGGGCCCACGTTTAGCAGGATCATTAAGATACCCTTGAAAATAAACGAAGCGACCAATAATAAAAATCAGGCCAATACAAGGCCCCCAGACAGGGCTGACAAAATGAGAAAACGCCAGCAGGGCAGGGATAAAAACAACCAATTGCTCCATGGTGTTTTGTTGGATACGGAACATACGTTCAAAATTTTCATTACCGGTGCAAGCAGGTGCCTTTACACCATGCTTCCCTCTAAGCTGCCCCGTTTTGCCTACAAAGAATAGATACTGGGCAAGTGCCACCATGATTACCAGTGTTGCTAACGCCATATTAAATCTCCAAGATTAAGATTGCTTTTAATATTGAGCAGGGGATGTAAATACCTCACCAGATTGATAATACACGCACCTCTATCGCGCGTACGATAAGTCGATGATATGGCTAAATTTGATGGACTTTTGAGGGAATGACTAATATTCTTCCAAGGCTCAATTAACTAATTAGGAGAACCAAACAAATGGCGATTAAAGTAGGAGACAGTATCCCCGCAAGCTCATTTATGTGGATGGGGACAGATTCAGAAATTGATGTTCGTAATAGCTCAAATGATGAGATTTTCAAAGGCAAGAAAGTGGCTGTTTTTGGTTTGCCAGGCGCATATACACCTGTTTGTTCAGCTGATCATTTACCAGGCTTTGTGAAGATTGCAGATGATTTACTTGCCAAAGGTGTCGATACGATTGCATGTATCTCTGTCAATGATCCATTCGTAATGGATGCATGGGCAAAGGCTCAAGGTGTTGGTAGTAACATTATGATGCTTTGTGATCCAAAGGCAGAATTTACAGACGCCATCGGCCTGAAATTAGACCTTGGTGATTTCGGTCTTGGTGATCGTTCAGAACGTTATTCTATGTTGGTGGATGACGGTGTCGTCACTGCAATCAATGTCGAAGAGAGTATCCTTGCCTGTGATCTAACTAGTGCGAATACATTATTAGCACAAGCATAAGCAAATAATAGTTTTAGTAACAACGATTACATGGAGGTAATCGTGATGCTTCTAGACTTTAAAGAAGTATTAAACTTTCGAATAATCACATGACTTCAAGGACGCGATAGGGATATAGGATCTAGATTAGGGTTAGCTTTGTTTAGTAGTTATCAATTCTCTGAGGTTTTTTGCGCTTTCGCTCTGGTCCTTTCCTGAAATCATCACTTTCGCAGTTTCGTAATCTTTTTGCATATATGAAAGTGTGGCGAGCATAAAAGCATTATCATTATTCTTCTTATTAATATTTAAATTAGACTCATAGTTCTTAGTCAATGCTTCAATTATTGGTTTAATATTCTTAACATCTATTTTATCTAAAGCAGAAGCATCAACTCGTATTGCTTTGCGCATTATTCGTGTTGCTCTTTCTGACTCGCCATTTTTTGCTGCTGCGATGGAAAATCCTATTTTAGCCACCCCTGAATTCAGGTTTTGTTGTGATTGGATAGCAAAGATATCAAGTGCGTAGTCTGCATTGCCTTTCGCTAACGAGTCCCAATCTTCATTCTCAGCGTAATTATAAACTGGTGTAGGGTTCGGTGTTCTTTCAACTGAATCACGTCGTGGTTGAGTGGGTTGTCTGTATGTCCTGGATTTGCGATAGCGTCTATCTCGATCATTGTCGTTATTTAATATTTGTGAAAGTACCGCAACACTAATATGCCCAGAAATACATAACCTGCTGTGCCGATACCATCATGATGTTTGTAATGGGCACTATATCCATGATGACCGTAGCTATGTCCATAACCATAATTATAGCCATGTCCGCCGTAGGCGATGGCATAGTTTGGGCTAGCAATAAAAAGTAAAATAGAAATGGAAAATAGTTTGAACAAGCGACTGCAGAGAAGGGAAATATTCTGTCTAATTGTGTGACTATTTTGCATACGTAAATAATAGCCTAAAATTCGAAGAAATCTTGTTTATAGTGCTTATTACTTAAATGTTCTGGAATGTTTCAGATTCGGATCATCGTGATCAATGTCTGCCTGAACCTCTTCACGACTTCGTTGGAAGACCATTTCTCTACCCATCACATTACCTACATAAGCCTGTTCATTCTTGGTTGGCATCAGATCACATTTCATACTATGAACACCCTCACCAATAATGACAGTGATTAGACTGGAGCGTTTTTCAAAGACAACCACATCCATAGATTTCCCGCTTTCAGTGTTAGTGACCGTGATTGTTTCATTTTGCATGGATAGTGAGTATATCTGGTTATTTAGTCATGGGAATTAAATAAAGACTATTCTCAGTCATCAGTCTCTGAATCGGTCGCTCCATGACTTCCATGTCACCGCGACACTTGTATATCCCTATACGTCGTATCCTAGGTTAGGAGACAACCATCGCTCAATTTCTTGAAGTGACATACCCTTTCTATGAGCATAGTCTTGCACTTGGTCTTTATTAATTTTCCCCAAGCCAAAATATCTCGATTGCGGATGAGAGAAGTATAAACCACTGACTGCCGCTGTCGGATACATGGCGTAGGATTCCGTGAGTGAAATACCGGTGTTTTCTTCAACCTTGAGCAAATCCCATATGAGAGGTTTTTCTGTATGATCCGGGCATGCTGGATAACCAGGGGCAGGGCGGATTCCTTGATATTTTTCGGCAATCAGACCATCGTTTTCTAATGCTTCACTTGAACCATATCCCCAGAACTCTTTTCTGACGCGTTGATGCAATTTTTCGGCAAAGGCTTCAGCGAGTCTATCTGCCAAAGCTTTTAATATGATTGCACTGTAATCATCATGGTCATCTTCGAATTGTGTGATCTTTTCTTCCATACCAAAACCAGTAGCGACAGCAAAGGCGCCGATATAATCTTTTATATGTGTTTCTTCAGGTGCTATGAAATCCGCCAGTGCGAAATTAGGTTGGCCGGGTGGTTTCTGCGTTTGTTGACGAAGACTGTGAGCCATCGCCAGTAGGCCTTTACGATTATCATCCACATAAATTTCAATATCATCATGACCTATCGAATTGGCCGGGAATAATCCAAATACACCTTTGGCACTAAACCATTTCTCTTTGATAATTTTATCTAGCATTGCCTTGGCATCTTCGTGAAGTTTTGACGCTTCTTCGCCAACGACTTTATCAGTCAAGATACGAGGATATTTTCCGGCGAGTTCCCAAGCAATAAAAAAGGGTGTCCAGTCGATACAGTCGGCTAGTTCTTGCAGTGGATAATCTTCAAAGACTTCTATACCGAGTTTTTTTGGTACTGGTGGTGTGTAGTTGTCCCAATCAATTGACACACGATTTGCTCTGGCTTTTTCAATCGTCAGCCAGTTAATTTTTGCCTGCTTACCAGCATGCCGTTCACGCACGATGGCATAGTCTTTTTTGATCTCTTCAGTGAGTTCTTTTTTCATATCAACGTTTAAGAGGCGAGTTGATATACCGACAGCACGCGAGGCATCTTTGACATGTATTACCGGGTGATCGTAGTTTAGATCGATCTTTACGGCTGTATGTGCGCGTGATGTGGTTGCACCACCGATCATTAATGGCAAGGCAAAGTCCTGACGTTGCATTTCTTTAGCAACATGTACCATTTCATCCAATGATGGTGTAATCAAACCACTGAGCCCAATAATATCGGCCTTAAGTTCTTTGGCTTTTTCTAGAATGATTTGCGCAGGCACCATGACACCGAGGTCGATGACTTCGTAGTTATTACATTGCAAGACTACACCGACAATATTTTTACCGATATCATGCACATCACCTTTGACGGTGGCCATAATAATTTTGCCGTTACTTCTAATTTCACCATCACCTTTTTCTGCTTCGATATAGGGCAGGAGATAGGCCACGGCTTTTTTCATGACACGCGCGCTTTTCACGACTTGTGGCAGAAACATTTTTCCAGCTCCAAACAAGTCGCCAACGACATTCATGCCAACCATCAGGGGCCCTTCGATCACATGCAATGGTTTTTCTGCTTGTTGCCTGGCTTCTTCGGTATCTTCCTCAATAAATTCTGCAATGCCTTTCACTAAAGCATGGGTCAATCTTTCCTGAACATCACCTTTGCGCCATTCATGATCGACCTTTCTTTCTTTGGCCGCGCCACCTTTAACGGTATCAGCGAATTCTACCAGACGGTCGGTGGCATCATCTCGTTTGTTTAATAAGACATCTTCAACCTGCCCAAGTAGTTCTTTAGGGATGTCGTCGTATATACCCAGTTGTCCGGCATTGACAATGGCCATGTCCATTCCGGCTTGAATACCGTGGTAGAGAAATGCAGAGTGCATCGCTTCACGCACCGGATTATTCCCGCGGAATGAAAATGAGACATTACTCAGCCCACCACTGACCAGTGCATGTGGTAAATGCTCTTTTATTAAACGCGTTGCTTCGAAGAAAGACACGGCATAATTATTATGTTCTTCCATACCTGTAGCGACGGTCAGGATATTCGGGTCAAAGATAATATCTTCCGGAGGGAAACCCACTTTATCGACTAAAATATCGTAGGAGCGTTTGCATAAGTCGAAACGACGTTCGGTGGTATCGGCCTGACCTGATTCGTCAAATGCCATGACAACGACGGCAGCGCCATAACGACGGACGAGTTTGGCGTGTTCGATGAATTTTTCTTCACCTTCCTTGAGGCTGATCGAATTAACCACGCATTTGCCTTGCACACAGCGTAAACCCGATTCAATAACGGACCACTTGGATGAGTCGATCATGATTGGCACTCGACAGATATCTGGTTCTGAGGCGATGAGTTTGAGGAAATCTTCCATTAGTTGCTCGGAATCAAGCATGCCTTCGTCCATGCAGACATCAATAATCTGTGCGCCGTTTTCGACTTGCTGGCGTGCAACCTCTAATGCCGCATCCAGATCTTCTTCTTCCTTGACCAAGCGCAGGAATAGGGGGGATCCGGCAACATTGGTACGTTCACCTACATTCACGAAATTGACATCCGGCGTGATGTTGAAGGGTTCTAGCCCACTGAGTCTCTGATAGATAGGCAACGCTGGAATCTTTCTGGGCGCGAGACCTTTAACAACATTAGCCATGGCCGCGATGTGGGCGGGCGTTGTCCCACAGCAGCCGCCGACGATGTTCAAAAAACCGGATTCAGCCCATTCCCGGATGTGTTCTGCCATAGGTTCCGGATCCAGGTCATATTCCCCAAATTCATTGGGCAACCCAGCGTTAGGATGAGCGCTAATCATACATTGTGAAAAGCTAGAAAGTTCTTCAATATATTGACGTAAATCATTGGGACCTAAAGCACAATTAAGTCCTACTGAAAGTGGATTCGAATGCCTGACAGAGTTCCAGAAGGCTTCAGTCGTCTGACCTGTCAAGGTACGGCCTGAAGCGTCTGTAATTGTGCCCGAGATCATAATTGGCAGTGAAATATCGTGCTCATCGAAAAATTGATTGATGGCAAACAGGGCTGCCTTGGCATTCAGGGTATCGAAGATAGTTTCGACCAATAACAGGTCTGAACCACCATCAACCAGTCCACGAATGGCCTCGGTATAGGCCTCGACAAGTTCCATATAGGTAACATTGCGAAAACCTGGATTATTAACATCTGGCGAGATAGAGCAAGTGCGGTTGGTCGGGCCAAGGACACCGGCAACAAAGCCTTTATATTTATCCGCAGCTTCTCTTGCGATTGACGCGCCTGCCTTGTTTAACTCATAGACCAGATCTTCCATCTGGTAATCTGCCATGGCAATTGATGTTGAGTTGAAGGTATTGGTCTCAACGATATCTGCGCCAGCATCAAAGTAGGCAGCATGAATAGCTTTGATGATATCTGGGCGAGTGATGGATAACAGGTCGTTATTACCTTTTAGATCACTGGGATGGTCGATGAAACGCTCACCACGGTAATCCACTTCTTCCAGTTTATAAGACTGGATCATGGTGCCCATGGCGCCATCCAGTATCAGGATGCGTTCCTGTAATGCTTGTTCGAGTTGTGATGTCTTTTCAGTCATACCTATGCACTATTTTAAGGTAAACTAAGGATTCATAAGAGGATATTGTCATGGAGTGACATGTTCGTCTCGCTCGCTTGTTTACTATTATTCAAGCGAGCGCCGTTTGAAATTACGATGCCTGAGCCTGGCGGTCTCTTCTGATCTTGGTATATCAGGTGTTACCGTCGCAGCGCTCCTCAAGCAGAAACGTGGCGAATTATAGTACAACTTGTCATGGGTTACTAATTTCCTGCATAGTACTCTTAAGTGTTATTAGTTAAGTAATTAACAAGATATCAAGGTAGATTAAAACAGATTTAGTTATACTCAAATCTTGAACAAAACACATTAACTCATTAACGCGCAAACTTATAATCAGGTTCATGAAATCTAATTTTATTATATTCCTAGTTTGCATCCTTATGCAGGGTTGTGCCAAATACACCTATCATGAAGAACCGATTGATTTTGCAAGTGTATCAACTGAAATCAATTCCTGGACCATTAACGATCCGGGGCTGATTCAGTTCCTTAAAGAAAATGATCCAACAGCTGAAAGTGTGCAAAGCAATGTGTTTTCGATCAATCGCTTGTTTTTGACTAGTTTGTATTATGACCCGGCAATGCAAGTTGCGTATAAGAAATGGAAAAAAGCAAAAATCATTGTAGAGCTCAGCGATTACAAAATAAACCCTGAGCTTTCAATTCCGTTTGAGCACCATAGTGAGACGTCTAATGGACAATCAGAATGGACCATTGGTGCCGTATTAACCTTTATCTATGAACGCAAAAATAAACAGGAGGCAAGAAAAGCCAAAGCAGAAGTGGCACTACTCAATGCAAGCCTGGAGATTAATCGACTTGCATTTGAACGGTATGGACTATTTAAAGAGAAATATCATGCTTATATTGGAAGGCATGCAAAACTTTCAGAGTTAAGAAACGAGAGTAATGTCCTGCAAGCGTTATTAGCTCAATTGCAGAATAAATATGAATTAGGTGCGGTGAGCCAATTTGAGTTAAATACTGTAAAGCTGGAATTACAACGAAGTCTATTTCAGTTAAGTGTGTATGAAAACAAGCTGCAAGGAAATAAGGACGAATTATCAGCAATGACGCACTTGGTACATTCTGAATTAGATACCATTGAGATTGAGATGATTGATTCTGTGTTGCTAACCAAATCAACGTATCAAGACTCTGAAATATTAGCTGCAGATTTTCTCGAGCTACAAAAATCTATGCTCGAGAGTCATTTGGATATGGCAATAAAATTAAATGAATATGCTCAGTCTGAAGCTGCGCTTAGATTAGAAATTGAAAGCCAATATCCTGATCTGGTTTTATCCCCCGGGTTTATATTTGATCAAACAGACAATATCTGGTCTTTGGGGTCTTCATGGATATTACCGTTATTTGAAAACACACAGAAAAATATCGATATCTTAACTGCATTGGAAGAACGTAAAATAAAGCAGCAAGAAATTATCGTTTTACAAAAAAAATTGCTAAATGCTTTGTATAACAGGCATCGTTCAATCTTGCGGCATAAGAATACAACTGATGTCAGCAACAAAATTATAAATTCGATTGAGCAACGTGCAAAAGAGATCGAAACACAGATTGAAATAGGCGGTATTGATGGTTCTGCATTATTGCGGAATAGAATAGAGTTTTATAAAGCCAAGCAGGAACAGATTGATATCTATAAAGAAGCAATTAATGCGATGTTAGAAATGGAGCACCTATTACAAAGTTCACATGCAGGAATAAATATAAAAAAGGTTGTGTCCTCCTGGCTAGAACATATTGAAGAGAATAATAATGATAAATTGGTTAACTAAGTCCTTCCTGATTTTACTTGTTATCAGTTTGACAGTTTTTCTGTTTGCGCAAACTGCCAGCAAAGAAAATGTTTTGCTCGGCAATTCAAATGCCAATGACCATGATGTTAATGATGATGACGAAGAAAAAATATTAATCGTTGATGGGTATAAGGCGATACAACTTGATGAAGATGTTGTGGAAGTAGCGGGTCTAAAGTTCGAGGAATTGGAAAGTATATCTATTAGACCGGAATTTATTGCCTATGCAGAGGTTCTTGATATCGCGCCGCTGGTTTCATTGAAGACAGATTATCAGATATTGTTAGCAGAAAAGAAAACTTTGCAAAATGATTTATTTAATCATAATAAAATTCTGCAGCGAGCCGAGGCACTACATAAGTCTAAAGGTCTTTCTACGAGAGATTTGGAAATAAATCGCGCAGACCGCGATCTAAAGGCTTCTGCATTAAATGCGAATAACACTCGAATCAATAGTTTTGTCTATAAGGCAAAATCGACTTGGGGCGATATATTAAGTGGTCTAGTTTTTAATGATGACAAACAGAGTGAGTTTGACATGCTGGCCTCAAATCAAAGGTCGCTTATTTTATTATCGTTGCCTAAAAATATGACTTTGAATCATCAGAAACAAAAAGTATTTGTGAGCAATCTCAACCAGCGAGAATCAGCGCAAGCCGTTTCTTATATTGATCAAGCAAAACAAGTGAGCAGCCCGCTTTATGGTGAAAGTTATATTTATGCACTTGAGTCACAAAAAGTCAGGACAGGAATGAGTTTGTTTGCCTGGATAGAAGATGGTCGTAATACGACTGAAGGTTACTTTATACCTGAACGTGCTGTGATCTGGTATGCCAATGAACCGTGGGCCTATGTAAAACATGGAGAAGATGTATTTATTCGAAAGCCGCTAGGTACTGCTAAAAAAATTAGTAACGGTTGGTTGTTAGAAGACAAGATACTGATTGGCGAAGATCTGCTTGTGACAGATGGTGGGCAGACATTATTGTCGGAAGAGTTTAAGTGGGCTATACCGGATGAAAACGACGACTAGTTGTAGATTCATTTAATGCTAGCAGCTCTCGTCAGGTTTTCTATTAACTTTCGTGGCGTCGTGATTGCCATCGCGGCGTTATTAATGTTTTACAGCGTCTATCAATTATCTCGTGCGGGGCTGGATATTTTTCCTGAGTTTTCTCCCAACTTGATTGTTGTTCAAACAGAAGCCCCAGGCTTTTCAACTGAACAGGTTGAAATTCTTGTCACACGACCAATAGAAACAACATTGTCTGGTCTAATTGGAATCGACCATGTCCGTTCAGAATCTATACAAGGTCTGTCTGTTGTTAATATTTATTTTGATGAAGACACTGATATCTATCGTAACCGACAGCTTGTTTCTGAGAGACTGGCCGGATTAACAAACTTATTGCCAGAAGGCGTTGGTCCTGCTGTGCCTGTGCCAATGGCATCTTCCTCTGCGACCATCCTGACTATGGGTGTGACTTCGACCAGTAAGAGCATGATGGAATTACGTAGTATGGTTGATTGGAATCTGGTGCCAACCATTTTAAGTGTTCCAGGCGTTGCAGATGTTAATGTTTTTGGTGGTGATATAAAGCAATTACAAATTCAAATCGATGAGAATAAACTCAGGCAATACGGTTTAGGGATTAATGAAGTTACTGAAGCTGCAAAACTAGCGACTGGAATATTTGGCGCGGGATTTATTGAAAATAGCAATCAACGTTTAAGCTTGAGTCTGACTGGACTACCTGAACATAAAGATGCATTGGCAAACGTTGTTGTTAAACACATTGATGGTGTGAGCATTACGCTAGGTGATGTCGCCAATATTGATTACGGAGCAGAACCCACATTTGGCGCCGGTTCAATCATGGGTGAAGAAGGGATCGTGTTGATGGTTATCGGTCAATACGGTGCAAATACTCTGAATGTCTCCAACGCAGTTGAAAAAGCAATAGCAGGGCTTGATAAGATATTCGCAGATAATGATATTAAATTACATCCCACTCTATTTCGTCCGGCAAATTATATTGAACGTTCAGTAAGCAGCATTACCGGGCATTTATTAATAGGTGGTCTGTTTGTTGTTGGTGTATTGGTAGTTTTTTTATTCAATTTCAGGACTGCTTTTATTTCCGTCATGGCCATTCCTTTATCGTTATTGACGGCCATTTTGGTTTTGTTAGAACTTGATGTGAATTTAAATATCATGGTCATTGGTGGATTGGCTATTGCACTTGGTGAAGTCGTTGACGATGCAATAATTGATACAGAAAATATTTTTAGACGGTTAAGACAAAACAAACTATTGGCTAAACCATTGTCGATGAAGGAAGTGGTATTTAACGCCTCGATGGAAGTCCGGGGATCTGTAGTCTACGCCAGCTTTATTGTGGCATTAGTCTTTGTACCTTTATTACATCTCAGTGGTATTACCGGCCGTTTATTTGCACCATTAGGTACGGCGTATATACTTTCAATCATGATGTCATTACTGGTTGCGCTAACAGTGACACCGGCATTGTGTTATATGCTATTAGCAAAGGACAAATTGAGAAATATTGAACCACCACTGATCAATCTGCTACAACCGTTCTATGCTAAATCATTAACACTAATATCTCATTCGCCTTATCTGGTCATTATCTCGACGGTGCTATTCTGTTTAGCAGGGATCTCTGTCTTACCTTCAGTGGGTGGGCAATTTATACCTTCTCTGAGAGAAGGACACTATATTGTTCATACCTCAAGTATTGCTGGGACCTCTCTACAAGAATCAATTCGTGTCGGTAATCAACTGACCAAATCATTCCTGGATGTTCCGGGGGTTATTTCAGTTTCGCAATGGGCGGGTAGGGCCGAGCGTGGCGCAGATACGTTTGGTAGTCATTACAGTGAATTTGAAGTAGATCTGGATAATAAATTAAGTGGTTCAGAACAACAACAGGTTCTGGATTCCCTGCGCGCGACCTTGGATGATTTTCCAGGTTTAAGATATGAAGCACATAATTTTTTGTCTGAACGTATTCACGAAACTATCTCGGGCTATACCTCACCCATAGTTGTCAATATCTATGGGAATGATCTTGATGCATTGGATAGAAAGGCCACGGAAGTCGCCGCTGTGATGAAAAAAGTAAATGGTGCAAGCGGCGTGCAAGTGCAATCATCTTCAGCGATGCCATCATTACAAATAGCATTGAGACTGGATAAATTAAAAGAACATGGACTTGCGCCACTTGAAGTGGTGAATAGTATTAAAAGTGCATTTGAAGGCATAGTCGTTGCGAAGTATCAGGAAGACAATCGTATCTATGATGTTGTCGTCAGTTTGCCTGAAAACAGACGACAAACACCGGATGATGTTCAGCAATTACCGATTAAAACTGCGGGTGGATTACTGTTACCATTGGAAGAATTTGCCGATATTCGGCAACAAAGCGGCCGCTATAATATCCTGCATCAAGATGGACAACGACTACAAAGCATTACCAGCAATGTTGTTGATCGAGATATTGTTAGTTTTATGGCAGAGCTTGAACAAACTGTATTTGATCAGGTGCGATTTAACGCAGAGCTTTATCCTGAATTTACCGGGGCGGCAATAGAACAAGCGAAGGCGAAAGAAGAATTAATTATTCTTTCGAGTTTGGTGTTGGCTGTCGTAATGATGCTGGTCTATATAGCAATCGGTAGTTTAAGAAACGTATTATTAATGTTGTTTAACATTCCGTTCGCATTGGTCGGCGGAGTCATCGCCGTGTTAATGACGGGTGGCAGTCTTTCCGTTGGTTCACTGGTTGGTTTTATTACTCTGTTTGGTATAACTATTCGTAACACTATTATGCTAGTTTCTCATTATCAGTATTTAGTTCAAGAAGAAGGCCTGCCGTGGAACCTTGAGGTGGTCATTCAAGGTGCTCAAGAGAGATTACCTTCGATTCTGATGACGGCATTGGTCACTGCATTGGCAATGTTGCCCATCGCCATCAATAGCGATAACCCGGGTCGTGAAATAATGGGGCCAATGGCGGCGATCATCATAGGTGGCTTGGCTTCATCAACGATCCTTAATCTACTCATCATGCCGGCAATAATGCTAAAATTTGGGCGGTTTAATAAATAAGTTTTGTATCCATTAATGATTGCGACTTCAACACGTCGATGGAACTGGAAGTTAATTTGTCAGTACCTTTTTTTATAAAGAATTCATTGACAATTCAATAGCGATAATCTAACTTCCCAACTTAGCAACAGGTCCCTGTGAGTTTTTCTGCTACAGGGTTAAACGGGAAGTCGGTGAGTATTTAGTAAATCTTTATATAATTCCGACACTGCCCCCGCAACGGTAAATGAGTAATAGTAGATCATTTACGCCACTGTGTTTACTTGCTGTATATGAACATGGGAAGGCGATCTATCTGACAGAACGAACATCTTTTGTCACTCATGAGTCCGGAGACCGACCTATTGCCAAAACCATATCGCGGTGGGCGAGGGTGACGGTTTGATGGGTCATATTTTCTTCTCTCCGCACAAATCCCTATAGCGATAACCTTTTAATGACTCGATCCCGGGCGGCAATCGAGTGTTATGGAGATCGTCTCTCATGTTACGAATTATATTTTTATTATTGTCTTTTCAATTTGCCACAGCAGCATTGGCAGAAGCCATCCCCAGTGAAGAAGCTCCGGTTATAGTGAGCGCGACTCGTTGGGAAACATCAGGTATTCAAACCGCAGGTAGCATCAAGGTAATTACAAGAGATCAGATTATTGAATCTGGGGCAAATAACGTTACTGAGATATTACAAGGGCAGGGTGGATTGCAAATAACGGATTTGTTTGGTGATGGAAGCCGTAGCGTTATTGATATGCGGGGATTTGGCAGTACAGGTTCAGCAAATACACTTATGTTGATTGATGGTAGACGCATCAATAATACTGATCTTGCATCACCAAGGTTGAATAATATTTTTATCAAAGATATTGAGCGTATTGAAATCACCCAGGGATCATCAGCAGTTTTGTATGGAGATCAAGCTGTGGGGGGTGTTGTGAATATCATCACTCGGCGAACCACAGAATTTGAGGCGGGAGTTGTATTGGAACATGGCAGTTACGATTATCAGTCACAGCTCGGACATGTGTCGCATAAATTTGAAAATGGAACGGGGATACGAGCCTCAGCACAGCGAAAACGTACAGATGGCTTTAGAGATAATAATAAAACTTCATACGATAATGCGTTCATAAATCTATCTTATGAAAGTGACAGCAGCTGGATCTTCGCGGAGTATCAACGCACGGATGAAGAACTTGGTTTGCCGGGTGCATTAACAGCGACAGAATTAGCTATCTCCAGAAAACAGACATTATTTCCTCTCGATTTTAATGATTCAACATCTGATGTTTTAAGAATTGGCGGATCGTTTTCTATTACACCGAATTGGAATTTTGCTACTGAATATACTCATAGAAAGGATGATGTCGCCGGTGTATTAACCGGTTTATCCTTGACGCAGGATAGGCGTCAAAAATCATTTAGCCCACGAATTAAGGGAATCGTTAATATTGCTGATAGACCATTAACAGTGATTGTTGGATCAGATATAGAAAGAAATGATTACATTCTTGTTAGTCCTTTCGGATCTCAGATAGGCGATCAAGACATGGATAGTATTTATGGACTTGCTACATTGCCAGTTAATGAATTTATTTCTATAACTGGAGGGTTCCGGAAAGCTTGGCACGAAAGAGCGCTGGTTGATGGATTTAGATTTCCCCCGGGCGATTTGCTTAAAGACAGACAAACTGCAAGTACTGTCGGTATTACGATCAATCCTACTGTTTCATGGCGAGTCTTCTTGAAACGTGAGGATAATTACCGTTTCCCATTGCTAGACGAAGAAATGAATGTATTTACACTGTCTACACCATTAGAAACCCAGACGGGTGTTTCTTATGAAATAGGTACTGAATGGTATAACAATTGGTTTCAAACCAGCCTTACAGCATACTTTCTCGATATCGAAAATGAAATCAATGTTGATCCGACTGCATTTTTGGAGAATATTAATCTGGATGAAACTGAACATGCAGGTCTAATTTATGAAATTGACTTGTCTCCGCTTGAGCAATTATCAATTGGAGCACAATATACGTATACCAAGACAGAGATTACCGCAGGAACATTTGCAGACAACGATATCCCTTTGGTAGCAGAGCATCAACTACATTTAAATACTAGTTATCAATTTATGAAATACTGGAATCTACATGCAGAAATGTTATTTATCAGTGATCGAACTGCTGGTGGTGATTTTACCGGTTCGTTGGCTGAATTAGATGGCCACGAAGTGGCAAATCTTAATTTAAAATTTGATTATGGTGATTTTTCAGCATCTGCAAGGGTAAACAACTTGCTGGATGAAGAATACAATGGTTCGGCATCAGTTAATTTTTTTGGGGCTGTAGGTTTCTATCCGGCCCCTGAGAGAAATTTTATAATGACAGTTGGATATAAGTTTTAATGGACTCGATCGAAAAGAAAAGGTTGTAGATAAACATGGGTAATAGACTTTCAAAAATTTACACTAAGACCGGGGATGATGGAACCACAGGTTTGGCGAATGGTAGTCGTATAAACAAAGATGACAGTCGCGTTGATACTTTTGGTGATGTTGATGAATTAAATAGTTTGTTAGGACTGCTAATTGCGAATGATATTGATAAAAAAATCAAGGATTATCTATTAGATATTCAACATGTGCTGTTTGATATCGGTGGAGAACTCGCCATTCCTGATAGTGTAATCGTCGATAAAGTGCGTGTTCAGTATCTTGAGAAGATTATTGATGAATACAATGCGTCTTTGCCGCCATTGAAAGAATTTATATTGCCTGGAGGCTCCGTCTCTGCGGCGACATGTCATTATGCGCGTACAGTTTGTCGTCGTGCAGAGCGTCAATTCGTGAGTTTATCCCGGGAAATATCTACTAATGAATTTTCGCTTATGTTTCTGAATCGATTATCAGATCTATTATTTGTTTTCGCGAGAACTTTAGCGAGGAGTGATGGTGGAGAAGAGATATATTGGCAGAGCGAAAGACTTAAAAATTAAAAAGTCTTGTCTAATATGGTTTTTCTTCGAGTTTAAGCATCAGCCCCTCACGAATCATCTGAACCCTGCCGAGGAAAGTATTCCCTAATAGTATGGTTCTAGGGAAGTCTCCATCATGTATAGCTCCTTGTACGTCGCGCAACTTAATGTCTCCTACCATTACAGTTTTTAGATTAACAAGATAAATTTTACTTAGGCCGGAGGCAGTTTCTGATAAGCTTTCCTCGCCATCCATTTTATAGTTTATGCCGATTCTTTTTGCATCATTACTATTCATTGAAATTAATGTTGCGCCGGTATCAACCAGAAATCTTACCTGAAATTCATTGATGCTGCCGTTGATCTCGTACATGCCGCCCGCATCTGGAGCAATGGATACTGTATTACCACCGGAGGGTTTCTTAAAGCTACTGCCAATATGTGAACCCAGTGTGTAAGTATTTTGTTCGCCATTAATTTCAATGACAGCTTCTTTGGCATTTGCCGAGATAAGAATAACGCCTTCCGGACTAGGTTTACCCACTTTGAGTAATCTTTGCTTGCCATTAACGGTGACGATAGCCTTGTCATTAAATAAACCAGAGATCGTAATTTTATCGACAGCAGAGACATTCATTGATACAACGAATAAGAAGAGACACTGTAATAGTTTTAACATAGCATTTATGTGTTAATTATTGACAAGATCAATTTAAACAAATTTACTCTTTATGAAACCGATTATTATTTTTCGTCACATCGCCTGCGAAGATTCTGGTTATCTAGGTGATTATCTCACACTCAGAGATATCCCGTTTCAGACTGTTTGTCTTGATCAGGGCGGAGAGGTTCCCGCAGATCCTTCTGCTTATGCAGGATTTGTCTTCATGGGAGGGCCTATGAGTGTTAATGATGCAATTCCCTGGATAGAAAAGGAGCTAGAACTGATTCGTATGGCTTATAAGCAGAAGTTACCAATGCTTGGACATTGTTTGGGCGGTCAACTAATCAGCAAAGCGCTTGGTGGAGAAATTAGAGAAAACCCCGTTCCTGAAATCGGTTGGCACTCTGTTAGGAGGCATGACAATAAACAGTCGAAAGAATGGTTTGAGGGCTTGCCAGAAGAATTTGAAGTGTTTCACTGGCATGGTGAAACTTTCTCACTACCAGATAAGGCAGTTCCATTATTGCAAAGTGATTTTTGCAATAATCAAGCATTCATTATCGGCAATTGCCTGGCTCTACAGTGTCATGTAGAAATGAAATCCATTATGGTTCAAGAGTGGCTTGAGTTTTATAAATATGATTTGCCTGAACCTTCGGCCAGTGTGCAGTCAAGGGAACAAATTCTGGAGAATCTGGAAAAAAGAATACAAAGTTCAGTGGCTGTTGCC
>JBLHKO010000017.1:0-36723 GCA_047620145.1 Gammaproteobacteria bacterium | reverse complement strand
ATTAAGGAATCATAATATTCCACTGTTTAATCAGTCGGTTTTACTGAAAGGTGTGAATGACTCTGTTCAGGCACTGGTGGACTTAAGTGAAACCTTATTTACCTATGGGATTATCCCTTATTACTTACACCTGTTAGATCCAGTCGCTGGGGCGAGCCACTTTGAGGTTGATGAGCAAAGCGCGAAACGGCTAATGAATGAACTACAAAAACTGCTTCCCGGGTATTTACTGCCAAAACTGGTTAAAGAAGACCCCGAATTAACGCATAAAACCATTTTGTCTTTTTAGGATCGACTTACTTAGAATATTTGTCCATTTCTATTTCCTAGTCACTGCGCATTCAATTGGATATAATTCTCCCTCTAAACAATAGATTTTAGTCAAAAAAACACACTTTATTTCACTGTTATGCCTGATTTAAAAATAGAAAAAATACTTATCATTGACGATTCTGAAGACTTCAGAAAACTACTAATTAAATTTTTCGAGGACGTTTGCCCTGATGCATCTGTTGATGCTTATGATCCTGCGAATGGCAAACCTTCAGAGACCTTTGTTTGGGACGAATATAATCTGATAATCCTCGATTATGATCTGGGAAATGGTGAAAATGGTCTCGATTGGCTTAGAATATTCAAAACTTCCTCGAGCTTTCCTCCAACAATCATGTTAACAGCACAAGGTAATGAAGAAACTGTGGTTACAGCTTTTAGATATGGAGCGCAAGATTATTTAAAGAAGGAAGGTCTAACCAAGGGACGTATGATTGAATCTCTAACTCGCGCACTAAGAAAATATCAGGAAGAATCAAAGAAAGCGGATACACAACAGTTAAGCGTCCATCTCTACAAGAAAGAGAAATTTTATCGGTCACTTGATAACGTTAAAATCAAGGACATTATTATCTTGATTGAAATAGATAAATTTCACGCCTTACGAGATGATCTTGGCATGCTATCTGCTGATAAAACGACAGAATTCGTGTTAGAGAATAGTTTAAAGTATCTTGCTGATTCAAAGTATTCCAGTGAAATCACCAGAATCAGCGATTCAAATATCGCAATACTGATTCGCAATTACCAAAAAGATGATCAAGGCGAGACCGTTTGTGAACAACTCTGCAAAATTATAGACGAATCGAGATTTGAAATTAATGGAAAATCGATCAGTTTTTCTCTTAATATTGCATCGGTGTATGTAGATGACGATAACATTAAAGCCGATGACATTCTTAAACAAGCCGACATTGCTTGCCGGATGTCGAGAAATAAACCAGGCAATTCATACACCATCTCTGGTATTCTATGTAACGATGAACTCATCGTATCCGAACAACTGGATGCGCATATTCAAAATGTATTTAATGAAGATCGCGTAAAACCTCAATACCAATATTTTATCGAGCTTTCAACTATAGCTGATAAATATGATTCTATTGAATACTATCAAGTCAGAGTAAATTTAATCGATCTTGATAATACAGTAATTGAACCCAGAGAATTCATTCCTGTTCTAAAAAACAAAAACATGCAAAAGGACATGGATAGGTGGGTTATCAATTCATGCATACAAAAAATTGTTGCTAATATCTCGTCTGATTCAGGGAAAACAGGCTTTTTTGTGTCTTTAACAGAAGAATCTCTAGAAGATATATCATTTTTAAAATGGATAGAATCAGTGTTAGTTATGCAAGAGATATCTGATTTGGAGAACATGCTCGTACTCGAGATAAGTGTCAATAACTATATTAAATATCAAAAACAAACATCCTTTTTAATAAAGACACTTGGTGAAAAACACAATATCTTATTTGCTCTAACCGAATTAATCGAAAATTCGGCATTAAAGAATTACTTATCTCAATCAAGATTTAATTTCATTATGATGTCACCGTATTTAAAAGATGCCAATATACCAACAGATGAAATCACAAATGTTATCAGGATAGGAAGAGAATTTTCATGTCTTTCTGTGGCAAATAAAATTGAAAATAATGACTCAATGGTAGCAGCCATGACTTCTGAATTTGATTTTATTTCGGGTTATTTTTTGCAACCACCACAAGAAAATATAATGGAAACTGAGATAGTTGAGGTTTAGATGCGTTAAGTTAAAGAATAATAGGAAATGAAACGCCTTGTAAGGAAACGGTTATTGGATATAACGAGCCATTGTTTCTTTAAATAGATCACTTTTTACAGGCTTGATTAAATAAGAGTCACACCCGGCAAGTGTGCCTTTAACCTGATCAGCTGCTGATGAGTTACCTGTTAGCATAATTACCGGTGTTGCCTTGGAATTTTCATCATTTTTGATCGTTTTACATATCTCGTAACCATCTACGCCCGGCAAAATGACATCAAGAAAGATCAAGTCGTAAGAATTATCCTTAATGAATTCCAGGGCTTTTTCACCTGTTTCTGCCATATCAATCTTGTTTACATAGCTTTTCAACGCCATATTCATCTGCATCCTTACTGGCAAGCTATCATCGACAACCAAGACTGAGCTTAGGTATTTATCGTCTGCTTGCCCTGATTCATCTGCACCCTGGCCTGGCGAACTTGATTCAAGCAGGTCATCATCTTTAAACGCACCATCATCATAAGAAGCGAATTCTTTGGCAGCGACTCTTTCAAATAACGACAGCATTCTTGTCGCTATAAACGGCCGTCGTGTATAGTAATTCTCAGTGTCTCTGGCCCTTGCCCGTATAACCCTTATGACGGGAATAGATGAATAGTCAGTATCTTGGATACATAGAGTTTGCCATTCGTGGACAGCTTTGGAATCATCAAAGTTGACGATCATCATTTCAGGTTTGCTATTTTTATCATCCTCGAATAAACCAAATGCAGTTGGCCGTGTCTTGGACAACATGAAAATAGCACTCAGGACTTTTTCCTCATGCTCTGAAAGACCGATGAATTTAACTGTATGTGGTACTTTTTTTCCCATGCCAACCGTTTTTGTTAGGGGCGATCCTTGAATTTTATCGGAATGTTCCTTTTTATTCTATAATCTTATGCTTAGACGTAGTTTCTTATGATTTTTTTACATTTTAACCATCATTAAATTCAGTGACAGGGCGCTAAAGCACATGCACAATGTCACGTTGATCGGCCTGTTAATTAGCCAATTTTTGTATTCCAATAAATCCTCAAGAAAATTTGGGAGAACTATGCCTGACCTTAATATCAATAAGATTTTAGTTATTGATAAATCAGAGAAATTTCGGCGTGTATTAGTGCGCTTTTTCTCTAAGCGTTATCCTAATGCCAAAGTTAAAGGATATGATCCCAATAGAGGATGTCCTGATAATACCTTTCCATGGCATAAATTTGATCTTCTAATCCTTAACTTTAAAGTTGGGGAGAAAGGTAACGGGCTGGACTGGCTCAAAATTTGTAAGACGGGCGACAAATTCCCGGCGACCATTATAACCACAGATCGCGGACATGAAAAAATAGCAGTCGGTGCATTTCGCTATGGAGCTCAGGACTATCTCAGCAAAGAGGGACTGACAACTTCCAAACTAAATAGCTCCATCTCTCGGGCAATGAATAAGCATGTCGGAGATAGCAGTAAAGACGACGAGCAGCTATTACAAGGCAAACTTGTAAACAGGGTTAAATTCTACCAAAGACTTAATGATGCACATGAAGATGGCGCCCTGCTGTTAGTGACTATTGATAAATTCAATGAAATTCACAATACAATAGGTTTAATTCCTGCTGACGAATTAACAAGTCATTTAGCAGAGGTCATTGTCAAGTCCACTGCATCAATAAAAGCTGGGAATATTGAAATCATCAGGATCAATGATGACACTATCGCTGCCATTGTTGTCGAGGCTGAAAATGATGCGGCTTATACCCGGTTTGCTGAAAATATTTGTAAAGACTCTGCATCATCACCCTTTGAATATGAAGGCAAGCCGATTGACTACAAAATCAGTATTGGAATTGCCTATATCAAAGAAAGTTCTCGTGGTGCAAAAACCAATATTGCTTGTGCTGATGCCGCAGTTCGACTGGCAATGGATAAAAAAGAAAATTCTTTTGTTGTCTTTGGCGGAAGTTCACAAAGTACAAATGTTGCAGATCAGAAGTTGGTATTACATATTCAGAATTCAATTAAAGAAGATCGTGTGCAGCCCTTTTTTCAACCGATAATAAGCGTATCAGAAGCCACTGAGGGTTTCGACACTACAATCTATCAGTTACGCACAAAGATCATTGATCTGAATGGTCAATTACTCGGATATGATGAATTTTCCCCCGTACTAAAACAGAATAAACTCGCAAAAAACCTGGATTACTGGGTCATCAGACATGTGCTCCACAGACTATACAAAATAAAAAAAGAAGGAAAAGATAAACTGGGTTTCCTGGTTGCTTTGGAAGAAGATAGCCTGTTAGATAAAGGTCTAATAAACTGGGTTGATAAACTTATCTCACATTTTAAGGAGCCTAGCATTGCTTCATCTATTATGTTTGAAATTCGCTCTGAGCATTTCATCACCCATCAAGATAATGTTGTGGATATAATGATGCAGCTAAGAGACAAATATGGCATTTCATTTGCCCTGACCAATGTCCAGGGCTTATCTATCTTAAATACATGTACGCATCAGACATCCTTCGAATTTGTCAAAATCCCTATGTATGAAAGATCCGATTCTGGCGAAGAAAAGGCCGTAGATACCGAGGAATTGAGACAGTTAATAAACGGCGCAAGCGAACTTGGGTCACTTACTATTGCAGACAGAATAGATAATGCAGATTATCTTTCAACTGCGATCGAATGTGGCGCAGATTTTGTGTCAGGTTATCTGGTCCACCCACCCCAGGAAGACATTTCTTCAGAAGATGAAGTTGTGATGTAATCGAGACTAGGACTTGATTACGCCCATTCCTGAAATATTACGAAATCCACGCGGCAACATATTACCTCGACGCCCACGCTCACCCATATAATGTTTTATATCTGCAGGCTTTAAATTTAGGTGCCGTTGTCCTGAGTGGATAGTTAATGCTGTGTTAGCAGGTATGACAGTCATTGCCATCACGTATTCCTCACGTGTTTTTAACTTTGCTGGTGGGATCTGAATGATCTTTAAACCTTTCCCCTTGGCTAATAACGGTAATTCATTAACCTGGAATATCAATAATCGTCCAATAGTGGAAACCGCAGCAACCAAATCTGTTTTATAATTTTTCACGATAATAGGTGGCAATATTTTAGATTCATTAGGCAGGTTCACGACTGACTTGCCATTTTTATTCTTGGTCACCAGATCTTCCAGATTTGCAACAAAACCGTAACCCGCATCTGATGCTAATAAACAGGTACTCTTGGACTCTCCTATCATCACACCTTCAAAGCTGGCGCCATCAGGAAGATTCACTTTGCTTGATACTGGTTCTCCATAACTTCTTGCAGAAGGCAATGAATGTGCGGGCAAAGTGTAACATCGCCCTGTTGAATCAATAAAAACAGCACTCTGGTTACTACGGCCGATAGCCGAAGCTTTAAAGCCATCGTCAGGTTTGTAATTCAAACTATCAGGATCAATATCGTGTCCTTTAGCTGCACGCACCCAACCTTTATTCGATAATATGACGGTTACTGTTTCTGTGGGAATTAATTTTGTTTCATCAATCGCTTGGGCATCTTCTCGCTCAATTAGTGGAGATTTTCTTTTATCGCCAAATGCTTTTCCATCAGCATGAAGTTCTTTGCTGACTAATGTTTTCAACCGTGTTTTTGAACCTAGTGTGAGTTGTATGCCTTTACTTTCATTTTCAAGTTCTTTCAACTCGCCTTTTATTTTAACTTCCTCAAGTTTGGCCAATCTTCTTAACTTAAGATCCAGTATGGCCTCTGCCTGAATATCAGATAGTTTAAAACGCCTCATTAAAATAGATTTTGGATCGTCCTCTTCCCTGATAATCTGAATTATTTCATCGATATTTATATAGGCAATCATCAGACCTTGTAAAATATGGATCTGAGCAAGGATCTTTGCCAGACGATATTCCAGTCGTTTGACAACGGTTGCTGTACGAAATGAGAGCCATTCTTTCAGTATTGATTTAAGATCCATGACTCTGGGTCGGCCATCTATTCCGATGATGTTCATATTGACTCGATAACTACGCTCAAGATCAGTTGTCGCAAACAAATGAGACATTAGATCATTTTGATCCACTCTGGTGGATTTAGGGATAAGAACAATCCGAGTCGGATTTTCGTGATCTGATTCATCTCGTAAATCATCAAGCAAGGGGAGTTTTTTCGCGTGCATTTGAGCAGCAATTTGTTCAAGTATTTTACTGCCTGAACTTTGATATGGTAATGCGGTGATAATAATATTATTCGCTTCTTTTTCCCAAACAGCACGCATCTTTATTGAACCATTACCAGATTTATATATTTCCAGAATATCTTCTTTCGCAGTTATGATTTCAGCATGCGTTGGAAAATCAGGTCCTTTAATATGTTCACAAAGTTCTTCTACTGTGGTTTTTGGCGATTCCAGTAAACGTATACATGCGCTCGTGACTTCAGTCAGATTATGCGGTGGGATATCTGTTGCCATCCCTACCGCAATACCTGTGGTGCCATTTAATAAAATATTAGGTAACCTTGCAGGCAGTAATATCGGTTCCATCATTGTGCCATCAAAATTAGGTTTCCATTCAACCGTTCCCTGCCCTAACTCACTCAAAAGAACTTCCGCATATAGCGTGAGTCTTGATTCTGTGTAGCGCATTGCCGCGAATGATTTGGGATCATCCATCGACCCCCAATTACCCTGACCATCTATTAAAGGATAGCGATAGCTAAACGGCTGTGCCATCAAGACCATGGCCTCATAGCATGCGGAATCACCATGAGGATGAAATTTGCCTAATACATCACCCACAGTTCTTGCCGATTTTTTATATTTTGAGACAGATTTTAAGCCAAGCTCTGACATGGCATAAATGATGCGTCTTTGAACCGGTTTCAAACCATCGCCGATATGCGGTAATGCTCGATCAAGAATGACATACATGGAGTAATCCAGGTACGCCTGTTCAGTAAAATCCTGCAGCGGTCTTTGTTCGTTACGTTCAAAATCAAAATTACTATTTTCGGCCAATTTAATTTCCTCTATAAAAAATCATGGCAGTGTCAGCCATCCAGACAATTGCTATCTTGTTTCTCTTATCCATGAGTGCAGCATAAATGTCAATCTTGTCTATCAGCCGTGATTCAGTTAGTTTACCAGTCATATCAAACAGGAGTATTTTGTGGAAAACTTTACACCAGTTCCAGCATTTGCAGGTGGTCTTTTGATAGGCCTCAGCGCAATCATTATGTTGCTTTTCAATGGCCGAATTACAGGTGTTAGTGGCATCTTGGACGGCATTGTCGTCAATAGTAAATCTGGTGACCGATTATGGCGCATATGCTTTTTAGCTGGCTTGGTACTGGGTGGTTTCATATTTAATATGATATGGCCTGATGCATTTGTCCCCAGGGATAGATTTTCGCTTCCGCTACTTGTGGCAGGCGGTTTTATCGTCGGTATAGGCACACGTATGGGAAGTGGTTGCACTAGTGGGCATGGCATTTGTGGTATTGCAAGATTTTCGCGGCGTTCCATCCTGGCCACAGTGGTTTTTATGCTATCGGGAGGTATCACCGTCTATCTCATCCGCCATGTGGTATTCTTATAAATGAATAAAATAATAATTTCTTCAGTTTCAGGAATACTCTTTGGTCTCGGCCTGGGGATATCAGAAATGGTCAACCCTGATAAAATTCTTTCTTTCCTTGATGTCGGTGGTGACTGGGATCCTAGTCTCATATTTGTCATGCTAGGTGCTCTTTTCGTTACAACAATCATTTTCCGACTAATATTAAAACGTGATAGACCGATATTTGACCATCATTTTAAACTACCCACAAAACAGGAGTTCGATCTCCCTCTCATTGGTGGTGCTGCCCTATTCGGTATAGGCTAGGGCATGGTAGGTTATTGCCCAGGTTCAGCTATAGTGGCTATTGGCCTCGGGCTGCAGGAACCGGTGATTATGGTTTTGGCCATTACTGCAGGTTTCCATGCGCACAAATTTATATTTGGAGATTAATACTGGTTCAAACAATACAACTTCAGGCAATACGACTCAAAATTTCCATGAATAACTCATTCCCAGCGAATTCTGTGACATTCCGATCGATGCAGGAATACCGAAAGCAGATACTGCGACATTCTGCTCTTCGCGGAATGCATGCATGTAGGCAACATTCCATTCACTGTTTTGATCTGTGACATAACTAAAGCCGACTGTTATGTGATGTTTATTCACTGCTGGAGAAATAATATTGAACAGTATCTGATCATCAGAAATAGGGCTATCGTTGTAACTATAACCTGCTCTCAATGTCCATTTGTTATTGTAATCATATGATGTTGCGAATCGGTAAACATTAATATCTTTCCAGCCAAATCCCAATCCATTATCTGTCCCCAGCAAACTGGTTCCCGCGGATAATGCTGGCCCAAAAGCAGTTGCGACAGGACCTGAATTTGCAATTGAATCAATGTCGCCATAAAAAATATGTTCATAGTCGAAAATTAATTCAAGCTTGGATGACGCCTGAAAATTAATCCCGGCAGAAACGGTTGCAGGAATATCAAATCTACCTTGCCCCGCAAATAACTCGCTGTAATCGTCAAATTTCGTCATATACACTCTGCTTGAAGCAGAGATGCCCAAGTCTTACCTTATCTGTCATCTGACCAAGCCAGCCACCGCGAATACCCGCACCGTATGACCAGTCATGACCGTTATCTGTTAGTTTGGTACTGGGAATAAAACCTGGAGTGAGTGGCCCAAAGCCACCTGGCGCACATGCTACCGGATTATTGGCAACAGCCGTTGCTGTGAAGCATTGGAAGTTACCTAGGCCTCTCGCCTCAAAACGTTGCACAGCAAGTAACAAGGACAATCCAACAGTATGTCGTTTGTTAATCCTCAATGATAAAGTCGGGGCAGCAATCGCCTGAGCCATATCCACACCAAGTGTTCCTGTGTCAGGTGTGCCGGTGCCCGAGCCAGGAGGTAATCTGAAAAAAGCAGCTAACGCCTGATCATAGATGTTGATTTTGTAAGTAGTGTTCATCCCCCCATTTCCAAAAAAAGACAAGCCTGCCCATAGTTTGTCTGAAACTTGTCTGGTGATGCCAAAATTTGGAATCAAAAAAATATCCCGAGTACTTTCATCTTCTACATTGGCAGAATATCCAATCGCTGTTGTCCCGAATGAGGCTTTGCGGACGGGAGCAAATAGCCTGATACCGAAATCAATACGTTCACCTACATGGGCCATTCCTGCAGGGTTACTAGCTGCACTCATTGCATCTTGTGGTGATGCAACCGTAGCACCTGCTAAGCCAATGGATTTAGAACCATAACCTAATGCGAAATACCCAGTTGTCGCGTGAACGTTCTGTGCAACAAAAATGAGTAGTGCGTACGTGTATAATTTATTTCTTCTAAACATCCATCTATTCTCTGAATTAGTTGCTGACAGACCACATCCACAAGGCTGCATACCCCGCTAAATTTTAAAAATAACTGCTCTTTTAGATTATTTAATGAAATAAGGTATGTAAATAACTTTCAAGTTTTATACAGCGCGGTTAAAACAATTTCTGTACGAATGTAATCATTAATAAATCATGAATGTCTGCGAATAATATTCACAGGATTACTGCGTGCTTGCAAGATCACCTTTAGACTCAAGCCAGTTTTTTCTGTCTGATGCACGTTTTTTAGCGAGCAGCATATCCATCATATTTTCGGCTTTTTTGATATTTGGTAATGTAAGTTGAACTAGGCGTCTGGTTTCTGGAGACATTGTTGTCTCACGAAGTTGTATGGGGTTCATCTCACCCAATCCCTTGAAACGTTGTACATTTATCTTGCCATTCTTTTTTTCTGCAGAGATTCGATCCAGCACACCCTGTTTTTCTGATTCATCCAAGGCATAAAAAACTTCCTTACCGACATCAATGCGATAAAGAGGAGGCATCGCCACGTAGATATGTCCATTTTCAATAAGAGGACGAAAATGTTTCATGAACAAAGCACAAAGTAAGGTCGCAATATGCAATCCATCAGAATCTGCATCAGCAAGAATACAAATCCTCCCATAACGAAGACCACCTATATCATCAGATCCCGGGTCAACACCAATGGCTACAGCAATATCATGCACCTCTTTTGAAGACAGCACCTGCGATGAATCAACTTCCCAAGTATTTAATATCTTTCCTCTCAGCGGCATCACCGCCTGGAATTCACGATCACGCGCCTGTTTTGCCGAGCCCCCGGCAGAATCTCCTTCGACGAGAAATAATTCTGTCACGGCCAAGTCTTGCATTGAGCAGTCAGTCAACTTACCGGGCAATGGTGGTCCACCACTTATTTTTTTGCGGATGACTTTTTTACTGGCTTTAAGTCTTGTTTGTGCATGTTCAATTGCAAGTTCGGCAATCCTCTCACCTGTTTCAATATGTTGATGCAACCAATGACTAAAACTATCCCGAACAACACCTGACACGAATACAGCACACTCTCTAGATGAAAGACGTTCCTTGGTCTGGCCCGCAAATTGTGGTTCATCTAATTTTACAGAAAGTATATAGCTACACTTTTCCCAGACATCTTCAGCACTAAGCTTGATGCCACGAGGCAATAAATTCCGTGACTCACAAAATGATCGCATGGCTTCTAATAGTCCTTGCCTCAAGCCATTGACATGTGTTCCTCCCTGAACAGTAGGCACCAGATTGACATAACTTTCCGTGACCATTTCACCACCTTCAGGCAACCAGTGAAGTGCCCAGTCTACTGCCTCATTTTCACCGCTCATGCTTTCAAGAAACGGTTCTGTGGGGAGCAGTTCATAGCCTGCCAGAGCCTCAGCCAGATAGCTCTTCAAACCATTGTCATAACACCACTCGCTTTTTTCTTTACTGGCTTCGTCGGTAAAAAAAACGTGTAAACCTGAGCATAAAACAGCCTTGGCACGTAACACATGTTTTAGTCTGGGTATTGATATGTTTGTTGTATCGAAATATTTTTTATCAGGCCAGAAATGGATCATCGTACCTGTATTTCGTTTGCCGACCTCACCAACGACAGCCAGTTTTGATTGAACTTCACCTGAGGCAAAAGACATAGCGTATTCCTTGCCTCCACGCCTTACATGTACATCAAGTTTTTTCGAAAGGGCGTTTACGACTGAAATGCCTACACCATGCAAGCCACCTGAGAATTGATAGTTTTTGTTAGAAAATTTTCCACCCGAATGTAATTTAGTCATGATAACTTCGACACCCGATATTTTTTCTCCCGGGTGTTTGTCTACAGGCATACCGCGACCATCATCAAGAACTGATACAGATCCATCTTTATGTAACGTCACTTCGATTTTTGAAGCGTATCCAGAAATCGCCTCATCAACACTGTTATCGACGACCTCCTGAACCATATGATTTGGTCTAGAGGTATCTGTATACATCCCTGGACGTTTCCGAACAGGATCCAGCCCGGTGAGCACCTCTATATCGGATGCATCATAACTCTGACTCAAGTGTGAATACCCTCTTGGATAAATAGATATTTAAACAGAAATAAAACTTTCAAACATGCTGTGAGGATACAACAGGTACCAGGCAGTGACTACAGAGAATCACTGTTTTAATCTAAATCCTCCAGTAACAATTCTTTCACTTCGGCAGGTACGACATCAATGACATGGTTATATGCCGGATGCGTTATCCCTGCCGATAAACTGGCTCCATTTTTCAAAGAAGCGATCATGTCTTGGTCCAGCTCAAACCGAAGAAAATGCACTGCTGAGGTCTTCTCATCGTTACTTCTCTGCATATCTTCGTTTGCAAAAGGGATTATTTTTTCATGCCCATCAACCTTCATCCAAACCGTGTCTTCAAGATTCTTCATCTTTGCTAGAGCAACTCTTCTTTCCGCTTCGTCTGCAAACTCTATCATTAAAGTGGCTTTCCAATTACTGCCGTCGGGAATCAAGGGGCTATAAGTCGTCAGTTCTTCTTCAATTGCTGCGGCTTCAAAAATACGCTCGATGCGAAGCATTTCCTGAATTTGATATTGAATCGTCAGCTTGTCTTCAAAATAGACTGTCGCATTAGGGCCTATGGCTAATTGGCGATTCTTTTTATGCGCAATAACCTTGCTTTTGAAGTCATTACGCTTTTCGGCATATTCCTCAAGTGACCAAAGATCCTTACGTTCAAGTTTTTTCATTATTATCTAGTCTATTCCGTATGCCTGTTTTAATAATCCAAATGGACTTTCTGGTTTCATGTCTCCCTTCAGACCATTGGCTATTTGATGACCTGCCATTGGGCAATCACTCACATAATGGTCAAAATTAGATTTTTTTATCTTGTCTGTTATCGGACGACATATTTTCATTGATATCTCATGAAATTCACTTTTGACGGCATAGGTGCCATCGTGACCGGAACAACGTTCAAGCACTTCTATTGTTGTTTCAGGGACTAACTGCATAATATCCTTGGTCTTCATGCCTATTTTCTGGACGCGTTGATGGCAGGGAACATGATAAGCAATATTTCCAAGTTTATTTTTGAAATGAGTGTCAAACTTTCCTGCTTTATGACGCAACATTAAATATTCAAACGGATCAAAGATGTTCTCCTGTACCTTTTTCACATCAACGTCAGCAGGAAACATTAACGGCAATTCCTGCTTAAACATCAAAACGCAGGATGGGATCGGAGCAATGATATCCCAACCTTCATCGATTAATCTGACAAGTTCGGGGATATTGACCTGCTTGGCTTTTTCTACCGATTCCAGATCCCCCAATTCCATTTTAGGCATACCGCAGCATTTTTCTTTATCTGTCAATCGCACAGGAATGCCATTATGTTCAAAGATTGAAATTAAATCCTCACCCAATTGCGGGTCATTCTTATTGCCATAGCAGGTAGCAAATACAGCGACTTTCCCACGTGTTGAATCCGTCGGCACAACGCTGATTTCTTTTTTGACACGATTTTTGAAGCGTTTACGTAAATTATTACTATGAAAATCAGGTAAGATAGCTTGAGAATGTATGCCGATGGTCTTATCCATCACTTTCCGCATTACAGAATTTTTATTCACGGCATTGACTGTTTGCGCCACGACGGGAATACCAGCAAAACTTCCGACAGCATCAGTAGACGTCAGTACTTTATCTCTTAGCTTGGCATTACCTTGTTTATAATTAATTGCCTTGGCCTGAAGCATCAAATGTGGAAAATCAACATTCCACTCGTGGGGTGGAACATAGGGACATTTCGTCAAATAACATAGATCACATAGATAACACTGATCGACGACTTTTGAATAATCTGCTTTTTTAACACCATCCACTTCCATCGTTTCAGAGTCATCAACCAAATCAAACAATGTCGGAAAGGCATTACATAGACTGACGCAACGGCGACAGCCATGACAGATATCAAAGACACGTTCCAGTTCTGTGTTTAAAGCATTCTCATTGAAATATTCAGGATTTTTCCAATCAATAGGATGCCGTGTGGGAGCCTCCAAGCCACCTTCTCTACCATCCGTTGTATTATTTGACATAATTTAATTTCTCAAAGCAAAAACCGGGCGTAATGCCCGGTTTTATTAATTGCAAAGTCATACTTAATTAAACAAGCTTAATCAAGACCATCTAGGGCTTTCTGGAAACGATTAGCGTGTGAGCGTTCTGCTTTTGCTAGTGTTTCGAACCAATCAGCAATTTCGTCAAAACCCTCTTCGCGGGCAGACTTGGCCATGCCCGGATACATGTCTGTGTATTCATGCGTTTCTCCAGCAATAGCTGATTTCAGATTATCTGAAGTTGGGCCAATGGGTTCGCCTGTAGCCGGATCACCAACTTCTTCCAGATATTCAAGGTGTCCATGTGCATGGCCTGTTTCACCTTCAGCGGTTGACCTGAATACTGCGGAGACATCGTTATAACCTTCAACATCTGCTTTTTGTGCGAAATAAAGATAACGACGGTTTGCCTGAGACTCACCAGCAAACGCAGCTTTTAGATTTTCTTCAGTTTTTGAACCTTTCAACGACATATCAATTCCTCCATATGGATTTTTATCTTCAATATTCTACAGCTGGAATAAGTATAAACGGTTTTTTAGACTAATTCTAAGTATTTTTAGCGACTGCCTTCAGTGTAAAGCTACACAGGAAATTCTTTTTTGACGTAGATCATGATAAAGGTTTTTAGATAATAATAAGCAATCATATCGAATTCACCCAGACAATTAAATACTGTTTTTATAAGATGATAATGCGGATAATGTAAGGTGTGCCTTATATCTCATTGATTAAGATAAGTGAGACAGATAAGCCTCTACGTATAATTCAAACTTACGGTTACAATACCGATAAACAGAGGAAATACCTTTGCCAAAGAAGAAAAAATCATCGAATTTTGAGAACGATTTACAAGAACTCGAAGATCTGGTGGAGAAGATGGAAGAAGGAGAACTCAGTCTTGAAGAATCTCTGGTTCATTTTGAGCGTGGAATTGCATTGACACGCTCTTGCCAGAAAGCCTTGTCTGAAGCTGAGCAAAAAATACAGATCCTATTAGCTGAAGATGGTTCGCAAAAATTGCAGCCTTTTTCATCCGACGAAAACCCAGACAACAACTAAAACAATGGAACAATTGAAAAACCTTCTACAGGAATATCAATCCTGTGTAGAAACTGCGCTCGAGTCATGGCTTCCTTCTGCAGAAATACAACCGAAACATCTTCATGAGGCCATGCGCTACGCGGTGCTCAGTGACGGTAAAAGAATACGGCCTGTGCTGGTTTACGCCGCGGGCCACGTGTTCGATATTGATCGCAATGCCTTGAATGCGCCTGCCTGCTCCGTAGAGATGATCCATGCCTATTCTCTAATTCATGATGATTTACCAGCAATGGATAATGATGATTTACGCCGGGGCCGTCCGACCTGTCATAAGGCATTTGATGACGCAACTGCCATATTAGCCGGAGATTCTCTGCAAGCACTTGCTTTCCATGTCTTGGCTCACGATAAAGATATGATCATTCCCGCTGAACAACGCATCAAGATGATTGACATCCTGGCACACGCCAGTGGTTCCAGAGGAATGGCAGGAGGACAGGCCATCGATTTAGCTTCGGTAGGAAAACAGTTAAATATCGCCGAATTGGAAAATATGCATATTCACAAAACTGGGGCTCTCATCAGAGCCAGCGTAGAGCTGGGTGCTTTATCGCAACCAGGGGTCGATGCAGAATTATTTGATAAGGTTTCACATTATGCTAAATGTATCGGCCTCGCCTTTCAGGTTCAGGATGATATCCTCGATATAGAAAGCGACACCGAGACTTTAGGTAAACCACAAGGTTCTGATTTGGAAAGAAATAAGCCAACCTACCCTAATTTACTCGGCCTCGACGGCGCAAAAGATGTTGCTAAACAATTACATGAAGAAGCTATTTCAAGTTTATCTGCATTTGATGAAAAAGCTGATCCATTGAGATGGATAGCTGATTATATCGTCCAAAGAAATAGATAAGGAAAAACAGGAGTCTGTCGGACTATGGGGTTCGTAGCGAGGAGAGTGAAAAACTTCTCTACTTTTCAATATTTTGTGGCGAATAGTGAATCTATTTAACGAAAAAGAGCGGGAAAGTAGAGAAGTTTTTCACCGCCACAGTAGAATCATCCACAGTCCGACAGACTTCTCGGTAGCGGAAGTAAAAACATTGTTCACCCGTGTGATCTCCCAAAGAGTTGGTGATTGAATTAGTTAACGGGTAGAGTACACCTTATTGATAAACAAAGGTCGCCGGTCATCCTCTAGAGGCGGCAGTATAGATTTTTAATTTTCCAGTGAGCATGAAATGGTACAAACAGCAAAAAAAACTACTGCAATCCCGGATACACAGAATATCCATGACACACGTCACATCGCAATTGATCAAGTCGGCATCAAAGACATCCGCCATCCAGTAGTAGTCAGCGATCGTTCCGGGGGGGAACAACACACTATCGCGAATTTTAATATGTATGTCAGTTTGCCACATAATTTTAAAGGCACGCATATGTCACGTTTCGTTGAAATTCTGAACCAGCACGAATACGAAATCACGGTTGAATCCTTTAAAAGGATGCTTGAAGAAATGACCGAACGCCTGGATGCCAAGGAAGGTCACATTGAAATGAGTTTTCCCTATTTTGTTAATAAAGCGGCCCCGATTTCGGGCGTCAAAAGCCTGATGGACTATCAAGTTTCGTTTATTGGTGAATTCAATGACGAGCAATCTTCTGTATTGGTAAAGGTTGTGGTTCCAGTGACGACGCTTTGTCCTTGCTCAAAAAGTATTTCTGACTATGGCGCGCACAATCAGCGATCGCATATCACTATTTGCGTGCGGACCAAAGGGTTTCTGTGGATAGAAGAACTTATTGATATGGTAGAAAAAGTAGCTTCATGCGAACTCTACGGACTCCTGAAAAGGCCTGATGAAAAGTACGTCACCGAAAGAGCTTACGATAATCCGAAATTCGTCGAAGATATTGTCAGAGATGTTGCTGTTCAATTTAATCACGATGATAGAATCTCATCCTACGTTGTTGAATCTGAGAATTTTGAATCAATTCACAACCATTCAGCCTATGCCAAAATTGAGCATAATAAAGAAGCTGGATAAACCTATAATTAACATTAAATATTACCAGCAAATAATTGATTAATATAGTATTATGTTATTTACTTTTTAGCTTCATTCCAGAGTTCATCCATAATTTCGAGCGTTGCCTGAGTTAAATCAATGTCTCGTTTCGCGAGTGAGCTTTCTATAAAAGCGAACCTTGTTTCAAATTTCTCGTTTGTTTTCCGACATGCAGACTCTGAATCAATCTGAAAATGTCTGGCCAGATTGACACATGAAAAAATGAGATCGCCAATTTCATCCTCGATTTTTTTTCTATCTCGAGGCTCTGAGTTTATCTCTACTTCAACTTCATCGAGTTCTTCCTTGATTTTATCCAGTACTGCCTGAATATCACTCCAATCAAAACCTACTGTTGCTGCTCGATTTTGTAGTTTTTGTGCCCTTGCCAATGCCGGCATCGCCTTATTGATCCCATCCAATAAGCCATTATCATGATCAGTGTCTGCTTTTGCCTCTGATCTTTCCTGCCTTTTAATCTCTTCCCATGCGATTGACTGCGCCTTTGTATCAGTAATTTCACTTTCTGCAAAGACATGTGGATGTCGACGAATGAGTTTTTCGCTAATTTTCAATGTTACATCCTCAAAATTGAAAGCATCTTGTTCATCCGCCAATTGCGAGTGATAGATCACCTGAAACAACAAATCACCCAACTCTGAACATAGGTCATTCATATCATCCCGGCTAATAGCATCGGCAACTTCATAGGCCTCTTCGAGCGTATAAGGGGCAATCGTTGAGAAATTTTGTTCAAGATCCCATGGGCAACCATTTTCCGGATCGCGTAAAGATTTCATAATTTCTAGTAATTTATTTATCTGTTCCATTCATATCACCTATCAAATACCTCGTCTAATGACTTGATTTTATATTCTTTTTAGCATACAACATGTGAGAATTTTTTCAGCATGCCGATTAATTAACGCAGTCGTTATATATGAAAGATAATTTATGTCGCCACTTATATTAAGGCTTGATACTGCAGGACAACCTGTAAAATGGGTCCCTTGGCAAGAGGCTATCTGCCTCTATACACGAGATATGATTGCCTGGACCGCAGGCGACAGCATGTTTTCCTTCCGAGGTGGTACCAACAGGATCACTGGCAAACGTTCGCTAATCGAAGTTAATTCAATCGTTGCCGTTAAACGCTCAGTTATCAAGAAAAAGGTGCGGCGCGACTTCCCGCCTCTGACAAATCGTGAATTATTCTTAAGGGATGCTCATTTATGTATGTATTGTGGTGGAAATTTCCATGAGTCTAATTTAACACGAGATCATGTACATCCCCTTTCGAGAGGCGGCAGAGATAGATGGTCAAATGTCGTCACCGCGTGCAGAAACTGTAATTCCAGGAAAGGCAATCGACAGCCTGAAGAGGCAAGAATGCCACTTTTGGCCGTCCCATTTATTCCTAACTGGGCTGAATATCTTGCACTATCGAATCGCAAAATATTGGCAGATCAAATGGAATTTCTTAAATCTCAATTTAGTAACAGGCCCATGCCGTTCCAGAATAATTGATAGAAGGTCACCTTTACACCTGCATTCAATTGCGGTTGATTGATGACTTTACGATTTCCTGTATCCTACGGCGCGCCTGCTAAAGAATCAGCCACCGAGGGAATTCGGCGATTGATTTCAGGTCTCACTACAAGTCAGCAAACAGAAGGAATCTAGCCCTTTTTGTACTAGGCCATGTGTATAAATTTATCAGCATTACAAAAAAATGAATCAAAGAGGTTATTTAAATGATGAAGTATCTAAGTATTTTATTTTTACTTGCCATGCTCCCACTACAATCACAGGCAGCTGACAGTAATGGGCATTTTGCGATATGGGGTAAAGGCAATAAATCTTGTCACAGCTATAATATCTCCAGAGGCACTGAGGAAGAACAAGGATATAAGGATTATATCATGGGTTATTTAACAGCGTTCAACGTGCAACTGCCTGATACTTATAGAGTTTCTGGAGAAATGAATCTTAATGATATTCTGGCCTGGCTGGATGATTACTGTGGTTTAAAACCAATTTTAGCTTTCGAACAATCATTGGCCGATTTTATTAAGGATAATTACGACAAGCGGATGAAAAAATCACCTTCAAAATATCGTCGCTAATCGCACTGATATTGACCATTATTATAATTATAAAACTGCGTCTCATACTTGAAATAAAATAATTGATATCACATGTGATATCAATTATTATGCGCCGTTGAGAAATTTGAAGTATCTCACTATAATACAATGGTTTAACCGGAGACAAACTATGTTAATAAAAACCACTAAAATTTTCGCACTCGTATTGGTCATTGGACTTACTGGTGGCTGTGCGGATATGACTCAAATGAATGCTCTCAAGGCAACAGCTGATGCAGCACTTTCTGAAGCACAATCAGCCTCTGCTGCAGCGCGTAACGCACTGACAGTTGCAGGTGATGCAAACGTAGCAGCTGCAAAGGCTCAAGCAGATGCAACTGCGGCTCTACAATGTTGTAACGATAACACTGCAAGACTTGATCGCATGTTTGAAAAAGCAATGATGAAATAATTCACTGCTTTAAATAATATAAAAAACCCCGGTCTATCCGGGGTTTTTTATTGCCTTTAGTTTGTCCAAGTACTGTATAAAAAAATAGACTATAAATTAGTTTAATTTTTCCGTTTTATTTACTGAGTTACTTATTGACTACCGCCATCAGCTTCCATATTAGTGATATTAGTGTCTAACTCTAGATAAAAATCATCGCTTACTACAGCATAACTTTTACTTTCTTCCTGTTCCGGAATGTACATTCCAATTGCTACGGGGATCCCTTTCGCTTCACTAGACACTATTTTCGCCGTATCCCAATCGATGAGATATTCATTATCATTCGTCGAACCTACAATCATTTCGATGACTTTAGGAAAATTATCTACTATCTCCTTATCCTCTGATTCGATCACATTACCAGAATCATCTCGTGTGGCAGTTGTCAGTGGAGGATGCACTTCCAGATACAATACGCCATCAGCTTTGCCAATTTTGTATGGCTTGTTAATGATATTGACTGGCGTACCGACCTTTACCTGGTCGAATAATTCTGCGATATCTTCGGGATAGAGTCTGATACAACCATGACTGACGCGCATACCTATACCCCATGGTTTATTAGTGCCATGGATTAAATAAGAAGGCAGACCAAGTCGTAGCGCGTGATCTCCCAAGGGATTATCAGGCCCTGCCTTGACGATTTCAGGTAATGGATCACCGGCCTCTTCATGTTCTTGTCTTATCGATTTCGGTGGTCGCCAATCAGGGTGCTCTTTTTTGCCAATAATACGTGTTTGTTTATAGGGTGTTGCCCATCCTTCTCTGCCAACACCCAAGGGGTAAGTAATAATCTTATACGGTTCGCCTTTTTTCTTCTTGGGAAAATAATACAACCGCATTTCTGGAATGTTCAAAACGATGCCATTCCTCGGGACATTAGGCAATATGAACTGAGAAGGTAACTGAACGATCTCACCAACATTGGGTATCCATGTGTCGATAGTAGGATTCAGTAACTTGATATCCTGAAAACCAAAACCATATTTTCTCGCGATATCGAGAAGTGTAGTGTCTCTATCTACAACCACTGAACCCATCTGGCCAATAACGCTATCTGATTTCGATTCTAGCTCATAAATTGCTGCATCCACGTTTGCCGCAAGAAAGAGTCCTAAAATCATCAGTAATCGGAAAATCATTCGCTTCACTTCTAATAACCCAGTTAATTATAAATATAGGACTTAAAAATAATCATGTAATTCAATTATTGCGACGATTGAATCACACCAATATGTTTGCCTTCACCAATGCGCAACATGCAGGGCAATAATATTAGTGTAAAAACAGTGCTTATCATCATCCCACCAACAATGACACCAGCTAGGCCACGATATAATTCAGCACCGGCGCCAGGGATAAGCAAAAGCGGTAACATGCCAAATATACTGGTCAGTGTACTCATGAGTATTGGTCTTAATCTCATATTTACCGATTGCGAAACAGCCTCTTTTCTGGATAACCCCTCTCGCTCTCCAGAACGTGCCTGATGTACGAGTAATATCGCGTTATTAACGACCAATCCCAGAAGAATTATAAATCCAATCATCGTTAACAGATCCATTGCCTGAAATAAGGGGATATCAAATAATACTTGAGGAATAATATTCATTAACTTGAGAGCAACAATGCCTCCTACAGTAGCCAAGGGAATTGAGAATATCACCAATAAACTATCTTTGAACGATCTAAAAAGTGCACTCATCAGCAAATATAGGATAAATATGGCTAATATGAAGCTGCCCTGCATATTAGATAGTGCTGAAGCAAGTTTATCTGCCGTCCCTGTATAATTGATATCACCATCAACCGGCATAGAGGCACGCACCACGGGTTCGACTTCAGATCGTAATATATCCAGTGTTTCTTCTAAAGATAAATTAGCAGGTGGCGTAATTTGCAGAGTGACTGTACGACGTCGGTTCATACGTCGGATCTCTTCCGGCCCAGAAGTTCGCTGAATATTCACTAATTCACTTAAAGGTAAAATACCGGCACGAGGTGTCGCCAGTGGGATTGCTCCAAGTTCTTCGGGTGATTGCCATGATTTAGAACGAATAATGACATCCAATGTCTCCTCACCATCGAAATAGTCTCCAACAAACAGACCATCACCCAATGCACGAATCACCCCAGCCATCTGATCCCTGTTCCAGCCGGCCTCTGATATGCGCCTATCATTAGGAATTAAACGCAATTCAGGTTGCGCCATTTCAAGCCCCGGAAATGGTCTAACATTTGCTCCAGGAATTTTTTGATGTACCAAAGCAAAACCTTCACCCGCAGCATTCATTAATTCTGCGATATTACGCCCATGTAAATCCATATCGATGCTTCTTCCATCACCAAAACCACCGAATAAAGAGGCGCGTTTGGCAAAGGCAATCGTATCTGGAAAACCCTGAATCACAGAATTTAATACTGGAACCAATGCGCCGGTTTCTTCAGGATTGATTGCTCTTACACCCATAAAAACACCTTGAGGGAAGGCAACAAAGAAATATTCTTTTACTTGAGGTTGTTTCTCGCCTGTTAAATAAGGTGATATACGTTCCGCAATGACATCACCCATCTCTTTTTCTATCTGTTCAATATTCGCACCGGGTGGAGGCAAGATATAAGCAAAGACAAGATTGCGATTGCCTTCTGGTAAGTAGTCAGCTTTTGGCAAAAGTACCCACGCAAGAGACAGAGGCGCAGTGATCAAAATGATGATCCAGAATATGCGTCTTACAGAACCATCACTTAAGAACATCACCACATTACTAAGATTCAGCCACCACTGATGATGCGGATCAATCACTTTTTCATCAGAAATGTAGTGTTTCGCAAAGCTTGGAATCACTGTGATCGCAACGATAAGTGAAATACATATTGCTGTGGTGATGGTGATCGCTAAATCAGCAAATAATTGTCCTGCTTCGTCCGCGAGAAAAATCACTGGCAGAAATATTGCCACCGTGGTGATTGTTGAAGCTAGCAAAGCGCCCCAAACCTGATTGACCCCCAGTAATGATGCAATATCTGCAGGCTTACCTTCCTCTCGTAAACGAACGATATTTTCAAGTACGATGATAGATGCATCGAGCACCATACCAACTGCAAAGGCTAATCCAGCGAGCGAAATAACATTAAGTGTTCTACCAGTAATCTCGAGCACGATAAAACTTGTTAATAGACATACCGGGATAGAGACAGCGACGACTAAGGTTGTTCGTAGACGTCTTAAAAACCACCAGAGTATAGCCACCGCTAGAAGAATCCCTATTCCCAGATTACTTGCTAACATTTCAATCGAATTATCGATATAGGTTGTTTCATCGTAAACTTGTTCAATTGTGAGATTCGCACGGGCTAAGGGGCCCTCAGCCAATTCTACTGAAGCTTTTTGTAGGCCACTCATTACTTGCAGAACATTCACGCCCGTTTCACGCTGTGCATTGACTGCAATAGATAGCTCACCTTTGGTAATGACAAAGCTATTTCTATCCACCATTCGTTCTTCAACAACAGCAATATCTCGTAAATAAATTGGATAGCCATCTCGCCAATCAACAATTAATCCTTGTAAATCTTCCAGGCGATACTTGCCCGCATACCTAATACTGTATTCACGCTTGCCAATATCAGCATAACCACCAGATACATCAGTACCGCCACTAATTCGCGTCGTCGCAAGAGGAATTTGTACGCCAAGACTCGCCGCCTTATGTGGATCAAAAGTGATCCGAATCTCGCGTTCTCTGCCACCGAAGACTTCGGAGCGTGCGACACCAGGAACTCTTTCAAAACGGGTTTGCACAACTTCCTCTATGTAATCTTTGTAACTGGATATATCAACATCATTACCCACTTCAGGTTTGATGATGAACCATGCAATTGCCCGTGCGTTTCCCCCTATCGTACTGATTGTCGGTTCATCAACGTCTTCAGGGTAACTAGGGACTTGATTGAGACGATTGATGACTTCAAGCAAGGCTCTGCGTAGATCCATTTCCACTGAGAAAGTGATAGTAATCTCGCCTCTTCCGTCTTGTGCCTTTGCCAGTAGCTTGGTCATTCCCGGTAAACCGCGCAAAACATCTTCCTGAGGTTCTATAATGTCGGTTTCAACTTCATTAGGAGCCGCCGCACGCCAATTGGTTATAATTGTTATTTCTGGTTCCTGAATTTCAGGTGTTAGTTGGATGGGTAATCGAGACAAGCTGATACTTCCAAACAGCGTTGCTAATAAAATGGCAACAATGACAGCGACATGGTTGTCCAGACTTAACTTGGTTAAGTTCACGGTTTACTTATCTTCTTGGATTTTGACTTGTTGCTGCGGACGCAATCTTTCATTACCTCGAACGACAATTTTATCACCCTGAGTAATATTTCCGATAACTTCAATAAGGTGATCGTTTGCTATTCCCGTTTTTACAGACACGGCATCTGCAGTATTGTTTTCAAGTATACGGAATACTTTAATCACATTTTCCCTGATTACCAATGCATCTCGAGGAACCACTAATGCTTTTTGAGGTTTGGCCGTCGGTACTCTAATCCGTACTGCATGTCCTGCCATCCATTCTGGTTGTTGATAATCAAGTCGTATTTCATATAATCTTGAAACAGCATCCCCGACTGGAACCAGCGTTTTAACTGTTGCCAGTGTTTTCGTCTGATCGTCGACGACTTCTATAGCATCTCCTTTTTTAATAAACACAGCACTTTCCTGCTGGATCCTTCCTTGCACTTCTTTTGTTTCTATATTCACCAGGCGAATCAAGTTATCTCCAGTTTTTGCCCATTCCCCTTCTTCCTTAAAACGTTCAGCAACAACACCAGAGAAAGGCGCTATGATAATAGCTCTTTTTAATGTATCTCTTGCCTGTGCCAATCGCGTTTGTTTCATGGCTAATTCACCACGCATTTCATCACGATCTGATATCACTTCATCCAATCTGTTTTTTGCCGCATTATTTTCTTTAGCTAATTTATTTAATCTTTCGACTTCAGCATTGAAAAATTTTAGCTTGGCCTCTACCGGTGCTATCTCAGCTCTTGCTTCATCCTGTTGCATACGCATTGTCGTATCATCAATACTTGCAATAACACCTCCTTTTTCTATCTCATCGCCTACTTCTAGTAATGATTCAATACGACCTTCTACCTCAGACGAAAGTTTGGCGTCATAGCGACTGATAATCGTTCCTGCAATCCATATGCTCGGTGCTAACTCAATAATTTCTGCTTCAGCGACTTGAACGGGAGCAGCCCCTCCTCCGCCTGCATTTACAGCAGAACTGAACCCTGATATGGAAAGAATTGTGATAGATATCACGAGCTGAAATACTTGTGGCAACCGGATCATAACGATACTGTATCCTAATGAGTCAAAAACATATGAAGTGCTCTATTATCGCGAATGTTTGAATAATGTGAAAGCTATGAAATTTGATGCATTACATCCACTTTTGTTCATATTCTGCTACCTAATTTGTATTAGCAGCCAAGCAATCTATGCTGAATCTATTGCCTATATTGATTATCCAGAAACCATTATTAAAGATGATAATGACAATGAATTAATTCATATACAAGCCGTTGCTCAACTCTCTAATGCCACAATCGATGGGCTGAAAATATCAGAATTGTCAGATTTAGCCTGGGATGAAGATGAAAATTTGCTCCATGCCTTATCTGACAATGGTTACTTATTGAGTTTCAGGCCTGTTTTCAACGAAGGTCGGCTTGATGATCTACTGATCATTAAGGGGTTGCAATTATATGATGATAAAAAAAAGAAACTAAGATGGAAAAATTCAGATAGTGAAGGTTTAACCTTAATCAATGCTAACAATCAAACTCAAGGAGATACGCAATACATCGTTAGTTTTGAACGACAACCACGAGTGATTCAATATAACCAGCAAGGACTTATTGAAAAACAGATAACAATCCCAGAAAAACTTAAAGATATATCGAATTATAGAAGTGAAAATAAATCACTTGAGTCCGTTGAAATGAATGATCAACATGGATTACTCATTGGCACTGAGTATTCTTTAAAAGGAGAAGATAAGGCACAACTGGGTTTTTATACTGCGGATGGCAAACTTCTAAGTTTTCCGGCGTATTTTAATGATGGCGCACTCACGGGTCTTGCGACAATAGAAGGCAATAACCTCTTGGCAATCGAACGTGTTTATGGAGGATTTTTCACAGGATTCAAGGTCGCATTGCATCATCTCCATATAGGTGATGACGGACTTGAGAATAAGGTAATTGCTCGATTTTTATCTGTAGAGGGATACTTTAATGATAACTTTGAAGGTATTGTGAAACATAAAGACGACTTTTATTTCATGATTAGCGATGACAATAATCATCCAGCCAAACAGACCTTGTTAATCTATTTTAAATATCCAAAATAAAACTGCACAGATTCAATCTAATCTACACAGGCCAGAAAATTATTTTTCAAGTAGCCTATTTTTCAAGTAAGCGGGGCATTAACTCAACCAAATTACACGGTCTGGTCCGATAATCCAGCTGATGGCTTATCAAGTCATCCCATGCCGTAGCACATGCGCCTGATGAGCCTGGAAGACAAAATATATAAGTGCCATTTGCAACGCCTGCGATTGCACGAGATTGCATCGTTGATGTGCCAATTTGTTCGTATGAAATGGCGCGAAAGGTCTCGCCAAAACCCTCAATCGTTTTATCCAGTAGAACATCAACCGCCTCTGGCGTCCCATCTCTGCCCGTCACCCCTGTACCACCCGTGGTAACGATAACCTGAACATTATCATCAATACACCAGTTTGAAATGATAGCCCTGATATGAAATTTATCATCAGGCACGATCTGTTTATCACTCAAACGGTGACCTGAGCTCTCCAGTCTTTTTACCAATAATTGACCAGACTTATCATCAGCTTCGGTACGCGTGTCGGAAACAGTCAGTACTGCGATTCCAAGTGGGATGAAGTCTCTTGTATTATCTACGGACATCTAAAATTCTCTATAAGATATAATATGAGTGAATTATACATAATATAAATTAACTAGTTTTAAGATTAATCTGATTGATGTCTAAAAATAACGAAAAACCCGATATCCCCATCCGGCTAGACAAATGGCTGTGGTGTGCCCGTTTTTATAAAACAAGAAGTATTGCAACGGATGCATTAAAAACGGGCAAAGTTACCGTTAATGGAGAACGCGCTAAACCGTCAAAATCAGTGAAACCTGGAGATCTGCTAGATATACGTAAAGGCCCATTCCATCATATGATTACCGTAATAGATTTGGCGAAATCAAGAAAATCAGCCACTGATGCAGCGTTTCTCTATGAAGAATCTCCGGACAGCATTAGAAAACGAGAATTAGTTGCCGCACGAATAAAAGCAGAATCGATTCTGACACCGACCACCAAGGGTCGCCCCAGCAAGAAAGATAGGCGATCCATTATTAAATTTAAAAATATAGATACTTAATATAATGGTTATGTATGTAAATTGGTCTTAATCAATTAGTTCTGCACGAATCCTTCTTGTCGATTAATTTTCCATGACGCATGCGTTAGTGTTAATCCACGTGCAACAAAAAATATCAGGAATGCTGACCACAGCCCATGGTTCTCATAACCCTGCAATAGATACCAGACAGGAAGAAAAATAAGTGTTGTTGAAATCAACATGCTATTCCGCATTTCTTTTGCGCGCGTCGCCCCAATAAACACTCCGTCTAACATAAAACACCAGACAGCAATGAGTGGTGATAATATCATCCACGGTAAATATCGATACGCTTCAGTCCTTATCTCCGGAATATCCGTCAATAAATTAATCATTAATTTCCCGCCGAGAGCGTAGAACAGTGCATAAGCGACAGCGACGATTAATGACCAAAATATCAAAGTTTTTATATTATCAATAAAGGCATCTTTGTTTTTTTCACCAATCGCTTTACCTATTAAAGCCTCGGCTGCATTGGCAAAACCATCCAGACCCAATGCCATCAATGCTTGAAAATTCAATAACACGGCATTCGCGGCAAGAATAATATCTCCTTGCTTAGCGCCTTGGCGTGTAAAAAACGCGAAAACGAAAATAAGACAAATCGTACGAATGAAAATATCTTGATTCAAGGCCAGTATTTTCTTCAGACGTTGAATATGTAAAATATCAGAAAGGATCCATGCGCCTTTATTCCGTTGCAATTCTTTCCTGACCAACCAAATCGCCAGGAACATTCCTAGATATAAAGAAATAACTGAGGCCAGAGCAACGCCTCGGACATTCATGTCTAAACCAAAAACAAATATAAAATCGAGAATAATATTAATTAGATTAACAGTAACTGCGACGTACAAAGTTGCCTTCGCATTTTGCATGCCCAGAAACCAACCCGTCATGACAAGCAAAGATAAAACTGCGGGGGCACCCCATATCAACCATTCAAAATAAATTCTTGCATAGTGAGTGACCTCAGCACTTCCTTCCAGAAGTTTAAGCGCTACGTTTGCCATGGGTTGTTGAAAAATTAAAATTATCATCGCAATCAAACTCGCTGTTATCAGAGATTGAGCGAGAATAGTCCGGCAGGCACTATTGTCATTTTGGTGACTCGCATGGCCATGAACCTGAGCGGTAAGTCCTGTCGTACTCATACGCAAGAAACCCATCCCCCAGTAAATAAAATCAAAAATCACCGCTCCAATAGCAATACCACCCAGATAATAGGCTTCGTCTAAATGTCCTACGACTGCTGTATCAACCATACCCAACAAAGCGATCGAAATATTCGACACGATCATCGGTCCGGCCAAACGCCACATACTGGAATGATTCATTGAATTAGAAAATGCCTGGAAATAATGCCTAGGTATAAAGTATAGATTAAGGATATTAGGTGATCGACTTGCCCCATTCTCCATCAAAGAATTGATCATCCAATGGATTTCTTTGCCGTTCAGAAGATTCTCTTTCCATCACTTCTGCAGAGATATCATCTTCGGCCAATTGATAACCCACACTCATCATCGCCATTGATTTATATTGTTCAGGGATCGAGAATAATTCAGCCGCTCTTTTGCCGTCATAACCACCCATTTGATGCACCATTAGACCCAATGAAGTAGCTTGAACACATATACTCATGCTCGCAGCACCCGTATCATATTCAGCCCAGCGATTCGCTTGTTCATTATGAGAAAAAAGTGTGTTTGTTAGTACAAGAATCAATATCGGTGCATTAACCGCCCAAGACTGGTTTCCTTCTGACAAACACGCAAAAGCGTTATTCCAGGCGTTCTCATTCCTTGTCTTATTACACACGATATAACGCCATGGCTCTTCCCCGAAACAAGAAGGTGCCCATCGCGCAGCTTCTAGCAGACTAATGATATGTTCGTGAGAGACAGGCTGGTTAGCGTCAAAAGCACGGCCACTCCAGCGTTTTGCTAATAAGTCGTTAATCTTTTCCTGAGTATCTATTTTCTTATCGAACATACATTCAACCTCTAGTTAACATGTAGAATGAAATTGATTATATTGAGAAACATCTAGATTGCTATATAAGAAGCGATATCTCCTGAAACATGAGCAAAAGAATGAAATGGCAAACAATTAAATTTCATCAACTAACGACGGATCAACTCTATGAGACACTTAAACTCAGGGTGGATATTTTCGTGGTTGAACAAACTTGCCCCTATCCTGAGCTCGATGAAAAAGACAGGCATGAAGAGACTTTACATCTGTTAGGTTCAGACGGAGATGAGCTTATTGCCTATGCGAGACTTCTAGCACCCGGAGTGAGTTATGCAGATGCCAGCATCGGACGTTTTGCAGTCAAGGAATCGCAACGTGATCAAGGATGTGGCTCTCAATTACTTGATAAGTGTTTGCAAGAGATGAACCAACAGTGGCCAGGCTCGGCAATCAGGATCAGTGCCCAGGCACATCTCCAAGAATTTTATGAAAAATTTAATTTTGAAATAACCTCAGATATCTATCTAGAAGATGATATTCCTCATGTCGAGATGTTGAAAATGCACAAACAATGAAAACAAACCCTCTAGGCGAAATGCCAATAGACACATTCTTGTCAGAATACTGGCAAAAAAAACCGTTGTTGATTCGTCATGGACTACCAAGCATTACATCTCCTATTGCTGCAGATGTTCTTGCCGGTTTAGCTTGTGAGGAAGGTGTCGAATCGCGGTTAGTTATCCAAAATGAGAATAATCATGAGTGGGAATTAAAACATGGGCCATTTAACGATGAAATATTTTCAGATTTACCAGAATCACATTGGACATTATTAGTCCAAGCGGTCGATCACTGGGTCCCTGAAGCAGGACATTTACTGAATCTGTTTGATTTCATCCCACGCTGGCGCATAGATGATCTAATGATAAGTTATGCCAGTAATGGTGGCGGTGTCGGCCCACATTTCGATAACTATGATGTGTTCCTGATACAAACCAGTGGCAAACGAAAATGGGAGATTGGCGGCGTTTATGGTGATAGCGCCCCACTCCATCCAAATGTGCCTCTGTCTGTCCTCAGTGAATTTGAAGCTTTAGAAACATGGACACTAGAACCTGGTGACATTCTCTATGTACCACCGGGCATAGGCCACAACGGTATTGCAGAAGGTAATGATTGCATGACATGTTCTGTTGGCTTTCGCGCGCCGTCACATAGTGAAATATTACGCGAGTACACTGACTATATCGGTGAAAACTTAAGTGAAGCCTTACGTTATGAGGATTCAGATCTTCTGGCACAAAATAATACAGGGGAAATAACAGATCACACCCTGAACAAGATACAACACATCATGCGTAAATATATTGAAGACAAAGATTCTATCAGTAATTGGTTTGGTCGCTACATAACCACACCTAAATATCAACAAACTGGTGATTTAGATTTAGAACAAACTGAAGCAAGCTATCTAATAGAAGATCTAAAAAAACATCTAGCTTCGGGCGGATTACTGATAAGGAATGAAAGCTCTCGCTTTGCTTTTGAAGTAAAGGAGAATAAAAATATTTTGTTCGCAGATAGCTATTGTTTTGACGACCTTCAGAATAGTAATGAGTTGATTAAAACACTCTGCTCTGAAATTGAATTAAGTGACGAAAACTTTATACAGTCAGATGATAATCTGAATTTATTATTAAAATTAATACAACGTGGTGCAATTTATCTTGCTGAACTATAAAACTAATTGATAATGATTCTTTCAACCTTAAAAACGTACTCTGGCCGTTTAAACCAGACTTGGCATGATTGGAGGCCTCATGGAAAGTACCGCAAATAACAGCATCAACGATTAGTTAACAAAACTCGATACCGCACTGCAAAATAAAGACAGCCCACAGGCTGCTGCATTATTTGCACCCGAGAGTTACTGACGTGATTTTGTCAGTTTTACCTGGAATCTAAAAACTATGGAGGGCCGCGAGCAAATCGCCGAGATGCTGGACGCCGCACTAGCTGGCGTTGCCCGTCGAACTGGACGCTGGAAGGTGACGCTTCCGAGGCCGATGGCATCACTGAGGGCTGGATTAAATTCGAAACAGCAACCAGTCGTGGTGAAGGACATTTGCGCCTCAATGCTGACGGTTTGGTCTAGACCTTCCTAACCACCGCTTATGAATTAAAAGGGCTCGAGGAACTTAAAGGATCAACACGTATAAAAGGTGTTGAACACTCCCTTTCTCGTGGTCGCAAGACTTGGCTTGAACAGAAGCAACAGAAAGAAGCTGAACTAGGCTATGAGCAACAACCTTATTGCGTCATCATCGGTGGGGGTCAAGGTGGTATTGGTCTTGGTGCACGACTACGACGACTAGGTGTTCCGACTATAAATCATTAAAAAAATGCCCGCCCTGGAGACAGCTGGCGTAATCGTTATAAATCACTTTGTCTACACGACCCGGTCTGGTACGACCACATGCCTTATTTACCCTATCCTGATGACTGGCCGATATTTGCCCCCAAGGACAAAATTGGCGATGGGCTTGAAATGTATACCAAAATCATGGAATTGAACTACTGGAATTCCACAGTCTGCAAAAAAAGCAGAATATAATGAGGCCAGTAGCGAATGGACAGTTCATGTTGAACGTGAGGGTAAACCGGTCGTCCTTAAACCAAAACAACTGATCATGGCAACCGGTATGTCGGCAATCGCTAATGTTCCAGATTTCCCTGGGATGGATAATTTTAATGGTGAGCTACATCATTCATCTAAACATCCAGGAGGTGAGCAATACTCGGGTAAGAAAGCCGTCGTTATCGGTTCAAATAATTCTGCTCACGATATCTGTGCCAACTTTTGGGAAAATGGGGCCGATATCACTATGTTACAACGGTCGTCTACCCACATGGCTGATATGATTTTCGCATCCCTGCCGTATCGTATTTTACCTGGCTTGCAAGTTCCAGTTTATGCCGAAATGAAGGAGCGCGACAAAGACCTCTATGATCGACTCGAGAGTGTTGGGTTCATGCTTGATTTTGGTGAAGATGGTAGCGGACTATTCTGTAAATACCTGCGCCGTGGCTCCGGTTATTACATTGATGTTGGTGCATCCGAACTAATTGCTAACGGTGATATCAAATTAAAAACCGGACAAGTTGAACGCTTTTCAGAAAACGGCGTAGTCATGGCTGATGGGAGTGAAGTGGCGGCTGATGTTGTCGTAATGGCCACAGGTTACGGTTCGATGAACGGTTGGGCTGCACAACTTATTAGCCAGGAAGTTGCTGATAAAGTCGGTAAGGTATGGGGTATGGGCTCTGACACTACTAAAGACCCTGGTCCCTGGGAAGGTGAACTACGGAATATGTGGAAACCAACCCAACAAACAGGACTCTGGTTTCATGGCGGCAACTTGCATCAATCGCGTCATTACTCGAGTTATCTATCCCTGCAAATAAAAGCACGCATGGAAAACATATCGACACAAGTTTATGGGATGCAAGAAGTTCATCATACTAGCTAGCTCAATCTAATCGGTTTTATTACTGGTCACCCGCGGAAATTCGCGGGTGACCAGAATTGCAGAAATGAAAGCTCCTGTTTAGTTAATATCTGTACTGTATTAACTAAAAATATATTGACTTAGATGTAATTCAATATTATTTTTCGCCTGATGTTCTTGTAGACAAAACAATAGTGGCAGTCAACATAATACCATCTGGCGAAATGTCTAAACGCTTATCATAATAAATGCCACTCAAAATCCGGCCTTTATAGTGAATACTGTTTAATAAAGCGTTAAGGAAACAGCAACTTGTGCTCAAGTTTGGCACTTTGTTTAAATTTTGACTGATCAGCTTATTCATAGCGAAATGTTCAATGCCAGATCCTACTGCGTTTAGTCTTGTGCCACCGGTGGTGGTTTTAACGTTAGCTATTTGGTTACGCCTTCCTATTTTATCATTAATAAGTGGTTCGATTGTTGGGCTACTGATGCTTGATCACAATACTGCTTTAGAAAACTTTGCAACAGTGTCATTAAAAGTCATGGCCGATGAAACGATTGGCTGGTTGATTTTAGTCGCTGGCGGATTTGGTGCTTTAATTTCGCTTTTAGTTCGCGCAGGTGGTGCGACGGCCTTTGGACAACTGGCATTAAAATATACTAAAGGACAAAAATCATCTTTAGTGATGACATTTGTTTTAGGAATCATTATTTTCATTGATGATTATTTAAATGCGCTCACAGTAGGAGAAACCATGAAGCGGGTCACTGATAAATATAAAGTGAGCCGTGAAATGCTGGCTTATGTCGTAGATTCAACCGCTGCGCCTGTTTGTGTATTGGTCCCCTTATCTACATGGGCGGTCTTTTTTGGCGGTTTATTAGTAGACAATAATATTGCCGCTGAAGGACAAGGTGTTGCTGTTTATATTCAGGCAATTCCTTATATGCTATATGCCTGGTTTGCAGTAATCATGGTGCCTCTAGTGGTATTAGGTATTGTGCCAACTTTTGGACCGATGAAAAAAGCACAGTTAGCTGCGCTGCAAGGTGAACAAGCTACAAGTCCCGCTTTGTCTGGTGACACTCATACCTCCGATGATTACGCAATGAATGCAATTGAACAAGAGTTTGAAAATGCAGATAAAGAAGGCAAGCTGCACAACTTTTTTGTGCCTATTTTTCTTTTGGTAGGTTTTACAATATATTTTGATATTGATATTTGGAAAGGTTTGCTAGCCACATTTGCAATTACGTTACCTTATTATGCGATTCAAGGTGTAATGAACATTCCTGAAATGATGACAAGAATGATCGATGGCTTTAAAAGTATGTTGCCGGCTATAGGTACTGTTGTGGCAGCATTTATGTTTAAAGACGTGTGTGATCAGTTGTTGTTACCTCAATATGTTATTGAATCATTAAGCCCTTATATGACCGCTCAACTTTTACCTGCCGTGGTGTTTTTAGCTATGGCTATATTATCCTTTGCCACAGGATCAAGCTGGGGAATTTTTGCAGTAACGATCCCGATTGTTATGCCACTTGCTCAAGCAGTTGATGCAAATATACCGTTGGTGATTGGGGCTTTGTTATCAGCATCTTCCTTTGGTAGCCAAGCCAGTTTTTATTCTGATTCGACTGTACTTGCAGCACAGGGATCTGGCTGTAATTTAATGAGCCATGCTTTAACTCAACTTCCTTATGCGTTGATTGCAGCACTGTTCGCTCTTATTGGGTTTTTAGTGATTGCCTGAGTCTTTTAAAATACCGGGCAACCCATTGCTAGAACTTGCAAAATAATTTTTCAGAAACTATCGACCATGGTATTTAATTTTATAAAAATAATTAAATTCACCACAAAACTTCCAGACGACCATCATTCATTCTATTCTCAAATTCATGTAGTGGGCGGTCCCCATATTCAATGCACTTGCCGCTACGCACGTCAAATTTCCAGCCGTGTTTAGGACATGTGAGTGTGCAATTTTCCAGAACCAGAGCAGGAATATTAGTGGCTTGATGAGGACAATGACTGTCAAAAACCTTGATATTGCTATTTTCCGCGTAAATAAACAAGTCACGGCCCTCCCCCTTAATATAAGTCACTGCCTTATCAATTAACTCATCTACAGCTGCAACATCATGCCAACTTTTTTCTTGGCCTAGTGCTTCTGGAGAAAATTCTGCAAGTTCCATCTTTAGAATAATATCTATGGCCCAAATAATTTTTGTTAAGCCCAACGTTGGAAAGGCAACGAATAGTGCATCAATGATTTCATCGGCAGTGACGCCCTCTTTCAATGCTCTTTTCAGATATTGTTTTAAACCTGGCTCTGTCTGATTCTCTACTTTAGTAATGACTGAGATGATCGCCCGTGTTTTCATATCTAGTGAGCCGGCCGATTGCTTGATGAAATCAAAATATGATTTCATCGCCCCAGGACGTACTTTTAATAAATAATCTAGTGCATCACTCATCATCAGCCTCTAGAAATTTTCTTTCCATCTTTACGGAGTATTTCGCCACGGGTTGATTGAATAAACTTTCGATAGTGAAAGTCTCAACCGGATTGTTGTAATTATAGTGTATAAACATAATGTGTATTTTAGGATCGCTCGTTGCCACTAACTCTTCTTTATTTTTAAACAGTATCGATTCCCAAACAAGTTTTTGCACCGGGATTCTGGCAATGACGATCCCTGTCGTGCGACTTGCTTTTTGCGTGCAAGCGTTCTCATTGTCTTTTTGAAAACATTTTATTTTTACATCTAGAATCGGTGCGCCAGACTCTTTCTCTATCGGTTTAAATGATGATTCTGCAAAATCTAGCACAAGATATTTTTTCAGACCGAACAGACCAAAATAATCTCCTGTTACAAATAGGACAGAGATAACTAAAACAATACACAGGCTTATTAAAGATATTTTTAATGGCTTAGTCATGTCTGGGTTTAGTCACGTCTAAGTCTATCTCGGACTGCAATCGGCGTTGGATAACTTCTAACAATAATGAAAGAAGATATGATAAATGTGATTAAGGTGGCTAATTGGATCATGTTTGATGTTGCTTCGTTAATAAATTGAGATTGTACTGCTAGCACAGCAATTAGTAACGAAAATTCACTGATCTGCCCTAACCTGAAACCGACTTCTCTAGAGATATGTTTCTTCTCCCCTTCCTTCTTTAATAGAAAAGAAAACACCATGGGTTTAATGACGACTATCAATATTGCTAGTAACAAAGCTGGCGCTATTAACTCAGATAACAAACTGATATTTAGACCTGCGCCTAGTGAAAAGAAAAATATAATCAGGAAAAAATCACGTAATGGTTTTAATCTCTCGGTGATAAATAACGCTATTGGACTCGAAGCCAATGATACGCCTGCCACAAATGCACCTATTTCATGCGACAACCCAATTAAAGTAGCCAGTTCAGCGATACCCAAACACCAGGCGATGGCCAATAAAAAGATATATTCGTGAATCTGGTCATATTTGATAATCAGTTTAATCAATATATACCGTTGGATCAGCCATGCGACAAAAATCAAGACAGGTAATGCACACAACTGAAATACAATATCCATAACAAGATCACCGCCTTTGCCATAACCTTGAAGCAGCAAAAGAATAATAATGGCGATTAAATCCTGAATTAACAACACACTGATAATGATCTGCCCGATATGTTTGTGATGCAGTGTTGTGGTCGGCAAAAGCTTTAAGCCTATAATGGTACTTGAAAACATCGTCGCCGCTGCAATCAGTATCGATTCTGACACGGAATAACCAAATGTCATTCCAATCAAATAACCCAATAAGGCAAATATGACTGAGCTGATGAGTGTGACTTTTAAAGCTTCACCCAACATTGTCATCAATTGCCTCGGCAAAAGGTCAAGCCCGAGTAAATAAAGTAGAAATATGATGCCGATTTGAGCGCTATCGGTAACTAGGGTCGTATCATTGATTAATGCAAGTCCCCAAGGACCCAATAAAATACCCAGAATAATATAACCGACAATCATTGCCTGCCGCGCGAACAGAGACAAAGTCGCGAATACAGCGGCTCCGGTAAAGATTAAGAAAATTGAATAAACGATCGTATTTTCATGCATACATTCGATTATAGGGGGATTTATGCGTTTCTGATATTTTTTAACTGCTTCTTTATTCTTTCTCCGGAAACAGGTATGACTGTTTTTAATTCCTGAGCAAATAAAGACACTCTATATTCCTCTAACAGCCAGTGAACCTCGTCAATTTCTGGA
>JBLHKO010000016.1:0-39916 GCA_047620145.1 Gammaproteobacteria bacterium | reverse complement strand
CACCGCAAAACTTATTCCTTGTGCCGCTAAATATTTAGCACAAGCAAAACCTGTCTTGCCCAGACCCACGACCACGGTATCAAATTGTTTACTTGTCTCTATCACTTCAACAATCGTTGCCTCTGCACATTCCAAAACTAATTCCTCACCGTACCTTCAAACTAGCAAGGCCAATCAAAACAAGGATGACTGTGACAATCCAGAAACGAACAATCACTCTGGGCTCTGGCCAGCCCTTCAATTCATAATGATGGTGCAGTGGTGCCATACGAAATATTCGCTTACCGGTTAATTTATAAGAACCGACCTGCAGAATGACGGAAACAGTTTCCATCACAAATACACCACCCATGATGAACAGCACCAATTCCTGGCGTACAACTATCGCAACAATACCTAACGCAGCACCCAGTGCCAGTGCGCCGATGTCACCCATAAATACCTGTGCCGGATAAGTGTTGAACCATAAGAAGCCCAGGCCTGCACCAACAATCGAAGCACAAAATATGGCGACCTCACCAACACCTTTGATGTAAGGAATGCCTAAGTAATCTGCAAAATACGCATGCCCTGCTGTATAGGCAAAAATCATTAGAGCACCGGAAACCAATACGGTAGGCAATATTGCAAGACCATCCAGACCATCAGTCAGATTAACGGCATTGCTGGAACCGACGATGACAAAATATGCAAGAACGACGTACATCCATCCCAGATTTATCGTGACATCTTTAATGAATGGAATGATCAATTGAGTCTCAGCAGGAGTAGTTGCAGTTTGATAAAGAAATATTGCGGCCGCCATACCGGCAATTGATTGCCATAAAAACTTTTGTCGTGAAGACAAACCTTTGGGATTTCGGTGCACTACCTTACGATAATCATCTATCCAACCGATGATTCCAAAAGCCAGTGTCACTAACAATACAACGGCAATAAAACGGTTACTTAAATCTGCCCAGCATAATGTACCGACCGCAATCGACACCAGAATCAAGAGCCCGCCCATGGTTGGTGTGCCCGATTTTGACAGGTGTGATTCCGGACCATCATCTCTTACACTCTGCCCAATCTGATAATGATTCAATCGTCTAATCAAATAAGGACCTATGAGTAATGAAATAAAGAGAGACGTTAACACCCCCAAAATAATGCGTAATGTAATATATTGAAAAACATTAAAGCCGCTGTGAAATTGAGTAAGATATTCAGTGAGCCAGAGCAACATGATTATTCTTTCTCCACCGTGGTATTAACCACCATGTCATTAAGCACCAAGGCATTAACCAACTGCTCCATACCCATGGCACGAGAACCTTTGATCAAAATAGTGACATCAGAATCAATCTCTTTCTCTAATAACAACGCCAGTTGCTTATGGCCGCTCAGGTGTTGAGCCCCTTCACCAAAAGATTGAACGCTGCATTTAGTCAACTCACCCAATGCGTAGAGGCGTTCTACACCTGATGCTTTACTTATTTCACCTGCATATTCGTGCAAGGCTTCGGCATCACTCCCCAGCTCGCCCATATCACCGAGCACGAGCCAATGTCTGCCAGGAAATTCGTTAAGAACTTTTAGTGCTGCCTCAAGAGAAGTCGGGTTGGCATTATAAGTATCATCAATGATCCGACATTGTTGTAATCCGGTTTTGATTTGCAGGCGTCCTTTTACTGCATTGACAGATTCAAGACCTTGCTTGATGGCAGATAAACTAATTCCAAGGCTGATTGCACATGCAGCTGCCGCCAAAGCATTGGTGATGTTATGCATCCCCGGCACGTTGAGTGCTATTTCAATATCGCCAACGGGCGATACCATCTGCATAGAAGACTTACCATTTTTAATCTGGATTGACTTAGCAGTGACTTCATTGTGACTATTCAATCCAAACGTGAGTTGATTCGCATGTTTACTTTCTTGCAACCAAAAATCAGCAAAATCATCATCGCCATTAATTACAGCAATCCCATCATTCAGCAGACCGCTAAAAATTTCAGATTTTGCCTGAGCAACACCTTCAACACTTCCAAATCCTTCAAGATGAGCCGGTGCGCACTGGGTAATCACAGCAACTGTTGGTTGTGAAATTTCAGAAAGCCATGCAATTTCGCCAAGGTGATTTGCACCCATTTCAATAACCGCATACTTATGTTCATCCCCTAGACCAAATAACGTCAGTGGCACACCAATATCATTATTGAGATTTCCCTGAGTTGCCAAGACTGGGGCCTTGCAATTTAGAATTGCCGCAACCATTTCCTTAACCGTTGTCTTACCATTACTCCCCGTGATCGCAACCAATGGTATGGAAAAACTTGCGCGCCAGTTTTTGGCCAACTCACCCATCGCATGTCTTGCATTCTTGACAACGATGGAAGGTATCACCTTGTCCTGTTCTTCCTCGACAAGCACAGCACTGGCTCCAGCGGCTTTAGCTTTATCGATATAATCATGACCGTCAAAATTTTCTCCGCGTAAAGCAATAAATAACGCCTTATCTTTAAGCGTGCGTGTATCTGTACTACAGCTAAAGAAACAAATATCTTCACCCTGATACGTTGTCTGTAAAATTTCGGCTGCTTTCGATAATTGCATATTAATCATTCGCCATTACCGTTTTCGAGTTCGTCCAAAACTTCTTCTACGATTGAACGATCACTAAAAGGCGTTCGCACTCCTGCAATTTCCTGATAGTCTTCGTGACCTTTCCCGGCAATTAATACAACATCATTGCCAGATGCAGAATGAATCGCCAAAGAGATGGCTGTTCGTCTGTCCGGTTCCTGTGTTAACCGAGCATGATCTGTTATGCCACTAACGATATCTTTAATAATTGTCTCAGCGGCTTCATAGCGAGGATTGTCATTGGTTAAGAAAATATGATCCGCTAGCGCTTCTGCGACCTTTCCCATTTCTGCACGTTTACCCTGATCTCGTTGGCCACCACAACCAAAAACACAGAAGAGTTTTCCTGAAGATTGAGACTTTAGAACATGAAGAGCGTGCTCTAATGCATCGGGCGTGTGTGCGTAATCAACGATGACTAGAGGTTTTCCTTCTCGGCGGAAAGATTCCATTCTGCCCGGCGCGCTTGTACAGATTGATAAAGTTGAAACTGCATCCCGAAATGAGATGCCCGATAAACAGAGTGTTGCGATAGATGCCAATAAATTAGACGCATTGAATTCGCCAATTAGTGGTGATGTCAACGTGCCACTACCAAAAGGAGAGTTTATTTCCAGCGTCATCCCAATCACATTACCTGGCACATTTCTTGGCGCATTTCCTGCCACATTGTTAGAAATAACTTTACCGACCACAACAGGAAAATCGTAATCATCATCACCAGCATTCAATGTATAGCCAACAAGTTCTATTTTCTGCTGAAATTCTTCTATTAACTCTCGACCAAATGCATCATCAATATTAATAACAGCTTTTCTGATTAAGAAATCACTGAACAACCGTCGCTTTGACTGCGAATAATTTTCCATCGTTTGGTGGTAATCAAGATGATCGCGGCTTAAATTTGTGAATACGGCAATATCAAATTCAACCCCTGTGGCACGATATTGATCCAGACCATGAGAAGACACCTCCATGGCAACCACATCAATTCCATCTTCGCGCAAATCTGCAAAAGTATTTTGAAGTGCCACTGGTTCTGGCGTGGTATTTGGTCCTTTGGAAAGTTGATCAAAGGGACCATAGCCTAATGTGCCTATCAGACCACTTTTCCCCTGCCTTTCATGATCAAAAGCTTGCGCGATAAGATAACTCACAGTGGTTTTGCCATTCGTTCCTGTTACCCCTATCACATTCATATCGTGACTTGGGTTTCCGAAAAATCTTGCGGCAATTAAACCTGCTTGTGCGCGCAACTGTGGTAACGCAATAACGGGCACACTATATTTTGGGATGTCAGGAGTTTTATCTAACTCTACAACGACGGCACTCGCGCCAGCTTCGATGGCAAACTTCACGTAATTCATGAAACCAGGATCGTTACACGCAATAAATAGATTACCTGGCTTAACCGTTCGACTATCAGAGCTAATCCCCGTCACTTCGACATTTTGCTGACTCGAAATATTTGCTAAGCCTTGCAACAATTGACTGAGAGTTTGAGAAGTTGTGATCTTGTCCACAGACATCATCAGTTAGCCCTCTCTACTGCAACTATTTGCTTATTCAATACAGGAAAATTATCTGGCGGAATATCAAGTAAGCGCAGGGCACCGGCCATCACATTTGAAAATACCGGTGCGGCCACCAATCCTCCATAATAATCATCACCTTGCGGCTCATCGATAATCACCACAGCAATCAGCCTTGGATTACTGGCAGGCGCCATGCCTGCAAACAGTGACAAATAACGATCCTCAGAATAGCCGCCGACGACAGTCTTATGTACTGTCCCGGTTTTCCCTGCAATACGATAACCTTCTATCGATGCCCTCTGTCCGGTACCCCCTGTTTCAACGACTGTTTCCAACATCGTCCTGACTTGCTTGGCCACCTTCGCAGAAAATACCTGCGTTCCATTTACTGGTTCTGTCACCTTTAAAAATGAAACCGGTAACATCATGCCATCGGTAGCAAATGGCATATAGGCTTGTGCCAATTGTAAGGCGGTTACAGAGATGCCATAGCCAAATGATATGGTTGCCTGTTCTACTTCAGACCAATTGTTGTATGGATTTAAATAGCCTGATGATTCTCCCGGAAAACCACTTCCGGTAGTCTGACCGAAACCAACCTTGGTCAATGTTGACCAAACATCCCTTGGCTCAAGTGATAAGGCAATCTTACTAGCACCAATATTACTGGATTTTTTTATGACCGTAGTTAAATCGATCACACCATAATCTTGATGATCCCGTATCGTATGACCACCTACTTTAAAATATCCAGGTCGCGTATCGATGGTTGTTTTAATATCATATAAACTACTTTCCAAAGCTGTCGCAACGGTGAACGGTTTCAATGTTGAGCCAGGCTCGAAGACATCCGTTAATGCACGATTACGATAGTTGCTGCTCTTCAAACCCGTCCTGTTATTCGGGTTATATGAAGGCTGACCAACCAAGGCAATGATTTCCCCTGTTTTCACATCAAGCATCACCAGCGTACCCGCACGCGCTTTATAATGATTCACCGCGGTTTTTAATTCTCTATAGGCAAGGTATTGAACACGCCTATCAATAGCGAGGACAAGTTCATTACCCGTATCTGGTGTCGTAATGCTTTCTATATTTTCAATGACGCGACCGAGTCTGTCTTTTAAAACTCTTTTACTTCCTGGCGAACCTTTAAGCCAACGGTCATACGCAAGTTCTATACCTTCCTGTCCTGAATCATCTATGTTGGTAAACCCAAGCACATGAGAAGTAACTTCGCCTGCGGGGTAATAACGACGATATTCTCGTTGCAATGAGATGCCCGGAATATCCAGCAACCTTACTTGTTCTGCAAGCGCAGGCGCGACATGTCTCTTTAGATAAACAAATTGTCTACCAACACGACCTTTCAACATATTGGTTAATTCGTTTTCATCTATTTGTAAATATTCAGCAAGCCGATCCAGTTTTAAACCACTATCCATCACTGTCCGCGGAACTGCCCAGATGGAATTCACTGGCGTACTAATGGCCAGCGATTCGCCATTTCGATCCGTTATCATGCCTCTATGAGCAGGTATTTCTACGATGCGTAACGCCCTTGCATCTCCATGATTCTGCAAAAATTCTTTATTTGATACCTGTAGGTGAACGGCACGGAAAAGCAATCCGGTCATGCAGATTGTAAAAAGGCTGAGCAGAAACCAGCGCCGCATTGGGAACTCAGTTATTCTTACTATTTCTCTCATTTTTGACCCAGACTCATTGATAAAACACTCATTTCGAAATCAGTAACACCGAACGCGTTTCAGGCTCAATCATATGCAACTCAGTTTTAGAAACAGATTCAATCCTCGCATCTGTTGCCCAAGTGCTCTGCTCCAGTTGCAAACGACCCCATTCTTCGTTTAAATCGTCTCTGTCTTTTTCTAATCTCTGTATTTCTACAAATAACTTACGCGTATCATGGCGTGCAATAACAACTTCAATTGCTGAAAAAAATACTGTTACTGCCATTAGCGTCAAGAAAATAATTTTCACGTTGCAGGACACTCAGCTATGCGCAACACGGCACTACGTGCTCTTGCGTTATTTCTAATTTCATCTTGCTGAGCACGTATTGGTTTTCCAATAATAATTAATTTTGGTTTGAAAGCATCATGCGTCACCGGGATTTCTCTTGGAATATCCACGCCTTTTGCTTGATCGCGCATAAATCTTTTTACCAATCGATCTTCTAGTGAATGAAAACTGATCACCACTAATCTGCCATTTTCAGCAAGCACATTCATTGCTTGTATCAAAACGGTTTCCAATTCTTCCAATTCACGATTGATAAAAATACGAATCGCCTGAAACGTTCTGGTTGCAGGATGCTTGTCTTTCTCCTTCCGTGGGATTGCTGAACTAACCAGATCAGCTAATTGTGTCGTCCGCGTGATGGGTAATTCATCTCTCTGTTCGACAATCACTCTGGCAATGCGTCTTGAAAATCGCTCATCACCATACTCATAAAGCACATTGGCAATTTCTTCAGCAGGTGCATGGCTCAACCATTCTGCTGCTGTCATGCCACAGCTGTTGTCCATACGCATATCAAGATCACCGTCACGCATGAAGCTGAATCCTCGTGAAGCATCATCAAGTTGTGGTGAAGAAACACCAAGATCCAGAAATACACCATCAACCTTTTTTGTCAGGTTCAATGCTTTCACTGACTCTTCCAGTTTTGTGTAGGAACCGTGTACCAATGTGAATCTCGGATCACCAAGAAATTGTTTATCAACGGCTGCAATCGCATCAGGGTCTCTGTCGAACGCAAGTAAACGACCATTCTCTCCAAGTTGTTGAAGAATGCTGCGACTATGACCCCCACGACCAAATGTACAATCAATGTACATGCCGTCAGAACGTATCTTGAGGCCTTGCAATGTTTCATTCAGCAATACCGGTGTATGTTTAAACTCCGTATTCTCTGACCCTTCTACAATGTTGTCGGTCATTTCTTGTGTGTTGCATCAGGCAATAATCATAACGATAAGGATCTAAGTGCATCAGAAGGTTCGCCTGAATCATCACCAATATTCTCTAACCATTGATCACGTTGTTCTCTCCACGACTTTTCATCCCAGATCTCAAATTTATTTCCCTGACCAAGAATGACGGCCTGCTTTTTAAGCTGAGCGTAGTCACGTAACTCCTGAGGAATTAGAATCCGACCTTGAGCATCCAACTGACAATCAGTCGCATAACCACGCATCATCTGTTTGGTTCTGCGACCCTGTTTGTCAAAATCTGATAATTCGGCGAGTTTGGTTTCGATAGTTTCCCACTCAACTAGAGGGTATAACCATAGAGATCTATCCATTGGATTAAGCGTTAAAACCAGGCATCCCCCGGTTTCAGAAGACAAGCGCTCGCGGTATCGGCTAGGCACTGCTAATCGACCCTTACTATCAACGCTGAGTGTTCCAAAACCTCGAAACAAGAAATTTCCCCTAAATGTTTGTTTTACCCACAATTACCCACAATCACCCACTTACGAACTATAGATATTTGCAAAGCCTGATGCAAGCAAACTTTGTGTTTTTATTTGGGAAATGTGTCTTATTTAACAGATACTTAGCGGTGAAATGTTAAAAAGCTCAAGAGAAGTATGTAGCCAATATCTTTAAACTATCTCTATATCATTAACTTGTAATACATAGTTAATAATTTACTCGAAGTTAAGACATATTTTCGAGTTTTTCTAGAAAAAATAGGGAGTCGGCCTATAAGCCGGGTTCTGTTCTATTAGCAAGCTGATAGAGGCAATCATTCATCTGGGATGTACGTCACCGTACACCTCAAGCAACCTACCCAGGGACAACGCGGACCACGCCTTATTGCAGTGCCTATAAAGGCAGGGCAATGCGCCCCTCTATTTGGTCTTGCTCCGAGTGGGGTTTACCCTGCCACTGATATTACTACCAGCGCGGTGCGCTCTTACCGCACCATTTCACCCTTACCGACAAAAGCCGGCGGTATATTTTCTGTGGCACTTTCCATAGGCTCGCGCCTCCCAGACGTTATCTGGCACTCTGTCCTGCGGAGCCCGGACTTTCCTCTCTCTGTCTAAAGACAAGTCAATAGAACAAAGAGCGATTACCCGGCCGACTCCCGGCGCTAGTGTCAGATAAGCGCCTGAAAGTTGCAAGAAAACATTTAGATTGAGATTAATTGGCAGTGATTACTGCTAACGATTGAACTCAGTCGCGCGAACGCGTCGACTGGAGTGATTTGTTAGCAGTCAAATTTTCAAGACGCTCTGCTAGCCACACTTTTATAATCGATTGCCGGGTCACGCCAAGCCTGCTCGCTTCCTGGTCCAAAGAATTAAGCATCCAGATTGGAATATCTACATTAACTCTCTTTTGTTCCTGAGATACTCTCTTTGCATTGGAAAGGTCAAGGTGACTCAGAATGTCCTCACCTTCTTCAAATTTTTTATCAAATGTTTTAGCTTTCATATATTGCCACCTCAGAATTCCTGGAACGACGTACTGAGATAATTCGTATTTTTTCATATCTATACGTAATTACCGCTGACCAATAATCCGAGCCGATACGTCCAATTATAAGAAATCTCGGCTCATCAATCGTTTTTGCGGGAATTTCTAATAGATTAGGATCTTCCCAGAGTTTTTGAGCCTCTAAAAAGTCGATACCATGTTTCTTATAATTGGTAATGCTTTTTTTGGCGTCAAATTCAAACGATATCATGATATAAAAAATATACCATAACTATCCTATTTGCAAGGTGTTTATAATGACTGCTAACAGTTTGTTTTACGGACGCGTCCGTAGTTTTCGGCTTTTGTTTTCTTTATTTTCATTATGGCAACTATTGTTATAATCAAATGCTAATCAATGACTTAGAGCTAGATGAAGTTATCACCAGAAAATAAGCGGCGAATAATAGTCGTTTTGGCTTTTGTTTTTTTCTGGCTAAGTTTCGATTGAGAATGTAATTCACTGATTTACAACAGGTTTTTACATGACTAAAAAATGACACGAAAGCAAGCGCACAAACGCTTGTTTTTCTATAAGTCTCAACGCATGATACAAAGCCATTAAGGATAGCTATAAATGAAAGGACTTTTTCCATGGACGATATTCCTGTTCCAATTAATCAAAAATCAAACCGATTTATACCGCAACTACGTTCCTTTATCCGCAAAAAAGGTCTCGCTTATAGTACTGAAAAGACCTACGTTTATTGGGTTCTTTATTATATTCGATTTCATAAAATGCAGCACCCTAAAGATTTAGGGGGGTCTGAAATCGATACATTTCTATCATTTCTTGCCATTGAACGGCATGTTTCGCCAAGCACTCAGAAAACAGCATTGAATGCACTGATATTTCTTTATAAAAAATTTCTGAACATTCCTATAGTTGATCTGCAATTTAACTATGCAAAGCCATCTATAAGGATCCCGGTTGTCCTGAGTCATGAAGAAGCAATACTAGTAATCCATAACATGAATGAAAAACATCAACTCAAGGGAAAAATGATGTATGGCTGTGGGCTTCGGTTGATGGAATGTTGTCGCTTGAGGATTCAGGATATTGATTTTGCAATGAACCAAATCATTATTCGCGAGAGTAAAGGCAACAAACACAGAACAACTGTCTTGCCTGAATCACTGCTGGAATTATTAAAAGAACAGATTGTGTTATCAAAGAAAACTCACGACTTTGATCTGGCGAGAGGTTATGGAAAGGTCTACTTGCCGTATGCACTGGCACGCAAATATAAAAATGCGGCTTCTGAATTTAAATGGCAATATATATTCCCTGCAACAGACGTTTCCAAAGATCCGCGAGAAGGTGTTATTAGAAGACACCATATCCATGAAACGTGTATCCAGAAAGCGGTCAGACAATCAGTAGTTAAATCCGGTATTTTAAAAAAAGTCACTCCACATACATTCAGGCATAGTTTTGCAACTCGCTTATTGGAGAATGGTTATGATTTAAGGACAATCCAGGAATTACTTGGACATTCAGATGTAAAAACCACTGAAATTTACACACACGTTGTTAAAAAAGGTGGGAGAGGCGTGAAATCACCAATTGATAACCTTTAAGACAGAATACGATTTATCAATTTTCCTTCAAATCCATCGCTATTTTATAAAGCTCATTTTTTTTACCGTTTAAAATTTCTGTAGCGAGTTTTACTGCATCCTTCACCGAATGATCTTTTAATAAAATCTGCAGAATTCTTTTTGCTTCTGCTGAATCAAACTGATCTGTTTTTTCTCCCTGTATTACGACAACAAACTCACCTTTGCATCTGACTGCATCTTCTTTCAACCAAAGTAAAATATTTTCCAGAGAATCACGATAAATCGTTTCATGTAATTTTGTAATTTCTTTTGCGATTACTGCCTGTCGACTTGCGCCAAAACAATCTATCGAATCCTCCATAAAATGGATAATCCGATGCGGGACTTCATGAAACACCATCGTCCGTTCTTCAGTTTGCAATGCCTGCATTCTGGTTTGACGTGCTACCTGTTTCGCAGGCAGGTAACCTTCAAAGATAAACTTCTCTGCTGAAAAACCGGAAGCAGACAGGGCGCTAACCATGGCCGATGCGCCAGGGACAGGAATGACCTTGATTTTCTCCGCATGTGCAGCGCCCAACAGATGATATCCGGGGTCGCAGATCAATGGCGTGCCGGCATCGGATATCAGAGCAATAGACTGGCCTTGCTGCAATAATTCGATCAGTTTGGGTGTTTGCTCGCGCTCGTTATGATCATGATAGGCACGGATTTTTGTTTCGATACCAAATTGATTTAACATGGGCTTGCTGTGACGGGTATCCTCCGCCACAATGAGATCGACATGCTTCAACACTGATATTGCCCGAGGACTGAGATCCTCAAGATTTCCAATCGGTGTTGCGACGATGTACAAAGCACCTTTTATGATTGACACACAGAACTCCGCTTCGTTAATGTGACAACTTATGCCACGGTTAAACCAGTTAGGGCTACTTTAATAAAACAATGCGACACAATACACCAATCTTTTTCTTTATCACTCTTTCGTTATCAAGCCTGGCGTTAATAGGCCTTTCCGGCTGTGGGCCACAAACAAGCAAACCTGAAACTCCAGTTGTCGCGGCCGATGTGCATGCTAAAGAACTTTATCAATTAGGTAATTTTTACGCTGCAGCCGAAGAATATTTAGCGCTCGCAGAGTCTGATCCAAAAAACGAAATAAAGTACCAACTGGGCGCTGCAGATGCGTTAATTAAGGATCAAGAAATAGAACGAGCAGAACAAATTCTGGAAACTCTGCCACAGGATAAGCTAAGTGATGTTCAAAGAACGCTTAAAACAATTTATCAGGCACAGATCTCTCTGACAAAAAATGACCCCGAGACAGCCTGGCAACAACTAAATTTTACCATTCCGGTGGACTCGCCACGTGATGTACTTGCGAAATTTCATGCAACGCGAGCGACGACTTTACATCTGAAACATGAATACTTTGCTGCAGCCAAGGAACGTATCCTTTTAAATTCATACCTGAATGATCCTCAGGAGATTGCTGATAATAATCAAAACCTATGGCTAAGCCTGTCTCAATTATCGCTTGATGAACTTAATAATCATCAAGCTGATAGTTCCGGGATACTTGCCAGCTGGATGGAACTGGCAATCATCAACCAAACCATGATGCAAAACACGGCTAATCTTGAAACTGCAATCGCTACCTGGCAACAGAGATATCCTGATCATCCTGCTTTAGGCGGTATCATTCCTGAAATTATCAACAGCTCCAGGCAATTAGCAGAACCACCTTCCCAGATTGCACTGCTTCTGCCATTCACAGGTAGATTGAACGACGCTTCTATCGCCATACGTGAAGGTTTTATGGCTGCATGGTATGAGTCAAGAGATGACAAACCGATCATAAAAATTTATAACACTGATGTCGATAATATTGTTGAGAAATACGAGCAAGCCATTAGCGAAGGCGCTGACTTTATAGTCGGGCCCTTACAAAAGGATGCGATATCGAAACTTATAGAAGAAGGTGATGCCAGAGTAACAACTCTGGTACTCAATCAATATGACGGACAGCAAAACACTTCGAATACCTCCAGCCCGTCAGCTCTGCCGTCCATTATACAGTTTGGTCTGTCTCCTGAAGATGAAGCCAAACAAGTGGCAGAACGTGCATGGTTTGATGGTCGCGCTCGGGCGATTACTATCTCGACGGGCGATGAAAGAAGTCAGCGAGTTCAAGATGCGTTTACTACTCACTGGCAAGCACTCGGAGGAATCACTCTTGAGCATGTCAATATCGGACAGGATGTTCGGGAGCTTGCCGATCCCGTCAGGCGTGTTCTTAATATTAATCAAAGCGAACAGCGTGGCAAAACCTTGCGTAGCAAACTACAGAGAAGCCTGAGGACCGAAACCAGACGCAGACAGGACGTAGATTTAATCTTCATGACTGTACCTCCTGAGATAGGCAGACAACTCGTGCCACAACTACGTTACTACAGAACTGACGATATTGTTTTATATTCGATTTCTAATATCTTTACTGGCAATGTAGACGAGCGTGCTGATGACGATATCAATAATGTTACATTTGTCGATATGCCCTGGGTAATTAATCCAGAAAATGAATATTCACCTCTGAACAGAATGATAGAAAGGTACCGTAAACCTAGCCACTCTGCCTATAAGAGACTCTATGCCTTCGGTATAGATGCTTATTCTCTCATTCCTCATATTGCTGAACTTGTTTTACAACCCTCCCAGCAATATGAAGGCAAGACAGGTTATTTAAAAATTGATAGAGAAGGTCGAGTGTTAAGGAGATCGATCTGGGCCAAATTCGTTAATGGTAAACCAGAATTATCGGATACAGTCGGTTTGAATTAATGCCAGCCAAGTCAGGGAAGACTTCTTATCTACGTGGTCGTTGGGCTGAGCAAACTGCACTGGAATATCTTCAAACTAAAAATATCAAACTTCTGGAGAAAAATTTTAGATCAACTTTTGGGGAAATTGATCTGATTATGCAGGACAAAAATATTATACTTTTTATTGAGGTTCGCTACAGATCAAACAATTATTTTCATACGGCTTTAGAATCCATTAACAGACAAAAATGTGAGCGCATTATCATTACCAGCAATCACTATCTCAGCCAGAATCGTAATGCTTCGCAAATGGATTGTAGATTTGATGTTGTCACTTTGACTGGTGACCAGGAATCTCCAACGATTGAGTGGATTAAAAACGCTTTTCAGGCATAATCTGCCGCAGTGAATAACTGACGAAACCATATTATGGATCCTGTACAAAGAGTTAAAGAAAATTTTCGTGAAAGCATTCAGGTTAAGACTGAAGCAGCTGAACTGCTTGCCCCCGTCATTGTTTCCGCAGCCGAGGCTATGACAAATTGTCTACTGGGGGAACATAAAATCTTATCCTGCGGCAATGGCGGTTCTGCTGCTGATGCCCAACATTTTTCTTCCGAGATGTTAAATCGATTTGAGATGGAACGCCCGGGGCTCCCCGCTATTGCCTTAACCACTGATGCATCGACCATTACCTCCATAGCAAATGATTACCAATTCGCAGAAATATTTTCTAAACAAATAAGAGCACTAGGACAAGCAGGAGATATTCTACTGGCGTTTAGCACCAGCGGTGAGTCCCATAATATTATTCATGCGATAGATGCTGCTCACGATCGTGATATGAATATTATTGCGCTAACAGGGCGTGAAGGCGGCCAGATTGCCGACATGATGGAACAAAACGATATTGAACTTCGTGTCCCCAGTTGGTCTACAGCAAGAATACAGGAAGTGCATATTATGATTATCCATTCCTTGTGCGATTTAATTGATCGTCATCTACTAGGTCAGGAGTAAAATAAACTATGACTATTGGCAAGAATTTATCATTGATCTTACTATTACCATTATTACTTTCCGGATGCGCTGCTGCCGTTGTCGGTGCTGGTGCAGCGGCAGGAACAACAGCAACTGTTGCTAATGATCGACGCACGACAGGAACTTTTATTGAAGATCAGGCGATAGAATTGAAAGCTGTAAACAATTTCTACACTGATAAAGAAATAAATGACAGTTCACATATTAACGTGACCAGCTACAATACTGTTGTATTAATCACCGGTGAAACACCTAGCGAGGAGATAAGACAACGCATTGTAAATCTCGTCAAAACCACACCAAAAGTCACGCATGTCTATGATGAATTAACCATTGCCGCGCCTAGTTCATGGACAAGCAGGAGTAGTGATAGTCTGATCACATCAAAAGTGAAAATCAGACTTCTTACACTGAAAAATTTTGATGCAACACGCATAAAAATAGTTACTGAAAAAGGTATTGTCTACTTGATGGGACTTTTAAAAAGAGTTGAGTCTGATATAGCAACAGGAGAGACTCAGCAGGTCGGGGGTGTACAGAAAGTTGTGAAGCTCTTTCAATATATAGATTAACGTAAGTAAGGATCTTTCATTTAACAATACTCAGTACCGGCTTCTTCCTGGTTTCTTTTTTAGCAGATTCCTTTTGCTTACTTTCGATATTGTCTTCAGTTAATGATTCTTCTCCGGCAAACATCATGCCCCTGCCATTCTCCTTGGCATAGATTGCAAGAACAGAAGTGATGGGAATATTAATCGAGAAAGGTTGTCCACTAAATCGTGCTGAAAAATAGATCCCTGCATCCTCAAAGCTGATTTCCTGCACTGCGCTAGGTGATACATTCAACACAATCTTCCCCTCTTTTACATGCTGCTCAGGTACCACAACCCCCTCTATACTCACATCGACAAGTAGAAAAGGGGTTAGTTGATTATCGAGAATCCACTCATTCAACGCCCTGATCAGATAGGGTTTGTTTGAGGTCATAGATTCAGAGCTGCGCATTTTTTTTCAGACGCTGATCAAACCGCGCATTTCCTTTTCTGCCTCTGAAAGACTGATCTGAAAGGCATCCCGTTCAAAAAGCCTGTCGGCGTATTGTTCAATAGGACGAGCTGAAGCCGGTAACTTAATACCATAAGTCGGCAACCGCCATAGCAAAGGAGCGATACAACAATCGACCAAAGTATATTCATCTGACATGAAATAGGGTTTCTGCACAAACGCCGGTGCAATTGCAGTCAGATTATCTTTCATAGTTTTTTGCGCATTACTGGATTTCGCACTGTCTGATGACTCAATATCATCAATCAAAGAATACAAATCTTTCAGAACACGGAAACGTAATTGACGATTACCCGCTCTTGTCACCGGATCTACAGGGAGTAAAGGTGGATGAGGAAAACGTTCATCAAGATATTCCATGATGATTTGCTCATCATACAAAACAAGATCCCTGTCTATTAAGGTCAACACTGAATTGTATGGATTGATTTCAATCAATGATTCAGGCCTTTCTCCATCTTCGACATAATTAACTTCAACATTGATATCTTTTTCAGCCAACACCAGTCTCACGCAATGACCTGCGGGACTGACACTGTCTGAATATAACACCATTACAGAACGTCTATTGGCTATACTCGCCATAACATCTCCTAGTAAATAACTACTTAATTATAAATTGAATCGCGATTAACGATTAATGAACATCCTTCCAGTATTCCTTCTTGAGCAAATAAACAATAACCAGAAGTACCAAGAGATAGAGAATCACAACGACGCCTGTTTTCTTCCGCTGTATCTGTGCTGGCTCACCGACATAGACGAGAAAATTCACCAAATCATTGACCGTTCTTTTGTATGCTTTGCTATCTAACAGACCCGGGGTTTCCAGTTCCAGATGATCTATCACTTCATGTTGCGTACCATCTTCTCGCTGAACTGTTTTATAAACAGCTTTTTGCATCCCCTGCAATTCCCATAAAACATTAGGCATAGCGACATCTTTAAATGCCAGGTTATTGACACCAAAGGGCCTCGAGTCATCACGATAAAATGTCATGAAATAAGTCAGCAACCAGTCAGCACCTCTTGAGCGGGCGATAACAGATAAGTCTGGCGCTGCCGTGCCAAAAAAATTCTCGGCATCCTCTTTTTGCATGGCAATCGTCATAGTGTCACCACTCTTTTCTGTGCCAAACATCAAGTTACTCTGTAAAATCGATTCTTGGATGCCTAGATCCTCACCCATGCGGTTATAGCGCATATAGGCGGCTGAATGACAGCCCATACAATAATTCATAAAGGTTCTTGCACCACGTTGTAAAGAAGCCTTGTCCGTAACATCCACATCTGCCGTGTAGTGAGGAGCATCTCCCGATGTGCTAGCTGACACCGTTAATGGCCATATCAATGCAACAGTAAGTAAAAGTATTCTACGTTTCATCTCTAAGTCACCCTATCTGGAACAGGTTTATCTGTATCATTTGCCGTGTAAAAAGGCATCAACAAAAAGAAAAGAAAATAGATGACTGCAAATATTCGAGATGCCATTGTTACATTCGGCGTTGCGACCTGCATTCCCAGCCAACCAAGGCTGATAAAGGTAATAACAAATAAAGACAACGCAGTTCTATATTTCCATCCACGATAACGAATCGACCTCACTGGACTTCTATCTAACCAAGGCAATGTCATGAAGATTAAAGTAGCCGCGCCCATCGCCATAACACCACCCAGCTTATCGGGGACGGCTCGTAAGATGGCGTAAAACGGCGTGAAATACCACACTGGTGCAATATGCTCAGGTGTCTTCAGTGGATCTGCCGGGACAAAGTTAGCGTGTTCTAGAAAGTAGCCTCCCATCTCTGGATTAAAAAACACCACCAGACAAAAGAAGATAAGAAAAACTACCACCCCGACAATATCCTTGACTGTGTAATAAGGATGGAATGGGATGCCATCCAAAGGTATTCCATTAGCATCTTTATTTTTCTTAATTTCTACACCATCGGGATTATTAGAACCTACTTCATGGAGTGCGAATATATGTAAACCAACCAAACCACATAGAACCAACGGTACCGCAATCACATGGAAGGAGAAAAAGCGATTCAGTGTCACATCAGAGACAACATAATCACCCCGGATCCATTCTGCCAACTCGGTACCCACAAACGGAATCGCACCGAACAATGAAATAATTACCTGCGCACCCCAATACGACATCTGGCCCCATGGCAATAAATAACCAAAAAATGCTTCGGCCATAAGAACCAGATAAATAAACATTCCCGTTAACCATAAAAGTTCTCTTGGGCGTTTGAAAGAGCCGTACAATAAGCCCCGAAACATATGCAGATAAATAACGATAAAAAAGGCAGATGCGCCGGTTGAATGCATATATCGAACCCACCAACCCCAATCAACATCACGCATAATATATTCCACAGATGCAAATGCATGCTCTGCAGAAGGTTTGTAATTCATAGTCAACCAGATGCCTGTGACGATCTGAATTACCAAAATAACTAATGCCAATGATCCAAAGAAATACCAGAAATTAAAATTCTTTGGTGCATAGTACTGAGCAAGGTGCTCATTCCAGGTCTTGGTCAGAGGAAATCTCTCATCGATCCAACCGAGAGAATTATTAAGCAACTTTGTACCCTCATCAATAAGCTTGCTCATGAACTTACCCCCGCATCACTTGAATCATCACCAATCAAGATTATTGTGTCACTAATGAACTGATATTTAGGCACCACCAGATTAGCCGGGGCAGGCACGCCTTTGAAGACACGTCCAGCCAGATCAAATTTAGAACCATGGCACGGGCAGAAAAAGCCGCCTTTCCAATCTTGACCAAAATCATGTGATTCATCACCTCTTGCAAGATAGTTTGGTGAACAGCCGAGGTGTGTACACAGTCCGACAACAACCAGATATTCCGGATTGACAGACCGATAATCATTTTTTGCGTAAGCAGGCTGTTGCTCAACATCTGATTGCGGGTCGCGCAGTATGTCTGCCATATTTGCCAGTTCCGCCACAGCTTCTTTACTTCTGCGCAATATCCAGACAGGTTTGCCACGCCATTTTACCGTTTTCCTTTCACCTGGTTTTATTCCACTAATGTCCACTTCAACTGGCCCACCAATCGCCTTGGTCTTTGCGCTTGGGGCTAATGTAGAAACAAATGGAACAGCCGTCGCCACTACACCCACGCCACCAACGACAGTCGCTGCAGCAGTTAGAAAATGACGCCGTCTTTTATCAATGCCACCATCCTGCATATCGCTCACCCCAAAATTCCCCAATTAATTAAAGTCACAACGAATAATTCAACTGACTACTATTTTTTTTCTAGTTGGGTAGTATACCATGCTATGTCAAGCCTTTTGCCAGAAAACCACCACTTTTTGCCGGGTAAATAATCCTTTCTCCGGCTTGAATCCAAGACAATGAATTTAAAACAAGCATTGACCTTTATCGTCCAATCTATCGTTGTCGGTTTGGCTCTCGCTGCAGTTATTTTATTGCTCAACCCAGGCAGTTCGCCTTTCAACTCAGCGACACAAGTAAATTCATATCACACAGCTATTGAGGCTGCCGCGCCCGCCGTGGTGAATGTTTACACCGGCAACACTTATACGGAACAAAAAAATCCGATCCTTCAGGATCCGCTGTTTAGACGCTTTTTTGGTGAATCCACTCAAGGCGATGCGTCAGCAGGCAACACCAAGAAAAGAATCGACAGTAAGGGTTCTGGCGTCATCATGGACGCAAAAGGATACATACTTACCAATGCTCATGTAATACAGGGTGCTGAAGAAATATTTGTGACCTTACGCGACGGGCGGGAAACTATTGCTAAAACCATAGGCATTGATGGTGATACTGATTTGGCTGTACTGCAAATTAACCTGGACAACCTCCCTGTCATCCCTATAGGCGACTCCAGCCAGCTACGTGTTGGTGATATTGTCTTGGCCATTGGTAATCCCTATGATTTTGGCCAAACCGTAACACAGGGGATTATCAGTGCCACTGGCAGAAAACGCCTGGGGATAACAACATTCGATAATTTTATCCAGACAGATGCAGATATTAATCCTGGTAATTCTGGAGGCGCATTAATCTCTACTCAAGGCAATTTGCTTGGCATTAACACGGCCATCTATTCGACCACCGGTGGCTCACAAGGTATCGGTCTGGCGACACCTGTGAATACAGCACTTGATGTCATGCGTCAACTAATCAGCAATGGACGGGTTATCCGTGGTTGGATAGGAATCCAGGCACAACCCCTGCCCGCAGACATCGCAGAAGCCATGGGATTAATGAAAGGCGGCGTTCTTGTTTCAGGTGTACTGCAAGGAGGTCCCGCAGATATTGCCAGAATTCACCCCGGAGATGTAGTTACCAAAATTCAGGGGCAAGACATTATCCAGCCACAACAAGCCATCGACACTATCGCCAAACTCGCGCCTGGCTCCAAAATAGAATTGACTATCGTACGTGGTTGGGAAGAGATCAAGATCAATGCAGTAGTCACGCAACGACCTCATATTAAAAGAAACAGTAATTAAAAATTCATATAGTCTAATCTTGGACTATCTTAGAAATATAATAGACTTATAGTGGTTAAGACTCTAAAACCTCGTCTAAAAGCGAGCGGCATTCATTTTTTACTGAGTGCGCTAGTTTTTTTTGTCGTACTTTATTTCATTGGATTTCTCTGGTACCCAAATCCACATTTCACCACTAATGGCGGCTGGCAAGGTGTGCGTATCATCCTTATCATCTATAGTCCTTGGCCTCTTTTGACTTTACTCATATTCAATCCAGAAAAATCAAGAAAAGCGATCTTATTCGATTTTTCTGTCATAGGCACCATCCAAATCAGTGCACTTATTTGGGGATTATCTGCTGTATACAGCCAAAGACCCTTGGCTATCAGTTTTTGGGACGGTCGCTTTCATCCAGTATTAATGGATGATTTAAAAGCTAGCGAAGCGACTCCTGAGCAACTAAAAGAATTGAGCCAGCATAGCCCAGCAATCGTCTACGTCCGACATCCTGAAACGGAAGACGAAGAAAGTGGGGTTGTTCTGTTCCAAATCGTAGAAGGCAAGCTTGAACATCAGATCTTTTTTCTATATTCCCCATTAGAAAAACATATTGATGAATTGTTTGAAGCCTCAGTAACCAATTCACCTAATACAAATGATACGTTTCGATCTAACATAGCACATTGGCTCGAAAAAACAGGCATGAATGAAAAGGAACTTGCCTTTATTCCTTTTGCAGGTGCCTATGGTAATTCAATCTTGGTTCTAAATCGTCAAGGCGAGCTACTGGACTCAATAACTACTAAATAATCTTGTAAGGATGTTTGAAGGACGAAACGGATTAGCTAGATAAAGTTACCTTCAATGCAGAAATAAAAGCCTCATTTTCATCTTCCGTCCCAACCGTCACCCGAAGACAATCTTTCAATGCTGGAAAACTCGCCGAAACATTCTTAATCAAAACCCCTTGTTCAATCAAGGCAGCCAAAATAGCATCTGCAGATTTTTCTTTCGATTGGAATAAAATAAAATTAGCAGAACTCTGCCAAGGGCGAATACCTTCTATGGTCTGTAGTTGTTCAAATAAAATTGAACGATTGCCACAAATTACTTCAGCCTGTTGTTCCAGAATCTCATAACGCGACAATATTAATTCTGCCAACTTCTGCGATAGCGTATTGATATTGTAGGGTAAGCGTAATTTATCCAGCTGGTTTAACCACAGGGCTGGTCCTGCGAGGACTCCTAGTCGCAACCCAGCTAAACCAGACTTGGATAATGTTCGCATCACCAAAAGATTGTCGAACTCACCAAGTCGTTGCATAAATGTTTTCTCGGAGAAAGCAGAATAAGCCTCATCCACTATCACCAATCCAGGCGCTGCATGAATAATTTGACTGATAGTATTTTCATCAAATAAATTTCCGGTTGGATTATTTGGATATGCCAAAAATACGACAGCCGGCTGATGCTTTTCGATTGCAGACAACATAGCTTCACTATCTATTGAAAAGTCATCCTGATTTAAATCAACGCCAACATATTCCGCCCCAACAGTCTCGGCAACGATCTTATACATCACGAACCCAGGTTCGGGAGCCAGAATTTTTTTGCCTGAGTGTGCCACTGCCAATGCAATGATTTGAATCAGTTCATCTGAACCATTACCCAACATGATTTCCATACTCTCTGGAATATTCATTGCCACGCGCAGACTTTGCTTTAGTAGTCTGGCGTCAGGATCCGGGTAACGATTAATTTCCGCTCCTGAAATAACCTGCAGAATTTTCTCGCGTAATTCGACTGGCAAAAGATATGGATTTTCCATGGCGTCGAGTTTGATTAACCCCTCTGCATCCGGCACATGATAAGCGCGAGCTGCTAGCAACTCTGGTTTAATCCATTGTTGTAATCGCTCTTCCGAGGAAGGCTTCTTGTGTGTTTTCATATTGAATCGAACTACTGTAATTGAATCAGGATTTGATTCGATATTCTGCAGAACGAGCGTGTGCAGTCAAACCTTCTCCACGCGCTAACACCGATGCTGTCGATGCCAGTGATGATGCAGATTGTTCTGTGCACATAATGACTGAGGATCGTTTCTGGAAATCATACACCCCTAAAGGTGATGAAAATCTAGCTGTACGCGCCGTAGGTAAAACATGATTTGGTCCTGCACAATAATCACCTAAAGCCTCTGCCGCATAATGACCCATAAAAATAGCACCTGCATGACGAATCCTGGGAAGCACGGCTTCTGGTGCCGTCATTGAAAGTTCAAGATGTTCAGGTGCAACCTGATTCACCAAATCAATGGCTTCGTCAATATCTTCAACGAGAATCAGAGCGCCATTTTTATCAAGTGATTTTTTGATAATGTCTTTTCTTTCCATCTCAGGCAGTAATCGATTAATACTTTCCTCAACGGCATCAAGAAATTCTACTTTTGGACAAATTAGAATGGCGCAGGCCTCTTCATCATGTTCAGCTTGTGCGAACAAATCCATCGCCACCCAATCTGGATTACTTTCACCATCACTAACGATAAGTACTTCTGAGGGCCCTGCGATCATATCGATACCTACAGTACCAAAGACTTGTCTTTTAGCTGTCGCGACATAAATATTTCCTGGTCCGACGATCTTATCGACCTTGGGAACTAGCACGGTACCATAAGCCAGCGCAGCAACCGCCTGTGCACCACCTATCGAAAACACCTTGCTGACCCCTGAAATTGCAGCGGCGGCCAATACCAACTGATTCTTTTCACCCTTTGGTGTTGGCACAACCATAATAATTTCAGAGACCCCTGCGACATGTGCAGGTATTGCATTCATAATGACAGATGAAGGATAAGCTGCCTTGCCGCCTGGTACGTAAATACCCACACTATCCAATGGCGTCACTTGTTGCCCGAGTGTATTACCTTCCTTGTCTTTGTATGACCAGGATTCTGTTATTTGTCTTTCATGATAGTCACGCACTCTGGCTGCGGCATGTTCTAATCCTTGTCGCAATTCGTCTGGAATTGCAGCTACAGCGGCTTCAAGTTCTACAGCTGGAATTTCAATATCATCTATGCTTGCATCACGATCATCAAAACGGTTGGTATATTCAAGAAGTGCTTCATCACCACGTGTCCTGACATCAGCTAAGATAGACTCGACAGTGCGACTTATTTCTACAGTGGGTTCATCTGTATTGGCAAGTAGTGACTTTAGTTGTTCTTTAAAAACAGCATCCGAACTATGCAAACGCCTGATTAGAAACTTGGGCTTCATTTTGCTTCTACAACTTCTGTCAACTTTTCTATCATTGGTTTGATGAGATCGCTTTTCATTTTAATCGCGCCTTTATTGACAATCAGTCTGGAACTGATCTCTGTTATGGTTTCAACTTCGACCAGACCATTCGCCTTTAAAGTATTACCCGTATCAACAAGATCAACTATCTGATCGGCTAATCCAAGTACTGGAGCCAACTCCATAGAGCCATATAATTTAATAATCTCCACCTGTTTACCCTGGCTGGCAAAATAATTACGTGCAATATTGACGTACTTGGTGGCAATTCTCTTTCTACCGCTGTCCTTACTTTCAATTTCTTGGCTATTTTTAGAAAATTCAAGTTCCGCGACTACCATCCTGCACTGGGCGATTTTCAAATCAAGCGGTTCATACAGTCCATTACCCCCTGAACCATCACCATGATATTCCAGCAACACATCCTTCCCTGCAATGCCAATATCAGCCGCACCATATTCCACGTAAGTAGGTACATCTGTCGTGCGTACAATAATGATCTTTACGTCTGGACGATTTGTTTCCAGGATCAATTTACGCGTTGTTTCTGGCGCCTCAAGCGGATATATATCCAACGCAGCCAATAGTGGCATGGCATCTTTAAATATGCGTCCTTTAGAGACAGCGATTGTGATGTTTCTGGACATAGTCAAAACTACCTGATCTATAAAATGATTAACCTTTACTAAAATTCTTCATCAATGAAACGAAATAAAACTAGACCACCCTACGTATATGTGCGCCAAGCTGTGTCAGTTTTTCCTCGATTGTTTCATAACCTCTATCGATATGATAAATACGATCAACGACTGTGTCTCCACTTGCGACCAGGCCTGCTAACACAAGACTGGCAGAGGCACGTAAATCGGTAGCCATTACCGGGGCACCTTCTAGCTTATCAACCCCTGTACTAATGGCGGTATTCCCTTCCAGCTTCAGGTCGGCGCCCATTCTTTGCAACTCTTGCACATGCATAAAACGATTTTCAAATACTGATTCTGTAATCACTCCACTGCCTGACGCTATGCAATTCATCGCCGTAAACTGTGCTTGCATATCTGTCGGGAACCCCGGGAAAGGTACCGTATGAATATCAATTGCCTTGGGTCTACGCCCACCCATATCAAGCGTTATTGAATTTTCATCAGATTCAATACTGGCCCCTGCTTCTCTTAATTTTGAAAGTACCGAGTCAAGTAGTTCGGACTTGGTGCCTTTTAATTTGACTTTTCCTCCGGTCATCGCAGCTGCTACCAGATAAGTTCCCGTTTCAATCCTGTCTGGCATAATTTCGTAACTTGTACCCGATAGTTTTTCTACACCTTCAATCTCTATCCTATCGGTACCTGCACCTTTGATTTTTGCACCCATGCTGATGAGACAATTTGCCAAATCAGAAACTTCTGGCTCACGAGCGGCATTATCCAGGACAGTAATACCCTCTGCTAAAGTCGCTGCCATCATTAAATTCTCTGTGCCGGTCACCGTGACAATATCCATTGTCAGATGCACGCCTTTTAATTTTTTTGCCGTCGCTCGAATATATCCATTCTCGACCTGAATATCTGCGCCCATCGATCGCAAACCCTGTAAGTGAATATTCACAGGCCTGGAACCAATTGCACACCCCCCGGGCAAGGAAACATCTGCTTTCCCATATTTCGCTAATAGCGGACCTAATACTAAAATTGAGGAACGCATGGTTTTCACTAACTCATAAGGGGCGAAAAAATCCTTAATCTTGGTACTGTCTATTTCGAGGTTCATTCGCTCGTCGATGGTGAGCTCCGAACCCATCTGCGCCAACAACCCTATCGTCGTTGTAATATCATGCAAGTGCGGCACATTACTAAGATTAACCGGGTCATCAGCCAAAAGCGTTGCCGCCAGAATAGGTAAGGCCGCATTCTTGGCACCAGAAATATTGATCTCACCTTGCAGTGGTCGCCCACCTTTTATCATTAACTTATCCATATTTCTGTATCAATTCGGCTTAATTAATCCCTTGGAGATTTTTCTGTTGTTGCCATTCTTCCTGGGTATATGTGCTAATCGATAAGGCATGGATAACGCCACCCACTTTATCGCCTAAAGTTTGATAAACCATCTGATGCTGTTGCACCATGCTTTTACCTGAGAATGCATCACTGACTACAACTGCCTGAAAATGACGACCATCCCCTTCAACGGTCACCTCGGAATTAGTAAACCCTTGCTCGATCATTTCCTTGATTTCTTCAACCTGCATATCTGACTCCTGACGAAATAAATATAGAAAAAAAGAAAATCACCTGACTTTAACTATCAACTTGAATAAAAAGCAGGGCAGTTTACATGATTTAAGCAGACACCAGCAGCAAAGAATTGCTGCTGGCAAAACATACTCAAATAATTAACACCGTAAATATACGGTGTTAATTAGAAAATAACGGGGGATATTAGCGAGAATCCGCGGTAACCATTACATCATTTCGTTTTGTTAACTTGCTAATTAGAGACTCGAGCCCATTTTTTTTGATTTCTGATGAAAATGACCCTCGGTACGTCGAGACCAGACTCACGCCATCTACGACAATATCGACAACCTTCCATGCACCTTCACTGACATGCATACGGTAATCAATAGGCACAGCGTCTGATCCCGCCTGATTAATTCTTGTTTTCACCACAACCAGATTCGAATTGGAATTTTCCTCCGATGGTAAATACTCTATAGCTTGTTCAGAGTATTCCAGCAAAGCTTTAGCATACGTACGAACCAGTAGTGTCCTGAACTCACTGACGAACTCTGTCCGTTGAGCCTCTGAAGCGGCGCGCCAATTCGTTTTCCCCAAGGTCCATTTCGACATACTCACAAAATCAAAATGCGGAATAACCACTTCGTTTATTAAACCGTAAATCCTACTAGGATCAGCATCCAGCGCTTCTTTATCAGCCGCCAATCGCGCGAGAACTTCATCCGCAGTAGTCATCACAACTTCTTCAGCAGTCTGTACTGTTGCTTGTACTGGACTGAATAGAAGAACCAACCAAACAGAAATAATTAAAGATATTATTTTTTTCATTGTGTTTTCTCTGTTATTTTTCCAACCTAAACAAGGTATGCCCCTTGCGATAATTCTGGTTTCTAAGCCTAAGCTAAATCTTATCCTGCTCAACTACTCTTGCCGAACACAGGTCGTACATTCTAATTAGTTCCTGCCACAAGTAAAAGGTTTCTGCACAAACAAAATAATTACCAAATAATTAACTTCTATGATTTAAATTACACCTGAAAATTATGTAACTATCTGTTTACAATCAATTTATCCTGATTCAGGGAAAGGTTTCCAAATAAGTATCAACTTTGGCAACAAGGTCAATGCTGCCAGTAATGCCACCAGCATGGCAAATGCTGTCAACAAACCAAAGTAGATAGTTGGTATAAAGTTAGACAGGATCAGTATGGAAAATCCGATAATGATGGTGATTGCATTATAGAACACAGCTTTACCAATATTCGCATGACAATAATGTAAGGTCTCGATGTAGTCTTGTGTTCTGGCAAATTCCTCGCGGAATCGATAGATATAATGGATAGAATTATCCACAGCAATACCAATCGTAATCGCGGCAATGGTAATCGTCATCATATCCAGGGGGATACCAAGTAGCCCCATCAATCCTAGAATAATACCCGATGCCAAAATGTTTGGAATAATACCTATGATGGCTAATGAGATAGAACGGAACAGCAGCAATAACATCAATGCTATGCCTGCCATCACCACACCCAAAGTCAGGATTTGTGATTTAAATAAACTTTGCAACATATTGTTATACAGCACTAACAATCCAGAGATGGCAATTCTATCTTCAGAAAATCCCAGTTTGTTCGTCAGATCAAAATGGATTTGTTCGAGTAATTCCTTGCGACGCAAATCCTCAAGGGAATCCAGAATGCGCAGATTAATCCGCGCTTCATTATTCCCTATTGAGATATAAGGATCGATCATGCTCGACTTCAATTCTTCAGGCATACGTTTGTAAACAATGGCCAGTTCAAAGGCATCAAACTCACCTTGGTTTACATCTTCACCAACGCGAATAATAGAAGCGAGCGAGAGCACCTTGCCGACAGCGGGTAAGCCCTCCAGATAATCATGAATTAACTTAACTTCTTCTACTTTGTCTGGTGTAAACCAGTAATCAGCCGGATTGTCTTCCTCATCGCCACCGAAACCAAAATCGAACTCATCATCTTCATCGTCGATAGCCTCTGCTGATTCTTCGGCCTCCTCATCAAATTTAAGAATAATATCTAGAGAAGTCGTTCCTCCTAGCTTGTCATCAATCAATTTGAGCCCGCGATAAATTTCAGTGTCCTTACTGAAATAATCAATAAAACTATTCTCAACTTCGAGTTTTGAAACCCCCACAACACTTACTACCATCAATACAACTGATAGCGCTAAAATTTTATTGCCATGACTCACGGTGAACGCTGACAAAGCAGGCATCATCTGAAAACCGCCTTCTTTGTCCTCCTCAATATCAGGTTTTTTCAGTAATACCAACAGCGCAGGAAACAGAAAGAAAGTCGTGGTAAATGTTACCGTTAGACCAATCGTCATCATCCAGCCAAAATCTATAACGGGTTTAATGCCACTCACAACCAACGAACTAAATGCCATGATTGTCGTTAATGCAGTATAGAGACAAGGCCAGACCATCTTACCTGCCATTTCCATAACCAGTTCTTGCTGACTTAAATCAGGTAAATCTTTACGCAACTGTCGATAGCGAACCACCAGATGAATATTCATCGACATGGTGATGATCAGCATTAAAGAAATAAAATTTGAAGATATGACCGTAACATTCCAGCCAACAAGTCCGAGTAACCCAATCATTAACATCCCTGCATATATACAACTTAACAAGGGCAGTGTTACCCAACGTGCCTTCCTGAAGATCATGCTCAGCATGGCAACAAGAAACAAGAAAACGCCAACACCAAAGACGACCAGATCACTCTTGATAAATGTGACCATATCATCCGAGATCATGGTGACACCACCAAGATGTAAATTCCCAAACTCCTCATATTTATACATGATTGCGCGAATATTGAGAATGTTCTGATGATCTTTTTTGTTTATTTCACTTTTTAATAGTTGAAACTCATCAACAACATTATCAAGTTCTGTGCTCTCGTCAGAGGATAATGTCCCCTCTTGTTGTTTCTGCAGCAGCGCATTCCTGTTGTAGAGTAACTTCCGGAAGTCATCATTGCCCTTCAGATTCACCTGCAGTGCCGTGGTATTCCCATCAAGGCTGATGATCAGCTCCTTGAATATCGGGCTTGAAATGAGTTCGGCCTTGGCTTTTACTTTGTCAACATCTTCAGATGATAGTGTCCGATAATTACTGGTCACTTCAGATAACGAACCGTCTACCTGTTTCACCAAAGGCACATCCAGTAAAGTGATAACAGAATCCGTTAATTCCAGTTGTTTTAATTCATCTCTTAAACTGGCGACAATATGTAGGGAACTATCCGAAAACAAATCCTGATTAGGCGTAAATGTGACAAAAAGAAAATCCTTGTTTTCGTATCGATCATTCAGATTACGAAAGATTTTGAGATCTTCATCATTTTCCAGCAACAAGGCGTCCGCAGAGGCATCCAGCTTAAAATCTTTCGCATGCGAAACAAAGAAACCAAACACCAGTAATAATAAAAATATAGTGAATACAGGATGATCAAGCACCAGGCGGCGATAACTGTTTTTGATAAAGCTAATCATTAATTTTCCCTGCATGTCCTAACGAATTTCAGATAGCGGCAACGCAGTGGATTTCCCCTCCCTCCGCATTAACGAACGTGTGATTTTCATTGACTGTCGTTGCTGAGTCAACCTGCATTAACAAGAAAAATTCTTATCAATCAATTGCCCGCTACTTAATAATAGAATACAGTCGATTTCACATTCAACTAAAGACGATGAACACACATCACCGATGACAATAAGACTATTAATAACCGGCGGCACCATCGACAAACAATATAACGAGCTTAATGGTGAGTTGATATTTACTCAATCAAGCGTCGACGAAATGTTGGCACAAGGCAGAGCAAAACTAGACATTAACTTTGAGACAGTCATGTTAAAAGACAGCCTCGACATGAATGATGATGACAGACAAAAAATCTTAGCCGCCTGTCTCTCCTGTGATGAATCTAAAATAGTCATTACACACGGCACCGACACCATGGTTGAGACTAGTCAGATACTGGCTACTAACGTTAAAGATAAAACCATCGTTTTACTTGGCGCGATGGTTCCATACACAATAAAAAATTCTGATGCCTTGTTTAATCTGGGTTGCGCGGTTGCAGCGGTACAGACTTTGGAAAATGGGATTTATATCACCATGAATGGGAAGGTGTTTAATTTTGATGAGGTAATTAAGAATAAGGATTTAGGAGAGTTTCAATCCAAGGATTAGGTAATCGGATTAATTTGATAGTTTGTCGTATTTCTATGCTTGTGGTCTCGCCCTGAACGGTTTAGTCCAGTCGCGCAGTTCTGGCTAAAATACCAAACCCTATAGCTGACAACAAGAAAGATGCCAGCCACATATAATACCCCGCTTGATAGTCTCCACCATCTAGTGAAAAACTTAAAGCCACGCTAAAAACCAAAACAAAGAAAAACGCCAGTGCTACACGAAGCCAAAGCGCTCTACAAAACAAAGCTAAAGGCGCAACTACGATAACAATATTGCCAATACCGACCACAGCCAATATAAAATTAGACCAGCTTTTATGAAACTCAAGGATTGCAGCCAAAGATAGTGCAACAGCTTTCCAAGCAATAAACGGTTCTCCATTAGGATACTGTAGAGCCGGCAGAAATAAGCAAACAAAAAAAACCAGACCAAGCCATAACTATTATCGCTATATCTATACGCTTCATTTATAAAGCCGCTTATTGAATATCAAAGGGATAAAGCGCGCGCTTCTTCCAAGTAGGTTCTTGATGTGCAGTATTTTCATGACTATTACTTTAAGTCTGAGAAATAATTATGGTTCAGGATAGATCGATTTTTGTAAATGCGCTACTTTGATTGGGTGGTGGTTTTAATTTCCCCTATATCGTGCCGAGCAGTTGAATGATTTTAAGGTTATTTGAACAGGGAAGTTCAAATAAGCGGAATCAAGACAGGAAGTCTTGTATCCGCGACCTTAAGAAATCATGCAACTGTGAGGGTATCCGCAGGACATGATATTGGGGATGTTTTTTTTTCTTGGGTACTTCATTTTTTGGACAAGCAAAAAAGAAGTGCCTCGCCGGTAAAAGGCGAAACCAATGTTGGAATAAGATATAAAAAACAATGTCTGCCTTGCAGGCGATAAACATTTGACTGGATTCCGGCTTAAAAGACTACCGGAATGACGATCGATCTTCGACTTTATAAATTAATCACTAGCTCGACCTACAAACTAATCCTGCCCTCAATAACATCACGCAACGTATCCGAATAAAGCTGATGCTCAACCTTCAACACCCTCGCCGCCAATAACTCCGGCGTATCACCCTCTTCCACAACGACTGAACGTTGCGCCAAAATTCTTCCCTGATCATACTCATCATCCACCAGATGAATCGTCACACCGGTCTCAGTATCACCGGATGCAAGAACCGCCTCATGCACATGAAGTCCATACATTCCCTTGCCACCATGTTTGGGTAAAAGAGATGGGTGAATATTAAATATTTTACCCTGAAATCCTTTGAGTAATTGTGGCCCGATCTTTTTCATATAACCTGCAAGAATGACCCAATCTACACCATGAAATTTAAGTGTATCTGTAATTACATCATCGAGGTTTTCTGGATTTGTCTGTGTGCTTAAATGAAATGCAGGAATTCCCGCTTCGCGTGCGTATTCAAGTGCCCCTGCATCGGCATTATTTCTGATCACTACAGCAGGCTCTGCATTGAGATGACCTGCTTTACAATTATCAATGATGGCGAGCATATTACTGCCGCGACCAGAGGCTAAAAAGCCTAGTCTTATTTTCTTTGGTCTTATCTTTTTTGGATTGATAGTTTTAGTTGTCATGATGATGCTTGCACATTAAATCCGAGACGTTTCAATTTTTCTGCCAATATTTTCTTGCTTCCATGTAAATGAACCAGCGTCGCTGGAAATTCTCTTCTCACTGGATAATTTTTCCTTAGCTCATCAAAGTAATGGCTTCGCTGTTCATCATCAACTTCAGGCAAACGTCGTAATGAGATACTGTCGCTCCTGACATCATAACTCGCAAATACCGCCATTTGTATCGCATCTTCATCACTGAGTTCAGCACTCTCTTGAATTTCAAGACTATTAGCGTACGGCAAAACTGAAGTTGTCTGCCATTTGGCATCTAGATTAAAAAATGTACACATTGATTCAAAAATCATCTGTGTCGCATGAATCTTGCCATCGGTACTATACCCGGCGATATGCGGTGTGCTTATATCGACTTGTGTAAGTAATTCTAAATCAATCTCTGGTTCATCTTCCCAGGCGTCCAACACCACTTTCATATCTTCATGACAGGCCAAATGATTTTTTAATGCTGTTTCATCTATGACACCACCACGCGCAGTATTGATTAATATTACATCGTCATTTAATTTCGCCAGAAAATCAGCATCGACCAGGTTTTTGGTCAGATAAAGACCATCTTCTGTGAAGGGCACATGCAAGGTAATAATATCTGCAGAAAATAACGCTTTAAGATCGCAATATTTCTCGCCAGCACTTGGGTCAGTTCCAGAGACATCTTTACCATGCGCATCTTTTAATGGTGGATCATTCATTAGGCAACGGACACCTATCGTCTCAAGCATGGCAACAACACGCGAACCTACTTCTCCGCAGCCGATCACGCCAACTGTTTTGTCTTTGAGATTAAAACCGTGTTGATCTGCCAGAACAAACAGGCTACTCAACGTATATTCAGCGACAGATCGGGCATTACTACCTTTGGCATGGGCAAAGCCGATATTATTTCTTTGTAGATATTCCAGATCGACGTGATCTTGACCGCTGGTTGCGGTGGCGACGAATTTAACCTGACTACCATCCAGTAAGCTTGCATTGACAGAAGTTACGGATCGAACCAGCAAGATATCTGCATCACGAACTTTTTCAGTCGTGATCTCACGACCATTACAAATGGTGACTTCTGCGAATGTGGAAAACGCCTGTAAATGTGGAATTTGTTGATCAGCGATAATTTTCATCTGGACAACTCCACTGATTCATCTTGCGGAGATTTTCCATCTAAGCGAGATGGAAAATATTAATACTAAAATTATTTTTCTAAACGTGAGTTTCCATATCCGCCCCTTCTTTCTCAACGGGCATCAAATCTTCTCTGGTAATTCCTAAAGCCAAAGTCACTGGACTGGCAACAAAGATAGACGAATAGGTTCCTATCAGAATACCAATAATTAATGCTGTTGAAAAACCATGGATGATTTCACCACCAACAAGAAACAGCGCGGTTAACACAAGTAGTGTTGTGAAAGATGTCATGATGGTACGACTGAGTGTTTGGTTTATTGAAGTATTAATGACTTCTAGAGAAGTTCCCTTACGCATTTTATGAAAGTTTTCACGAATCCTGTCAAACACCACAATCGTATCGTTCAAGGAATAACCAATCACTGCGAGCAGTGCTGCCAATACAGTCAAATCAAAATCCATCTGGATAATTGAGAAAATGCCAATGGTGATCACGACATCATGAATCAGTGCCACGATTGCGCCTAAAGAAAATCGCATTTGGAAACGTAAGGCAACATATATGAGGATGCCTAATAAGGCATATAACATTGCCAGACCACCATCTTCTGACAGTTCCTCACCGACTTGTGGCCCAACAAACTCAACACGCCGCAAATCTATGGTCTGTCCGCTGACCTTCAATAAGTCAAGAATCGCCTGACTGATATCAGCCGTGTTCACACCTTCTCTTGGTGCTACACGAATCAAGACATCGCTGGCACTACCAAAATACTGAATGGTCGCTTCGCCAAATTCTGAAGCAGCTAGTACGGCACGTACACTCTCGAGTTCAACTGCCTCTTGGTAGCCGACCTCAATTAATGTCCCCCCGGTGAAATCAACACCAAGATTCAAACCTTGAGTAGCCAGCGAAGCGATAGAGGCAACAATTAGTGTGACAGAAAAAATTGCAGCAAGCTTCCACTTGCCCATGAAGTCGATATTTAATTTTTCTTTTATAAGTTTCATTTTTAAATAGCCTAGAGAATTAGATTCTCAATTTATCCAGCTTACGTCCGCCGTAAGTCAGATTAACCAATGCACGCGTCACCATAATGGCAGTAAACATGGAGCAGATAATGCCCAGTGATAATGTTACAGCGAAACCTTTGATTGGCCCTGTGCCAAAACTGAATAACACCAGTGAGGCAATCAATGTCGTAATATTGGCATCAGCGATAGTTGAAAAAGCTTTAGCATAGCCGGAATGGATACTGGCTTGAGGAGAATTACCATTACGAATCTCCTCACGAATACGCTCAAAGATAAGAACATTGGCATCCACAGCCATACCCACAGTCAGGACAATCCCGGCAATACCAGGCAAGGTCAGGGTCGCTTGTAATAAGGATAATAATGAGACAATTAATACCAAATTCAGGGTCAGTGCGATATCAGCAAACAAACCGAAAACACGGTAGTAAATCGCCATAAATATCAGCACCAGAATAAAACCAATGGCAACTGAGTTAAAACCTTTGGCAATATTGTCTTTCCCCAAACTTGGGCCGACGGTACGTTCTTCGACAATTTCGATAGGGGCTGCCAAGGCACCAGCCCTTAGCAATAAAGCCAGATTACGTGCATCTTGTGACGAGCCTATGCCAGTAATATGGAATCGTGCACCAAATTGACCCTGGATCGTAGCAGCATTGATGACTTCTTCGACTTGTCGTTTTTTCTTAACCATTTCGCCGTTTTCTTCTACGATTTCAGTCTTGGTTTCTATAAACACAACAGCCATGCGTTTCCCGATATTTTCACCAGTGAATCTACTCATTATTTTGGCGCCTTTACCATCTAGCCCGATAGATACATCAGGACTACCATTTTGTTGGTCAATACCGGAAGCCGCATCAATAATTGAGTCACCCGTTATTATCAATTGCTTTTTTAGCAATATCTTGTTGCCATCTCTGAAGTCATATAGACGCGACCCAGCGGGGACAGGGCCATCAATGGCATCCTCAACAGAATGATCTTCATCAACCAAACGGAATTCCAATGTTGCAGTGGCACCAAGAATATCTTTTGCCCTTGCTGTGTCCTGAACGCCAGGCAGTTGCACAACAATTCGTTTCAAACCTTGCTGTTGTATCACCGGCTCGGCAACACCGAGTTCATTCACACGCTTTCTTAATGTTGTGATATTTTGCTGCAAGGCATACTTCTGTGTTTCTTTTATAACATCAGGATTGATAACCAGACGGGTTTCCGGTGTTTCTCCTGCAGTATCAGCATCAATGATATCCAAGTCGGAGAAATTATCTTCGATCTGTTTATCACCATCGATTTTCTGAACGACATCACGGTATCTCACCAATAATCCGCCATCATCATTCTGGGTAATGGTTTTATAACGCACCTTATTTTCACGCAATAACGTGCGAATATCTGAAACGTAACGCTCTTCCGATGTTTTAATGGCCGCTTCCATATCGACTTCCATCAGGAAGTGGACACCGCCTCTGAGATCAAGCCCAAGAAACATGGGCTCAGCATTCAAGTTGCTTAGCCAATCCGGAGTAGCAGGCGCAAGATTCAACGCAATAACGTAAGAGCTTCCTAGTGATTTTTGTAAAATACTCTGTGCGCGTAACTGGGTCTCTTCATCAGTAAATTTTATGGTAAGTCTGCCTTCTTCCAACTCCATTGATGAAGGTTTAATCTTTGCATCATCCAATGCAATGTTGACTTGAATTTCTGTCAGTTCACTAATTGCTGCCGAGGCACCTGATGCCGAGATTTGCACAGCTGGCGCACTACCATACAAATTCGGTAAGGCGTAGAGAATACCCACTGCCATGACAATGAGTATAAGAATGTATTTCCATGAAGAATAACGGTTCATAAATATATCTAGTTCTGTGTTTATCTAAGTTTGAGTTGTCGAGTCTTGGTCTATCTAGTCTGGCTTAAACCTAAAGCGTTTTTATTGTGCCTTTTGGCAAAGTTACCGAGACAGCATGCTTTTGTATTTTAACCTGAACCTCTTTGGCAATTTCAAGCACAATGAAATTGTCGCCAATTTCCTTAATTTTACCCAGTAAACCACCTGTCGTAACAATTTCATCACCTTTAACCAGTGCTCCAACCATGGTTTTGTGCTCTTTTGCTTGCTTCATTTGCGGTCTGATGAGAAAAAAATAAAACACAGCAAAAAGAATTAGCAACGGTAGCAAACTCATGATGCCACCTGATTGGGGTGCTTCCGCAGCCCACGCGTTATTGATGAAGAAATCTAGCATTTCCTAATGTTTCCAGTGATTTAATCGACTACTCGAAAATTGAAGCGGGCTATTATGCCACAGTGTTAACAGATTTAGTGCGTTTTGCGTAAAAATCCGAGACAAATTCATCTAAACCCTGATCGCTGATCGCTGTGCGTAAACCTTGCATCAGCGAATGGTAGTAATGCAGGTTATGAATCGTATTCAGACGTGCGCCCAAAATCTCATTGGTTTTATCGAGATGATGCAAATATGCCCGAGTATAGTTCTGACAGGTATAACAACCACAGGCTTTATCGACGGGTTCACTACTATCTTTATTCACCGCATTACGCAGCCGAACCGAACCTGTCGTGGTAAACAAATGTCCGTTTCGAGCATTGCGTGTTGGCATCACACAGTCAAACATATCAACGCCAAGACAAACCGCTTCGACAATATCCTCCGGTGTTCCTACCCCCATAAGATAACGTGGTTTATCTGTAGGTAATTGAGGTGTGATACCAGCAAGTATTTCCAACATCTTCTCTTGCGGCTCGCCAACCGAAAGTCCGCCGATAGCATAACCATCGAAACCAATTTCCATTAGACCTTTCACCGAAGCCTGACGTAATTCCGGGAACATCCCGCCTTGAACAATGCCGAATAGTGCAGATTTATTTTCCCCATGTGCTGTCTTTGAACGCTCAGCCCAACGCAATGACAATTCCATTGAAGCTTGCGTGTCTTCTTCGCTGGCTGGGTATGGTGTACATTCATCAAAAATCATAACGATATCCGAGCCCAGATCATGTTGCACTTGAATCGCTTCTTCAGGTCCAAGAAAAACAGCATCGCCATTCACTGGTGATTGAAAATGAACGCCTTGTTCAGTGATCTTACGTCGTTCGGCCAGACTAAATACTTGAAAGCCGCCAGAGTCAGTCAAAATAGGATAAGGCCAATTCATAAACTTATGCAGACCTCCCTGTTGCCTGATGATCTCCATACCTGGTCTCAACATCAGGTGAAATGTATTGCCCAAGATAATCTCACTGCCAAGCTCGCGTAACTCCTCAGGCGTCATCGCCTTCACGGTGCCATAGGTGCCTACAGGCATAAATACCGGTGTCTCTATATCACCACGCGGAAAACTTATTTTTCCACGTCGTGCCAAGCAATCTTGGTTTTGTAAGTTGAAACGCACCTATTCTTCCTCTTTCATCAAAAACATGGCATCGCCATAACTAAAAAAGCGATACTGTTTACCTATCGCATGTTGATAAGCCTTCATTATATTGTCTCGCCCGGAAAATGCAGAAACCAACATTAATAAAGTTGATTCTGACAAATGAAAATTAGTAATCAAGGCATCAACCACTTTAAATTTATAACCGGGATAAATAAAAATATTTGTCTCTCCTTGATATGGTTTTAGATCGCTTGCCGTTTCCAGACATCTAACAGCAGTTGTTCCAACGGCGATGACGCGCCCGCCTCTTGCTCTACATTGTTTCACTTTCTCACATACATCTGCTGATATTTCCAGGTATTCATGGTGCATCTGGTGATCTTCGATATTATCAACCCGTACAGGTTGAAAAGTCCCCGCGCCAACATGCAAAGTGACAAAAACACAATCAATCCCCTGCTCGGTAATTTTCTGCATGAGACCATCGGTAAAATGTAAGCCCGCAGTCGGCGCCGCCACAGCGCCCGGTATTTTTGCATAGACTGTTTGATAACGATCCTGATCCTGAACGTGGTCTTCGCGTTGAATATAGGGCGGTAATGGCATATGCCCTACTTGCTGCATCAGTTCCAGAACACTGATATCACCAAGAACATCAAGCACAAACATATCGTTTTGTCGTTCCACAAACTTAAGACTGAACCCTGCTTGTAGTTGAATCACGCTACCCGGCTTGAGAGTTTTACTTGAACGAATTTGTGCCAGCATTCGCTGATCATTCAGAATTCGCTCCAACAGAATTTCCACCTTACCGCCTGTTTCTTTATGTCCAAACAACCGCGCAGGAATAACTCGAGTATCATTAAAGACCAATAAGTCTCCCGCATTCAGTAAATCAGGCAAACTTGAAAATTCAAGATCTGTCAATTTCCCGGAAGGACTTTCCATCACTAATAATCGACTATCGCCTCTTTGATCAGGCGGAAATTGGGCAATTAAGTCCTCAGGCAAATCATAGGAAAATTCGTCTCGACGCATAGGGCGCGATGGTAGCAGAATTTATTAACAGATAAACACGACTATCAATAGATCAACAAAGAGGTTTTAACCAGACCGAAGTTTACATATACTTCCGCACCTGCTGATAAGCAGGTGTGCCGGGGTAGAGGAATTAGTAGACGAAGTGCAGGAAGCACGAGTGTCGCGAATGCATGGATGCATTTGAGCGACCGCGCCGGCGCGTTTGAAACTGAGCTATAAATAGAAATAAGATACAATAATTTTAAATTGCCGGGGTGGCGGAATTGGTAGACGCGCCGGATTCAAAATCCGGTTTCTTCGGAAGTGCGGGTTCGATTCCCGCCCTCGGCACCATCTTGATAATCTGACTAATAGAAATTAACAGACAAGAAATTATCCTGTAAGCTCAACGAGTTTGATTAACTCTATCAGGGAACTGTTATGCAACCAAAAAATGAAGCAAGAAACCCGATGACATCGGGTGAATTCACCGATGCGATGATTCGAGTTGGTCTGATTGCGGTGACAGCGGTACTGTGTTTTCGCGTCTTTAGTCCGTTTATAGCGTTGATGGTTTGGGCGCTGATTCTGGCGATCACTCTTTATCCACTTCATCAAAGTATTGCTCGCCGTCTCGGTGGCAAACAAGGAAGCGCTGCAACCCTGATAGTATTGATTGGCGTGCTGTTAATTGGTACGCCACTGGTTATGCTCAGCGAATCGATGACGGGCCAGATGCAGGATTTGGCAACGGCACACAAAAACCAGACGCTTAACATTCCTGCCCCGGCTCCGGACGTTGCCGAATGGCCGGTTATCGGCAATAAAGTCTACAAGTTGTGGCATGCTGCGGCGACGAATTTGCCGGCATTTCTAAAAGCAAACAAGAACACGGTCGAGACTGTCGTTAAGCGCATCTTGGCGGCGACTTTGAGCAGTATTAGTGGGGTGTTTTTATTCACCGGCGCACTGATCGTAGCCGGAATCATGATGGCCTGGGGCCGATCAGGTAGCGCAGCGCTACAACGAATTATGTGCCACATTGCGGGGCCTGAAAAAGGTTTGGAATTGCACAAACTATCTACTTTGACTGTACGTTCTGTTGCTGCCGGTGTAATCGGTGTTGCTTTTATTCAGGCGCTGATATTAGGCGTTGGTTTCATGTTTGCCGGGATTCCGGGAGCAGGAATTTTGGCAGTAGTCGTGTTGCTAATAGGCATTCTGCAGTTGCCAGCCCTGATCATCTCTGTGCCGGTCATTGCTTATATGTGGGTTGGTGGCGATGCATCTACCATGCACAATATCGTGTGGACAATCTATTTGTTGGTAGGTGGCACTGCCGATAATGTCCTCAAACCGCTGCTACTTGGCCGTGGGGTCGATATCCCGATGCCGGTAATTCTGATGGGTGCACTCGGCGGGATGGTATCCGCCGGCTTGATCGGACTCTTTGGAGGAGCTGTGTTGTTGGCGGTAGGTTACCAAGTATTCATGGACTGGGTCGGTCCCACGGAGGCGGAACTCAGTCAATCTGAGGACGACTCATCAGAGTCAAGCGTTCACACTAGTTAACAGGATCCGAAGCCACTCGATCGAGTAGCTTCGGTTAACTGAGAAATCGGCCAGTACTAGCGATACAGCCATATTTTTATCAGCTTTCTTCGTGGCGACGAGCATTGATCATCAATTTAAGGGCGTTTTGCAACGCCGCCATCACCACGGCCGTAGAGACTCCGATCATCAGCACGCCATTCACCGCCTGCATGGGCCCGAGGAATCGGTGCTGTTCCGACATAACAATATCCCCATAGCCCAGAGTGGAAAAATTCACTGCAGAATGATATGCCGCGGTGTTGAAATCAGCGAACTCGCCAAGATACATAAACAAGCCGGCCCAGAGAGATATCTGTAAAAAGTTACCGACCACCAGCACCATCATGACTGCACAGATCAACACGAAGGTGCCAACAAGTGTCGGCGAGGCGGCCAACTGCCTGTGTTTTACGTAGACCTGCATTGACACCACAACTAGGTAGGCCTGAATCGCAAGGCAAGCAACCATGGTCCCCAAGCCAAGAAGCACATTTCCTAACATCAGTTCGTCTCCAATACTAAAGAATCACGTTTTTTTAACTGCCGCTCCCTCAGCCACTCCAGGAATACCAGTGACAGCCAAGCATA
>JBLHKO010000015.1:0-40718 GCA_047620145.1 Gammaproteobacteria bacterium | reverse complement strand
AATGGCTGCAGCTATAATTATTGCACCTACAGACTGAAGCATTAATGGAATAAACTCGGCTTCTTCCCTAACGTAGGAAATGACCTCATAAACAGACCATCCCATAATTATTAGGGATAGGGTTATAAGAATTAAAGCCGCGAACAGATGAACTCCAGAGAATATAATATTAAACATTTTTTCCATGATTTGACCTTTATGATTTTATTCAACTAATTAAGCCATTTCTGGCATCGATGTACGCATAACGCCGTAATAAGCGGTGAGTAATAGTTGGCTAAAATGTATAGTGAAGCGGAACCGAGCCAACTGTTACGAATCCGTTTGATAGCCTTGATGTGAGTACTATCAACCGAAATTCAAAATATCATCTTGTTCGCGCAATAAGAATAACGTCAAACAGGCTGCCAGCATGTGCCATGCTGCAAAAAACAATAAGTTCCCGCCATACTCCACCATAAATTGAATGTTGAAATACCACGTGACAAAGATTCCGACGATTGCAGTTATTCCGTATACAAATTGGCGAGATTCCGTTGTCATACCTAATGTAGCTATTTTCGTTTTGGGTTTTAATGCCTAACGCCGCAAATAACTGGCCCGAGCGAAACGAGGGTCCGAGTTAATATGCATTGTTAGGCATTTACTCTTTATCAAAACTATCGACAATGATAGCACCCATAGATGCCGGCATTGTTATTACAATTAGACGCTTAAACGCGATGACTGGCTCTGTTACGAGAGGAAATTTATCCAACGAAAACAAAATAAGCGCAACAATTAAAGCTGCTATCAAATACGCAATGATTATTCGGCTTATGAAAACAGGGATTCTATATTTGATGTTTGCTTGAAATACACTTTCATATGCGAAAAAGCTTAAAAAAACTACTGACAAAATAAAAATATAAAGAAGATTTGTTAAGGGCAGAGTTTCTCCTAATTTCCATGCTTCTTCTGAGAATGATATAGGAACCGCCAAAGCAAATGCCCCAATAGCTACTTGGCTCGCATCCTCTAAGTTGAAACTCAGGTTCATATTTGCATGCCTAACTATATTTTAAGGGACACTGTTGTTCGAATCCAAGGCATCCACTTGAAGTGCATGGATGCACGAATACTGCAGTAACATGGATATGAAAGAGCAGTAAGCATATTTTATATCTAATTAGGAAATGTCGATTGGTTTGGTTACTATTCCACGCTCAGCCGTGTCACTCGCATCACCACACCAAATAATGGATGATCAAAATAATGTAATTCATTCAGTTTTATTCGGCGAGTTTCCTTCATTTGTGCATAGGTTCCGCGCATGGCAATGTCTTCGCTAGCACCTTCTTCCGTGAATGAAGTGTTCGATTCAGTCAATAGATCAACAAAATAAGCCATATCCACATCCAGATGCAGGAGATGTCCGCCTCTTAGATTTACCGTCCCATCTATCTTGGCATCTGGATTCTTGATATGTACTTTTTTTGCCCTTGATGTTGTTAACTCAGGTTGTTGCCAGGCGACATGATGCACTGGGCGATACTGACTGGACAACTTGAGAACCTTGTTAACACCATCCAGCTTGTATCTACTTGAGGGTAATTTTTTAAATGCAGTAGAACCATTTGGGTCTGTTTCAAGATTGATGGCATTACTATAATCGGGCGTTGCATCTGAATTCCATTGTTCACCACTGGTGTCAGCAATCAGGTGTTCAAACACAACCATCTCTACCTGATACCATTTAGCGAATGCCAGGTTGCTAGATAGTAGAAGAAGACCAGAAATTAATATTTTTATCATTTGTGTATTCATCAGATTATGCGGCATCTTTATTCGTAATATATGCAATTAGATTTGTGAGTATTGTGAACCTGTCATCTGGTTCCGGCAACTCTTCATTGATTCGTAATTTATCCTGACCATCCAGTTTGTAAGTAAAAGGATTGGTTTGTATTAATGTAATAATCTTCATCGGATCGACATTGTGATCCTTATTAAATTGCAATCTGCCTCCATGTGGACCCAAATCTATTTTACGAATACCCAGCGTATTCACCAATAATTTTATCTCGGCAATACGAAGAAGATTCTTGGCAAACTCAGGCAACAGACCAAAGCGATCGATCATCTCAACCTGTAGTTCCTTTAATGCCTCTTTATCTTTGACGCTGGCGATTCGCTTGTACATGATAAGCCGCATGTGTACATCTGGTAAATAATCTTCAGGGATCAATGCCGGAATATGCAAATCAACTTCAACACCATGGTCTAATGGTCTGTCGAGCTGAGGTTGTTTCCCAGATTTAAGTGCCGTCACTGCGCGATCCAGCAGGTCCATATACAGCCCGTAACCAATTTCCTGAATTTGCCCGCTTTGTCCCTCGCCTAATATTTCACCGGCGCCACGAATTTCAAGGTCATGTGTTGCTAAAGTAAAACCAACACCTAATTCTTCCAAAGCCTCAATGGCTTCCAGACGCTTTATCGCATCTACAGTCATTAGCTTCCTTTCGGGCACAATCATGTATGCGTAGGCACGGTGATGCGAACGTCCAACCCTGCCTCTTAACTGATAAAGTTGCGCCAATCCAAATTTATCAGCGCGATTGATAATAATGGTGTTTGCACTTGGCACATCAATGCCTGTTTCAATGATGGTGGTACAGACCAGCACATTAAAACGTCGATGATAGAAATCCAGCATTACCTGTTCAAGTTCTTTCTCAGGCATTTGGCCATGCGCCCACCTGACAGAAGCTTCCGGTAGCAATGCCTCTATTTGCTTGGCCATTTTTTCTATGGTGTCGACTTTGTTATGTAACACATAGACCTGACCGCCACGTTTGATTTCACGCAATAGCGCTTCTTTCAAAAGCGCATCATTCCATTCGCGGACAAATGTTTTAACCGCCAGACGTTTTGAAGGCGGTGTCGCAATAATTGAAAATTCTCGCAAGTCGGCCAGCGCCATATTCAGTGTTCGTGGTATGGGTGTTGCCGTCAATGTTAAAACATCAATCTCGGCACGCATGGCTTTAAACTTCTCTTTTTGTCTGACACCGAAACGATGTTCTTCATCGATGATTAATAAACCCAGTCGGGCGAATTCTATATTCCCCTGGATTAACTTGTGTGTGCCAATAACAATGTCAACCGTGCCGTCTTTAATCCCTTCGAGCGCGATTGCTTGTTCCTTACTTGTGCGGAATCGCGATAATAATTCAACACGCACCGGCCAATCGGCAAATCTGTCTTTAAAGTTTTGAAAGTGTTGTTGTGCCAGTAATGTTGTGGGCACGAGTATGGCCACTTGTTTGTTATTTTGAATGGCAAGAAATGACGCGCGCATAGCGACTTCTGTTTTACCGAAACCTGCATCACCACAGACCAGACGATCCATCGGTTTTGCCTGCGTCATATCATCGATCACCGATAAAATTGCATCCATCTGTCCCGGCGTTTCTTCAAAAGGAAATGCCTGTACAAAAGCACGATAGGCATTTTCATCAAGCTCAAAACTAAAACCAGGGCGGGCAGCTCGCTGTGCATGTAATTCAAGTAATTCAGCTGCCACATCATAGGCACGTTTCGCAGCCTTAGATTTTGCCTTTTGCCACTGCCCACTGCCCAATCGATGTAGCGGTGCATGTTCTGTATCCATGCCGGTAAAACGGCTGATCAATTCAAGTGCAGAAACGGGCACATAAAGTTTGTCGCCTTCAGCGTATTCAATCAAAATGAATTCAGCGGGAATATCGCCGACTTCCAACATGATCAAACCTTGATAACGACCGACACCATGTTCCTCATGAACCACAGGCGCACCTATTGTCAATTCGGTTAGATTACGAACAATGTTTTCAGAATCCTGCTGCCGTCGTTTACGCAAGCGACGCTGCATCACGCGTTCGCCAAATAGCTGCCCTTCGCTAATAAGCGCAATTCTCGGATTATCCAGTTGTGCACCTTGCTCTAAAGGAGCAACGGTTAATCCTAATCGCACATCTCCTTGTAAAAATTCATTCCAGTTGGCAAGTTGCACGGGTTTAATTTCATGCTGCTGAAATAAGTCTAATAAGGTCTCTCTTCTTCCAGCCGATTCTGCAACCAGTAATATTCTCCCGTCAAAATCACTGATAAAGTGTTTAAAGAGAGACAAAGGATCTGCCGACCGGGCATCAATCATCAAACTTGCTGGTAGCATTGAATCGTAATTGCTTACGCCCGCGCGTTCCGGCTGTTCTCTCTGCGTAATATGAATCTGATGATAGATTTTTGTCCTGCTTAACAAATCAGAAGGGTTGAGAAACATGTCTCTCGGTGGCAATACCGGGCGTTCTACATCATGTCGAGTTTGTTCATAACGAGTTTCAATGTCTTCCCAGAATGATTCCGACGTATCGATAGCATCTTCATCAAAAATAGTAATGCACTCATCCGGGAGATAATCGAATAAGGTATTGGTTTCTTCATAAAATAGTGGCAAATAATATTCAATGCCTGCGGGGGCAAGTCCCTGGCTGACATCACGATAGACGGGAGATTGATTTGGATTACCTTCAAAACGTGATCGCCAGGCGGATCTAAAACGAGCAATCCCTTCATCAATCAATGCCACTTCCCTAGCCGGTAATATTCTGATTTCATCAACTTTATTCAATGAACGCTGAGTCTCGGGATCGAATGTTCGGATACTGTCTATTTCGTCATCTAATAAATCTATTCGATAGGGATACTTAGCGCCCATTGGATACAAATCGATCAAGGAACCACGAATGGCTACATCACCATGTTCGATAACTTGTGTACTAAATGCATAGCCACTTTCATTGAGCTGTTTTCTAAATGCATCAATATTGTGATGTTGCCCGTTTTTCAGAATCAAACTATGTGCGAATAAAAATTCTCGTGGCATCAGACGATGCATCAGCGTCGTTATTGGAACAATCAGAATGCTTTTCTTCGAGGTTGGTAAACTGGTTAACGTTGCCAACCTTTCTGAAATAATATCCTGATAAGGCGAAAACAAGTCGTACGGTAATGTCTCCCAGTCAGGAAAAGACAGCAGGCGATTCATTTCGTTATCGTTAAGATAAAAACGAAGTTCTTCGGTCAATCTGCTTGCTGAAAGTGAATCTCTCGTCATGATAACGATGGGAGCTTCTACTTCATTGGATAGCTGACTAACCGTTAATGCTTTCGCACTACCATATAGTCTGCCCCAAAAGCTTTTTTCACCCGACTTGAATGAACATTCCGGCTGGAATGCACTTGCACGATTTTTATCTGACATTAACTGTCAAGGCCGCATATTGTATGAGTTAGTGAGATGATCACATCAGACTCGAATGGTACTTATTTAAGCAAAAAATACTGTCATGCTGGGGTATCCCAGCATCCACGACTGCATGGATGCAGGAGGTAGAGCGACTCAGGAGACAAAGCCGAGTAAAACAAAGTGTCCGCGAAGCGGACTCATCTAATTGACTGGACAAGATTGTTCCAGACAATCCTTTTACATTCCCACCCTCCATGGTGGTCATTCTGGCCTTCGCCAGAATGACGGCAAGGGCATGTACCTATCGTTTTCCCCAGAAACCATGTCTTAAGTAAGTCCCATTCACATCAGACCCAGTTGCATACAATGACGTATGTAAGGGGTGTGAGCAGGAGTGGAAGCTTGTAGACTCGCCAACTCATACAATATACGGACTATACTTTAATACTTGCGGCACTAATTTCTTTCTCAATATCTTTTAGCACCTGAATTGGATCTACTGCCTGTGTAATTGGTCGGCCTATCACTAAATAATCACTACCTGCCTCGATAGCTTGCGCTGGTGTCATGACACGTTTTTGATCATCGTTGTTTGAACCACTCGGACGAATGCCCGGTGTCACCAACTTGAATTCCTTACCTAGCTGGTTTCGTAAACCCTTTACTTCTTGTGCCGAACACACAACACCGTCAAGACCTGCATCAGATGTTAACTGTGCCAATCGAGCTACTTGCTCTTCAACGGAACATTCCAGTCCCAGTTCTCTTAATGTTTCTTCATTCATACTGGTGAGTATTGTCACGCCAATCAAAAGTGGATGATGCGTTTTCTTTTCAATCTCTTCTTTGGCACGCAACATCATTTCAGACCCACCACTCGCATGCACGTTAATCATCCACACACCTAAATCCGCAGCGACTGCGCATGCCTTCGCGACAGTGGTAGGAATATCATGAAATTTCAGGTCTAGAAACACATCAAAACCTTTAGCAATCAATTTCTCGACGAGGATCGGACCTGATTTGGTGAAAAGTTCTTTACCTACTTTCAGTCGACATAGATCGGCTTGTAATTTTTCAACAAGTTCCAACGCTTGTTGAGGTTCGCTAAAATCCAGAGGTACAATAATTCGTGGATCACTCACCTTCTACACCTTGAATAGGTTTCACCGTGTTCCAGTTTTTACAACTAGGACATTGCCAATGTAATAATTTGGCATCAAACCCACAGTAATTACATTTGTAAATTGTTCGATCTTTAAGTAATTCACCGATCAGTTCTTTGATCGTCATTAAATCATCTCTGGCTTTGCCCTGCGCCGGTATCAGAGCGTATTCGATCAATCGATCAACACCTCTAACTGTCGGTCTTTTCTTAAGCTCTGTGGTGATATATTTCATTGCCTCTTCATCACTCTCTTGTTCAGCAATAAGTTCTGAAAGCATTATCATTGGTGTGATACCACCATGTTTATCGACCATGGTGCGCAAATAATCTTTGAATTCATCCAGTTTTTCCAGTCGCGTGTAACACTCAAGCATTAGAGAAACGGCTTCCGGGATATATTCTGCATCTTGTTTTTCAACACGCTTGTAAATGCGTATCGCCTGCTTGAATTTACCTTCTTGTTTAAGGATACCCGCTTCGATTAAACTTGCGCGGACACAGTTCTCGTCTATATTGACCGCTTTTTTCAGAAGGTCTCTTGCTCTTTTATCCTCTCCCATTACACGTAATTCACTTGCCTGCTCACAATAGAACTGGGCGATGATTTTATGCAATGGGCGAGAGGAAGATAATTCAAGTCGGCGTGCCGTCTTGATTGCATTTTCCCAGTCTTTTTCCTGCTGATAAATATCCAAAAGCTCAGTAAATGCCGGCACCGAATATAAGCCCGTTTCCACTAACTCACTAAATAAACTTTCGGCACGATCCAGTAAACCAGATTTCATGTAGTCCATCCCGAGTTCAAGCAATGCCAATGCCCGCTGTTCTCGATTCAGATTAGGCCTGGCGATCAAATTCTGATGAATCCGTATCGCTCGATCAACCTCCCCCCGACGTCGGAACAAATTACCTAAGGCAAGATGTGTTTCTACAGTTTCACTGTCTACTTCCAGCATTTTGACAAAGACTTCAATCGCCTTGTCAGGTTGCTCATTCAGTACGTAATTAAGACCTTTAAAATACTCGGGATGTAATCTTCCTTGATTTGTGGCATCAGAAGAATTTCTACTACGTCTCCCATATAACCATCCGCTAAATCCAGCAACGGGTAATAACCAGATAATTGTCATCCAGCCGATTTCCATCAAAGCGTATCCTTCATAGGCATCACTCGGAGATTATTAAGTTCCTTCTCTGAGAGTTTCGCTTGTTTCTCGAGTCTTGATATTCTATGCCTCAAACCAATAATCTTTGGCAACCAGGCTAAAACACCTAATATCACCCCAATACTCAGCGAAATAAACAGTAGAATTGATAGTGAAATATCCAGACTGGCGATAAGATAATTGAATGTGATCATCTGGTTGTTTTTCAGAAAAAACACCAGCGAGATAATAAATATCAATAGAAGCAGAATGATAGAAAGATATTTCTTGATCGTATGCGACATAATATTCTCTTCTTATTTCAATATGTAACCGGAATGACAACAATAAGCAGAGAACACAACGAATACAATAGTCCGCTGCCGCGGAATATTAAAAAAAGGGGGATATTGTCTTTAAACTTCAGGAGTTGACTGCTTGTCGACTCTTTCGCGTAACTCTTTACCCGGTTTGAAATGCGGCACGTGTTTCGCGGGAAGTGAAACGGGCTCACCTGATTTGGGATTTCTACCCACACGAGGTGGTCTATAGTGCAATGCAAAACTGCCAAAACCCCTGATTTCTATGCGTTTACCATTAGACAGTGTCGTTGCCATATGCTCAAGAATAGTTTTCACGGCCAACTCGACATCCCTGTAGGCTAATTGTGTTTGTCTTCGAGCTAGTGCTTCTATGAGTTCTGATTTTGTCATCATTTATCTCAATTTCAGTACAAGACAGTTTCTTGCATTACTGCCAGACATTACAACTTAGGCTATCTGGCTCCCCGTGTTTCTTAACAATTTCAACACTTTACATCAAATGTGTCCCTACTTCTATAGTAGGGACACAGGTTTTTACTATTTATCCAGTTGTTCTTTCAACAAATCGCCCAGAGTACTTCTTCCTGTGCTTGCTTCAGAACCATATTCTTCCACAGCCGTTGCTTCATCATCTGTTTCCTTGGCTCTGACGGAAACATTAATTGAGCGCTTCTTACGATCGACTGCAGTAATTTTAACTTCAATTTCATCACCCACCTTAACCTCGGTGCGTGCATCTTCTACCTTTGCATCTATGGAAATTTCCGAGGCTCTCATGTATCCCTCAACACCTTCTGCCAAAGTCAATGTAACGCTCTTCATCTCAACACTTTCAACAATACCTTTTACGATAGTGCCTTTTGCATTTTCAGCGACATAATTTGAAAAAGGATCTTTTTCCATTTGTTTCACGCCCAAAGAGATACGTTCTCTTTCAGCGTCCACTGCGAGCACAACTGTTTCTAGCTCATCGCCTTTACTGTATTGGCGAATAAACTCTTCTCCAGTACCTGACCAGGTAATGTCTGAAAGATGAACCAAGCCATCAATCTCACCGTCAAGTCCTATGAATATCCCAAAATCAGTAATGGATTTAATAGTACCAACCACTCTATCACCCTTATTATGGGTCGCAGCAAACTGCTCCCAAGGATTAGGTTGACACTGTTTCATCCCCAGAGAAATACGACGTCTTTCAGCATCGATATCCAGAATTACAACATCAACTTCTTCACCAATCTGTACCAGTTTGGATGGATGTACGTTCTTGTTTGTCCAGTCCATTTCAGAAACATGAACAAGTCCTTCAACGCCTTCTTCAAGCTCAACAAAACAACCGTAATCAGCAAGGTTGGTGATTTTCCCGTGAAGACGTGCACCTTCAGGATAACGCCTGCTTAAATCACCCCAAGGATCATCTCCCATTTGTTTCAGGCCAAGTGACACACGATTACGCTCACGATCAAACTTCAGCACCTTGACTTCAATCTCGTCACCGACATTTACAATTTCACTTGGGTTTTTAACTCTTTTCCAAGCCATGTCCGTGATATGAAGTAATCCATCAACACCACCTAAATCAAGGAATGCACCATAATCAGTGGTATTTTTCACAATACCCTTAACAACGGCACCTTCTTGTAAAGATTCCAGTAATGCAGTGCGGTCAACTGTATTTTCTGTTTCTACAACGGCACGACGCGAAACAACCACGTTATTTCTACGTTGGTCGATTTTCATCACTTTAAATTCTAACGGTTTACCTTCCAGATAACTGGTGTCTTTCACTGGACGCACATCGATAAGCGAGCCAGGTAGAAATGCCCTAACATTACCTATCTCTACGGTAAAACCACCTTTGACTCTTTCTGAAATAATACCGATGACTATTTCATCTGCCTCATGAGCTTTTTCCAGAGCTGTCCAGGCCATCAAACGTTTGGCTTTTTCTCGTGACAGTTTTGTTTCACCAAACCCGTCCTCAACGGCATCCAGAGAAACGTCTACTACATCACCTATGCTTACTTCGAGTTCACCTTTCTCGTCAAAGAATTGTGAGATGGGGATGAGTCCTTCGGATTTTAATCCTGCGTTGACTACAACAGTATCTTGATTGATATCGACAACCATCGCGCTGACGATGGAACCTGGGCGCATTTTACCCTCTATTTGACTTTGTTCAAAAAGTTCGGCGAAACTTTCACTCATGAAGAATAATTACCTCTATTCCAGTTCTAAATTGCTATGTTCTAACATGTCAGAATCTGGTACGTTTATACGAATGGCATTACTGCGACACTGTATAACGGTTAGTTAATAAAATTAGACAAACAACTACTCAGCACCGAGCTTTGGCTAACCTGTGCATCGCGTCATAATTTATGACGTCGAACAGGCATCTGGCAAGGTTTCCTGTACCAGATTTTCTATCTGCTTTATGACCTCAGAAATTTCCAGTGTTGTCGTGTCGACAACGATGGCATCGTCCGCGGGCTTCAGTGGTGATATAGTTCTTTGACTATCCCTTGTGTCTCTCTCGGCTATATCAGCCGTGAGGCGCGGCAGATTAACATCAAACCCTTTCTGCTTCAACTGCTTATACCGCCTTTTAGCACGTTCCTCTGCGGAGGCAATAAGGTAGATTTTCAGCGGTGCATCGGCAAAAACGACCGTCCCCATATCTCGCCCATCAGCCACCAATCCCGGAGTTTGTCGAAATTTCCTTTGTCTCTCCAGCAATGCAGACCTGACTTTGGGTAAAGTCGCAATCTGTGATGCAGAATTACCACATTCTTCGGTCCTTATTCGCTGGCTAATATCATTGCCTTCGAAAATCACCGTCACATCCTTTCCTGGCTGAGGTCGCTCAAAGACCAAATCTAATGATCCGGCTATTTCGGCAAGGGCTGTTTCATCACCGGTTTCGAGATGATACTTTTCCGCCGCTACCGCCAAAATCCTGTATAGAGCCCCACTATCAAGGAAGTTCCAGTTCAACCAGCTAGCCAAATGGCTACATATCGTGCCTTTGCCTGTACCACTAGGGCCATCGACAGTAATAACCGGGACAGGAATAGCAGACATTAATTTTGTTCCTGAACGAGCAGATCAAGGCCCGCATTCCTGGCAACATCTACAAAACCGGGGAATGAAGTTTCTACATTGGCGCAGTCTTTCACTGTGATAGGTGCAGTCGCATTAATTCCTGCGATGGCAAACGCCATGGCAATCCTGTGATCGGTGAAACTATCCACCACACCACCGGTAATCTTGCCCCCTGTCACCGTCATACCATCGGCTTGTTCATCAACATCGATGCCTAATGTTTGTAATCCTTGGACCATTGCTGTGATTCTGTCACTTTCCTTAACACGTAATTCTTCTGCACCTGTGAGTCTGGTCTGACCTTTTGCAAAGGCCGCAGCCACCATAATGGCAGGAAATTCATCTATCGCGGCAGGCACCCTTGATTCCGGAATATCTATTCCATGTAATTCAGATGACTTTACATTAATATCAGCGACAGGCTCTCCGCTGATAATTTTTTCATTCAATAACGTAATATACGCACCCATCTCTCTTAATATATGAATAACAGCATCTCTATTTTGATTGATACCGACATTTTCAATGGTAATATCCGAACCCTCCGCAATGCAGGCCCCGACTATAAAAAAAGTAGCCGAAGAAATATCCGCAGGAATCGAGATAGACGTACCTTGCAGCACACCGCCGCCTACAAGGGAGATTGTGTTTCCTGAAGACTCAACTTGGTAGCCGAACTGTCTCAACATTCGCTCAGTATGATCACGCGTTGCAATGGACTCATGAATACAAGTCCGGCCTTTGGCACTCAAGCCCGCTAACAGCAAACTGGATTTTAGTTGCGCACTGGCCACTGGCATTTCAAAGTCTATGGCAGTTAAATCGACGCCACCTTTTATATGTATTGGTAATGTGCCTTTCTCTGAACAAGTAATCTGCGCATGCATTTTTTGTAAGGGATCAACAATCCTGCGCATCGGTCGAGACATTAATGACTGATCACCCCTTAATTCACATTCAACGCCAAGTCCCGCGAGTAAACCTGAGAGCAAGCGAACTGATGTGCCTGAGTTACCCAAATCCAGTGCTGCCTCAGGTGTCAAAAGGCCGCCTTTGCCAACGCCTTCGACAATCACTTCGTTTTCTGAGCTGCGCAGGATTTCAACACCCATTGCCTGAAATGCAGCCATGGTTGCCAATGTATCTTCACCTTCTAGAAACCCTGTGAGTCGGCTTTGCCCTTGTGCGATTGCGGAGAGCATTAGTGCACGATGTGAGATGGACTTATCCCCGGGCACACGAAACCTGCCGGTTAGTTTTCCCCCGGGGGTAATAGAGTAATTAATCATATTCTGGACAGAGGTGAACGCATGAATTATGCATATGTATTACTCAAATACATTATTCTTGTGTATTATTCTGGCGAATCATTTCTCTTCTTTCGCTTATCAGTGAATTTATCTCTTGACGCCTTGGCTCTTTCAAATATATCTAATAAGGCATCACTATCATCATTTTGGATAGCTTCTCTGATTTGATTCAGATGTTGGTCAAATTGATCCACCGCGCGCAGAAGTTGCTCACGGTTTGAAAAACAGATGTCATGCCACATGCGTGGATGACTTGAGGCAATGCGTGTGAAATCTGCAAAACCGCCGGCTGCAAATTCAAAGATCTGTTCACTTTCATTCATGTCTGATAAACAATCAACCAATGCATAAGCAAGCATATGCGGTAAATGACTGGTAGCTGCCAGAATCGCATCATGACGTTCAACATCCAGATTGACCACATCAGCACCGGTTAATTTCCACATTTCTGTTATCAAACTCAGTGCCTCAGAATTAGTCTCGGCAACAGGGGTAAGGATAACGCGATGTGCCTCAAATAATTCTGCGCATGCAGCTTCAACACCACTTTCTTCTTTACCTGCGATAGGATGCCCGGGGACAAAACGTGCAAACAAATCACCCAGATTTTCTCTGGCGGATTTAACAATCGTACTTTTAGCACTACCGACATCGGTAACTATGACCGTCTCCTTGAGAGACGCTGACATGGCTGAAAACAATTTATCAGCAGTAGATAATGGTGTTGCCAACACAACGATATCAGCATCACTCACAACTTCTTCAATATTCAAACTATAAGTATCAATCACTCCCAAAGATACAGCTTTTTTCAGGTTGTTTTCATCACGCCCGTAACCTGAAACACTTGCGACGGCATTAATCTTCTTGAGTGCGCACGCGAGTGACCCACCAATTAGACCAACACCAATAATTGCTATCTTATTTACGAGCATGACTCTGCTTTAATTTCAGTCAATACGCTATCAAGTGCATTGATAAATTTTTCATTCTCTTTTTCAAGACCAATTGTGACACGTAAATAATTCGGCATACCATAGTTATCTATAGGCCGTACGATGACACCTTTATGTAATAGTCTTTTGTATATTTCCATCCCGGATAGCCCAGATTGTTTTATGTCCACACAAATAAAATTCCCAACTGATGGAATATATTGCAGATTCATTGCATCGAAAGCAGATGTCAATTTCTCCATGCCGATCTGATTTAATCTAATACTCTGCTGCAGATGTTCACGATCAGTCAAGGCGGCTTCAGCGGCAGACAAGGCCAGACTATTGACATTAAAAGGCTGTCTTACCCGGTTCATTAAATCAGCAATATCTCTGTGCGAAATTCCATAACCAATCCTTAAACCAGCAAGACCATACGCCTTTGAGAAGGTTCGAGTGACTAACAATTGAGGAAATTCATTTACCCATTGAACACAATTGGGGTAATCATCCTCTTCGACATATTCGAAATAGGCTTCATCAAGAACCACTACCATATAATCCGGAATCGACTCGAGTAGTACTCTTAATGTTTGTTTATCCAACCATGTCCCCGTTGGATTATTTGGATTAGCGATAAACATCACGCGTGAATTTTTATTGATTGCGGCTCTCATCGCGACCGTATCATGCCCCCAGTCATGTGCCGGAACCACTACAGCTTTCGCACCTACCGCTTGTGTTACCAGAGGATATACGGCGAAAGCGTGTTCTGAGAAAATGATCTCATGTTGTGGCCCGGAAATCGCTCTTGTGATCAGTTCAAGTATTTCATTTGAACCATTACCGAGTGTGATCTGATCTGGATTGACGCCATGCAATTTTGACAACGACATTTTAAGATCATGACCGTTACCATCGGGATATCTCGACAACTCTGATGTGGATAATAAAGCCTGTTTGGCCTTCTCTCCAGAACCGAGTGGATTCTCATTTGAGGCCAGCTTGATAATATCTTTAATCCCGAGCTCGCGTTCCAGTTCTGCAACAGACTTCCCAGGCTGGTAAGGGTGCAAACCAGCAACGCCAGGCGTTGCTAAATTGATCAAATCACACGACATTTGTCTTTCAACCTGCTCTTTAAACCTGGATCCAGGGTGTCACAATACAGCGCGTGGATAAGAACCTAACAACTTAACCATAGAGGCACGGTCATTTAACTTATCCAATGCTAGTGCCACTGTAGCTTCCTGTACATGACCTTCGATATCGACAAAAAAGACATATTCCCACATGCCTTTGCGCGATGGTCGAGACTCAATACGAGTCAAGCTGACGCCATTATCAGAAAAACAGGCGAGCATCTCCTGCAAGGACCCGGGGTTATTTGGAGCCGTAAAAAGTAACGAGGTCTTGTCATTATCACTCGGCAAGGTCTCGTGCTGACCCAAGACCAGAAATCGTGTTGTATTATCGGATTCATTTTCAATATTCTTCATCAACACAGATAGCTCATAAAATTCTGCCGCTGATTCGCTAGCTATCGCAGCCGCATTCGCTTCATCAGCAACAATCCGCGCGGCCTCTGCATTACTGTTCACAGCGATACGTTCTACTTTTAGCAAATGAGCATCAAGCCAAGCGCGACATTGTGCCAAAGACTGCTGATGCGAATAGACTCGCGTAATGTTATCAATCGAATCTTCTTTACTCATTAAATGGTGGTGAATCCGTAATTCAACTTCACCGCAAATCATCAAGTTGGAACCTGTCAACATATCCAGCGTGTGATTAATTACCCCTTCAATTGAATTTTCTACGGGCACAACACCGTACTGGCAAGCACCGGATTCCACTTCTCGAAAGACCTGATCAATCGTCCCCATTGCGGTGGTTTTAACGGAGTGACCGAAATGTTTTAACGCTGCTGCTTGTGTGAAGGTTCCTTCAGGTCCCAGATAGGCGATATTTAACGTTTGTTCCAAAGCCAAACAGGCCGACATAATCTCTCGAAATAAACGAGCCATTTCCTCTTCAGATAAAGGTCCCGGGTTACGCTCAATTATTTTTCTCAATACTTGTGCTTCACGCTCTGGGCGATAAAAACCGCAATCGTCGTCCGACTCTTCACTTTTGACACGTGCGACTTCTGTTGCCATACGCGCACGCTCGCTAATCAACTCTAATAAGTTAGAGTCAATTTCATCGATCCGCGTTCTTAGATCCTCTAATGTTAAGTCATCAGCCATTGCTTGGATCAACCATTAACTCGTTCAAATTCCTGCATGAAGGTAATCAAGGCATCTACACCTTCCTCCGGCATTGCATTGTAGATACTGGCGCGCATACCACCGACACTTCGATGACCTAATAACGCAACCAATCCGTAAGCATTTGCTTCAGTGATAAACTTTTCATTAAGGGCCTCATCAATTAATGTGAAGGGCACGTTCATTTTAGAACGAAATTTTGGGTTGATAGGATTGTCGTAAAAACTGGAGTCATCAATCGCTTGATACAATTTACCAGATTTAATCTGGCTCATTTTTTCCATGGCCTCCAACCCTCCTTGTTCTTTGATCCATTTCATTACCAACCCCGATACATACCAACTATAGGTCGGCGGCGTATTGTACATCGAGTCATTTTTCGCCTGGATGGCGTAGTCATACATACTCGGAATATGTTTCGGCGCATAACCGAGCAAATCTTCACGAACAATGACAACCACTAAACCTGACGGACCAATATTTTTTTGTGCTCCCGCAAATATGACACCATACTGCGATACATCTAGAGGCTTTGATAATATATTTGATGTCATATCTGTCACTAACGGGACATCACCCACGTCTGGTATGCCGGGAAACTGAACCCCACTAATCGTCTCATTATCTGTGTAATAAACATAAGCAGCATCAGAGTTTAATGTCCATGTATCAGAAGCTGGAACTGTTCTGAACAGTCCATCCTCATCGGCAATGATATTTACTTTGCAAAAGCGTTCCGCTTCTTCAATCGACTTTCCAGACCAGATGCCTGTATGAAAATAGTCAGCCGAATTTTTACCAGCAAGTAAATTTAAAGGCACCATAGCAAACTGACCACTTGCTCCGCCCTGTAAAAAAAGCAGCTTGTAATTGTCAGGAATCGCTAATATCTCTCTGAAATCTGCTTCTGTCTGCACGGCAATAGACATAAACTCATCACTTCGATGACTCATTTCCATCACCGACATTCCACAACCATGCCAATCAAGAAATTCTGCTCGGGCTAGCTGCATTACCTCTCTTGGCAACATGGCAGGGCCTGCACCAAAATTGTAAACGAGCCCCGCATAAGACTCCTCGGAGTCAACAGCTTTTAAAGTATTAGTCTTCTGTTTCATTTTCTTCTTTTATAGAATCTTCTTCTGTTGTCACTTCACTCATTGGTGACCCTTCCGGATCTTTATATTCAAGGATACGTTCAAGACTTACCAGATGTTCTTCTGCCCCCAACTTAACCAGGGTTACACCCTGTGTATTTCTTCCTAACACTGATACATCATCAACAGGGGTGCGAATTAAAGTCCCCTTATCACTGATAAGCATGATCTCATCATCCTCATCTACAGCAACAGCACCGATCACCTGACCGTTACGTGACGTTGTTTGTATGGAGATTACACCTAAACCCCCTCGTCCTTTGACCGCATAATCTGTGATTGCCGTGCGCTTACCAAAACCATTTTCTGTCACCGTCAATACAGAGCTTTCATCTGACTCAACGATGATTAATGAATTGACCCTCTGACCCTCAGCGAGTCGAATACCACGAACACCTCGCGCGGTTCGACCCATCGCTCTCACTGCGGTTTCATTAAAACGTACGGCTTTACCGGCATTACTGAATAACATAATGTCGTGATCACCGTTGGTAACTTCAACACCGATCAATTGATTACCATCAACTAACTCAATTGCCCTTAGGCCACTGGGGCGTGGCCGAGCAAAATCTGTCAACTGACATTTCTTGACAGTTCCATCTGCTGTTGCCATAAAAATAAATTTATTTTCAACAAATTCGCGAATAGGCAGGACAGCATTGATGCGTTCGCCTTCTTCCAGCTGCAATAAATTAACAATCGGCTTGCCTCGAGCGACGCGACTGGCTTGAGGTAATTGATAGACCTTTAACCAATAGAGTTTACCCTTACTGGAAAAGCACAATAGCGTATCGTGAGTGCTGGCAACAAATAATTTATCAATGAAATCTTCATCTTTCATATTCGTTGCTGACTTACCTTTGCCACCACGACGTTGTGAGCGATAGGTGTCAATCGGTTGGGATTTTGCATAACCCGCATGCGAAAGTGTCACCACTACATCTTCTTCTGTAATCAGATCTTCCATACTTAAATCAAGCTGATCTTCAAGGATTTCAGTGCGGCGTTCATCTCCATACCGGTCTCGAATATCTTCCAGTTCTTCCTTGATGACCTGCATGAGTCTTTCTGGTCTAGACAAAATATCTAACAAGTCGATAATGGTCTCAAGAATCTCACCGTATTCCTTGACGATTTTTTCCTGTTCTAATCCAGTCAATCTTTGTAATTTAAGATCGAGAATAGCTTGTGCCTGAATTTCAGATAATCGATATCCACCATCGACAAGACCAAAGCCATCAGCCAAATCTAGCGGCCGTGAGGCATCTGAATCTGCTCGCTCTAGCATTTTCAGCACAATCCCCGATTCCCATACAGGTTTTAATAACGCCTCTTTCGCCTCCGCAGGTGTAGGAGAGGCCTTGATTAAGGCAATAATGGGATCGATGTTCGCCAGTGAAACTGCTAGGCCTTCTAATATATGTGCACGTGCTCTTGATTTACGCAAATCATAACGTGTACGGCGAGTCACTATCTCTCGACGATGACGGATAAATGCGACGAGTAACTGTTTCAGATTCAACGTCCGTGGCTGTCCATCCTTCAGTGCGACGATATTGATACCAAACACGTTCTGCATCTGCGTTTGTTGATAAAGATTATTTATAAGTACTTCAGGTACTTCACCTTTACGCAGGTCGATAACCATACGCATACCATCTTTATCGGATTCATCACGCAATTCTTTAATGCCACTAATTTTTTTATCCTTCACCAGTTCGGCAATTTTTTCCATCAACCGAGCTTTGTTTACCTGATATGGTAATTCAGTGACGATAATACTATTGGCTCCTTTAGCTTCATCAGTTTCAACATGAACGCGTGCACGCATGTAAATTTTTCCACGACCTGTTTCATAGGCCTCACGAATTCCTCTAGAGCCATTGATAAATCCTGCCGTCGGGAAATCTGGACCTGGAATAAACTGCATAAGCTCCGCAATGGTCATTTCACCATTGTCCATTAGTGCGATTGTGGCACCAATTACTTCCGTCAAATTGTGTGGTGGAATATTGGTTGCCATACCCACCGCAATACCACTGGAACCGTTGATCAACAGATTAGGAATGCGTGCAGGTAAAACCGTGGGCTCATGTTCCGAACCGTCGTAATTCGGGATGAAATCGACCGTTTCCTTATCCAGATCTTCCAGTAATTCATGCGCAATACGTGTCATGCGTACTTCTGTGTAACGCATCGCAGCGGGAGAATCACCATCCACTGAACCAAAATTTCCCTGGCCATCGACCAACACATATCGTAATGAGAACGGTTGTGCCATTCGCACCATGGTGTCATACACCGCAGTGTCCCCATGAGGATGATATTTACCGATTACATCACCAACGATACGGGCTGACTTTTTGTAGGCTTTGTTCCAGTCATTGCCCATTACATTCATCGCATATAAAACACGACGGTGTACAGGTTTCAGACCATCACGGACATCTGGCAAGGCTCTTCCCACGATGACGCTCATAGCATAATCCATATAGGATTGCTTCATTTCGTCTTCGATATTAACGGGGTTTACGGAACGCGCTATTTCACTTTCAGTCATACAAATTCAGGGCTCAATTAAGAATTAATCTACCCTCTATTTCCCTTATTCACAAAGGGCGAAATTTTACCACATCAAGCCAATTCTCTGTAGAGAAAAGTGATGTAAAAACAGATTATTTTCAATCAAATAGCGACTTCACATTATAGGAATCGGGGGCTTCAATAATGCCTTTTTCAGTGACGATATAATCGATCAAATCTGCCGGCGTCACATCAAAGCCAGGATTCCATGCTGAAACATTCTCTGGTGCAATTTTAACGCCTGAAAAATTTAAAATTTCTTCTTTTTCTCTCTGTTCAATAGGAATTTCTTGACCACTTTTAGCACTGAGATCGAATGTTGATGTGGGCGCGACGACCATGACTCGAACACCATGATATCTTGCCGTGACTGCGTGTGTATAGGTACCAATTTTATTACAAACATCGCCATTTGCCGCAATCCTGTCGGCACCGACAATAACCCACTTCACGCCACCCTGACTGTACAGATAGCAGGCGGCACTATCTGCAATAAGCGTGGTCGGGATATTGTCTTGTTGTAATTCCCATGCAGTCAATCTCGACCCCTGTAACCAGGGACGTGTTTCACAAGCATAGACGGCAGATAGCTTGCCTTGTTTATGTGCGGTTCTGATAACACCCAGGGCGGTTCCATAACCACCGGTTGCCAATGCACCTGCGTTGCAATGAGTTAAAACCTGACATTCATCTTCGATTAATCCTGCCCCCAGAACACCCATATGAATATTTGCCGCAATATCTTCATCATGAATGGATCTTGCTTCGGCCAATAAAGCAGATTCCGGGTTGCCATCAATCGACTTAAATAAGCCTCTCATTCTTTCAATTGCCCATTGCAGATTGACTGCAGTAGGTCTACTTCGCATCAGTAAGGTGAGATTATCCTCAATCAGTTCTCGCCATTTATCCGGTGAACTAACATACGCCTCTCTGGCTGCGAGCACGACTCCATAAGCTGCCGTAATACCAATCGCAGGGGCGCCTCGAACGACCATATCGGTAATCGCCTCAGACAGCGTGCGGACGTCTATGTAGTGATTGATCTTAAATTCGTGTGGCAATACACGCTGATCAATAAGATCTATCCCATCTGATGACCATTCTACCGGACATAACACGCCTCGTTTTCCTGTACTGAGATAATCTGACAACTCTTTCGACGACAATTAAAGTCTCCCTTTCAAGTTTTTTTTCGTACAATCACTGTTCACGAATAAGATTAATCAATAGCAGGCTATGATAACAGGATGAATATCGATACGCTGATCAATGCTCAATGGGTTATTCCAGTCGATCCGGCTAATAACAAGTCCGAAAATAATATACTGGAACATCACTCAATTGCTATCAACGATGGCAAGATACTGGCTATTTTGCCGACTGAAAAAGCTCAGCATAAATATTCTGCTCTAAAAGTACATGATCTTGATAAGCATGCAGTAATGCCAGGACTGATTAATTGCCATACGCATGCGGCCATGAACCTTTTCCGCGGGCTAGCAGATGATCTACCTTTAATGGAATGGCTTAACGAACATATCTGGCCCGCCGAGCAAGAATGGATCAGTCCAGAGTTTGTCAATGATGGAACCCGGCATGCCATCGCAGAAATGATTCGCGGCGGCACTACTTGTTTTAATGATATGTACTTCTTTCCAGATCAAGCTGCGGAAGTTGCCGTAGAAACAGGCATTCGTGCCGTGATCGGTTTAATCCTCATCGACTTTCCCACAGCATGGGCAAAAGATGCCGATGAATATCTCGTTAAGGGTGAACAAGTTCACGACAAATATCGACATAACTCTCATATCCACACAGCCTTTGCACCACATGCACCCTACACTGTTTCAGATGAGCCGTTACAACGTATCAATATATTGGCTGAAGAACTCGACATCCCTATTCATATGCATGTTCATGAAACAGCAGATGAAGTTAAGCAAAGTGAAGAGCAATTTGGCAAACGTTCCATTCAAAGGCTGCATGAACTCGGCTTACTCAGCCCGCGTTTAACGGCAGTACATATGACACAACTCATCGAAGAAGAAATTGCATTACTCAGTGCACAAGGCGTGCATGTCGTACACTGCCCAGAATCCAATTTAAAACTGGCCAGTGGCTTTTGTCCAGTCAGTGAATTACTACAACAGGGCATCAACGTCGCATTGGGCACTGATGGTGCTGCCAGTAATAATGATCTGGATATGTTCGGTGAAATGCGTACGGCTGCCCTGCTTGCAAAAGGCAGCACTAGCAATAGTAGTGCATTGCCCGCACATCAAGTTCTGGAGATGGCAACAATAAATGGAGCCAAAGCACTAGGCATCGATCACATCACAGGATCTTTAACAAAAGGCAAGGCCGCTGATGTAATCGCCATTGATCTCAACACTATCGAATCACAACCACTTTATGATCCCGTCTCGCATCTCATCTACGCAGCCAGCCGCAACCAGGTTAGCGACGTTTGGGTTGCAGGCAAACAACTTCTGAGAAATCGACAATTAACAAGCATTGATGAAAATCTCGTATTAAGAAAAACAAGTGATTGGCAAGAAAAAATTAGCCACGGAAAGATTCCAGAATCTTAAGCCAATGACAGAAGTAAGAAAAAGAGAACCAGGTTTGTTTTATTTTTTCGTTTATATTTAACTGTATAAATTATTTTATCTAGAAGTAGTCCGCGCGCTCACGTCCTATAAGGTCTTTTGATGAAACTTAAATTATCATCAATTCTATTTCTAAGTCTCGCTCTTGCTGCGTGCACATCTTTACAACAACCCATTACACAAGATCAGAATCGATCCAATACCCATGATAAGGAAACCCAAACTTGCTCATCTTTTATATCTGCCACTGAAGCGAGTATAAAAAATGCAAATGTAATTGATGTCGAGGCCAGGCGAATACCTGGCTATCCCTATCTACGAACAAATCGCTTTTTCTCAGATTTCCGTGATGAAAGGTTAAATGACCAAGCCTTCGACGCTTGGGTTGAACATCTTCTGACACTGAACATGGAGGGATGGCGCATTGAACTTAGTAATCTCCCTCAAATAGAAAAGAATGAACTTATTAAGTTGGCCGATCAGTTTAACTATGCACAAATTAATAATTCCGAAACAAGACTCGAAGGCGCGTTGCAATATTGTGCTGAACTTCTGATAGCAAACAAGCTTAATGATAGCGATGAACAAGAAAAATTAAAATTAAGTGCGACCATCCCGGATGAATATAGATCGTGGCAACGACTGTTTGGGCTTTATCCTATCAGTGCACTGTTATTTCGAACCGGAATAGATCGTTGGCATAATAAAACCAGGCGAACGTATGAATTACCCCTCGGAAATTTACCCGTGTCGGGTAGACTGGTTCAGTACAAGCCGATTGAATCGACACAACTTACTTCATCAGAGGTTTCTCAAATCATCAGTGATTCGTCAATTAACCCATTACGAATTCCTCAGCCCAAGGATGAAGATACCAAAATTTTATTTGCTGGTTTCGCACCAATTTTCGAGATAGATGTTGTTTCGGACGATGACCGAATTGGGAATGTAGAATTGGATTCTGATAGACAAGCAAGCATTAACATTCATTTGCCAAAGGCATATCAACATTTTTCCTATACACGCGTCGCCGAAAATATTTTATTACAACTGAACTATACGATATGGTTTCCTTCCCGACCGAAGACATCAAAGTTTGATCTGCTAGGTGGTCATCTAGACGGTATTACCTGGCGAGTCACATTGCTGCCAAACGGCAAGCCCTGGCTATATGACACTATCCATAATTGCGGATGTTACCATCTTGTGTTTCCAACGCAGAGCGCAACGGTATTACAACAACCTCAAACTATCAATGAACCAATTTTTATTCCTCAGCATATTCTGCACCCATCAATAAATTCCCATTTAAGGCACAGGCCTGTCCTACGTATTGCGCATAGAACCCATTATATTGAACGTGTTTATTTCAATGCACCGGAACCAAGCAAGATTATGAATTATAAATTGAGCAATAATAGAGAACTGCGATCATTAAAATTACCTGACGGCAGTTTTCAGAGTTTGTTTGGACAAGATGGATTAATCAAAAGTAGCCAACGTAACGAGCGTTTCTTGTTCTGGCCTATGGGTATTCCGAGCCCCGGAGCCATGCGGCAATGGGGTCATCATGCAACAGCATTTGTCGGACGACGCCACTTTGATGATGCCCGATTATTTGAGAACTATTTTGCAATCAACGCAACGGACTTTTAATGTGTGATTAAACTTTTATTTAGAATAGCATTAGTAGCTCTATGTCTGCGACCCGGCACTACCATATGCGCAGAAGTAAATTTCGTTGAGGTTAGTCATAAAAAAGGCATGTATACCCTGTCGATAATTATGACTGTAAATGCAGATGCCGAAACTATTAAAAGCATCATGACGGACTACGAAAAGCTCACTTCTATCAATCCTTATTTAAAAGAAAGCAAGATAGTAAATATATCAGATGATGAGCGAACAAGTGTAAATATGCTTAGCGAAATATGTGTTTTTTTTATCTGCTACAACATCAGACATCCCCAGATCTTCCTTCCTGTTAATAATAATACTCTATTTAGTCGATTCATCCCGGGAATGAGTGATTTTAAATCAGGATGGGGGCGTTGGAAAATTGATGAAAAAGATTCAAACAGAATGTCCCCTGTCACACAAATAATATTTGATACCGAGATAAGCCCTGACTTTTTCATCCCGCCTGTCTTTGGACCTTATCAGATGAAAAAGAAAATGCTTGATATTGCAGAAGCTACTATTAACAACCTGGAAGAAAAGGCGCAGCAGATTTCTACTCGTTAATTTTCCTGGCTAAATTTTCTGGGTTAATTTTCTTGACTATAACGTAGTGTTTCCCTGTATTTAGTATAAATTTTCTTACATCGATCTCCCAGCTCAGAATCTTCATCAATCATATCTACATAAAACCGAACCAATCCGCGCATACTTCCTTCCACCTTGCCTGGTGTGGTCGGTGGGTTCAATCTTTTTTCCAGTCTGCTGAGATACCTTAAGAGAAACCATTCTGTAGATTGATACTCGTGATTTTGTGACTCAATCGCTTTGATGTGTTCGATGACATAAACGCGAAAATCACCGAAGTAGATTGTTCTCATATACGTTTTAAATAATCAGAAGGTTGGTATAAAAACTGCAGTAAAGACTAGCATAAGCAAACAGAACTATTTTCTATCAATATTCAAGCGTAGTCATTCCTCATAACAAATACAATTTCTACCACTATCTTTCGCCCTGTAAAGTGCTTTATCAGCAGACTTGAATATATCTTCATAGAACGTATCTGCTTTATTTTCAGAGGCACCGATTGAAATCGTCACGGATGGGAGAATTTCAAGTTTATGCCCTGTAACTTCTGCATTCTCAACCTCATCTTTAATTCTTTTTGCGATACTTTCACAAGAAGCAAGCATTGTATCAGGCAACAGTATGACAAATTCTTCACCACCAAATCTACCGAGCAAATCGCTTGGACGAATACTGATTCTTATGGCCTCAGCAACTGCCTTTAAGCATACGTCTCCTGCCAGATGACCATTGTCATCATTATATTTTTTGAAGTGGTCTATATCGATAATCATCAGACATAAGGGTATTTTATCAGCGACACAAGTTTCGAATGCTTGTGGAAGATTTTGATCAATCCACCGGCGATTATGTAAGCGGGTCAACGAATCAATATTGGCTCTACTTTCATAATGCTGCTGGATCCTGCGACTGTTTGACATGGTGCGATTGCTTGTACGCATGCGACTTGACGTTAAATGCAGGAAGTTTTTAGCAAAACCTTCACAATTATCGATCATATCCCAGACCATATTGCCGCTCATTTTTAATATTCTAGAATCGTCTGCTGCGACCACATAGGCTGAAGGTGTGCCCTGATCAAACAGTGACATTTCCCCTGCACATTCACCCACATTGATGGTTGCAATCAAATCAGAATTAGGGGAGTCGAGATGCACTGACAACAAGCCACTTAAGACAACGTATAGATCACCATTATTAGTACGTGGCGATAGCAGTATTTCGCCTTTAGGTAGCAAATGGTGCTCTGCATGATTCAAGAACGCTTTCGCAGTCGAGATATCCAGTCCCTGAAAAAGATGAAGCTCGTACAGCATTTCAGAATCCAGTGTACTTTCGTCTTGCAACATAAATTAATTCTCTAATTGATACTTATTTTGGATATATTACTTATGTGGTATATCTAACTTTATGATGACCACCTGCCAAGAGGCACCTCCATTTTATCAGATTGCCCCATGTTTTCCCCAGATATTTACAATGGTACAAAATAATTCTGCTGTTCTCTCTGTGTCATATCGTGCTGAGTGTGCCTGATCTTGATCCCATTGGATACCCGCAGCAATGGCAGCACGAGACAACACGGTTTGGCCATAGACAAGACCAGCTAAAGTTGCTGTATCAAATGTACCAAATGGATGAAACGGATTTCGCTTGATGCCCGATCGTTCGACCGCAGCGTTAATAAATGCCAAATCGAACGAAGGATTATGACCGACAAGAATGGCTCGTTTACAACCATAGTCTTTCATCCGTTGACGTACTACCTTGAAAATATCCTGTAGCGCCTCTTTTTCAGAAACAGCAATTTGCTTACGAAAAGGATGTTCAGGGTTTATTCCAGTAAATTCCAATGCCGCCGGATCCAGATTAGCACCTTCAAATGGTTCCACATGTCGTGAGATACATTCATCCATTATCCAGATACCATTTTCTTCAACGGTGAAAGTGACCGCCGCCACTTCCAATAATGCATCGGTCGTCGAATTAAATCCGCCGGTCTCAACATCAATAGCCACCGGGTAATAACCTCGAAATCGACCTGAGACAATTTCTTTTTGTTTCTCGCTCACTTCCATTTGGCTAGCTTGTGTCTGATCGGTTTTTCCCTTGTTGTATTTTCCTTCGCCATTTTGTTTTTGGCTTACGATTACGTCATCTTCCATTGACAATGTTCTCCTGCACGAAATGGTATGATTTTCGAGTCTCCCAAAGGTAGTGATTCAGGAATCTGCCAGGTTTTCTTTTCCATGGTAATTGTGCTTTTATTTCTTGGCAGTCCATAAAAGTCTGCACCATAATGGCTGGCAAAGCCTTCAAGCTTATCCAGACTATCTGCTTTTTCAAAAACCTCGGCATAAAGCTCCATCGCATTATGCGCAGAATAAATCCCTGCGCAGCCACAAGCAGATTCTTTAGACTGTTTTGCATGTGGCGCACTGTCTGTGCCTAGGAAAAACTTTGGATTGCCGCTAATTGCAGCATCGACTACGGCGCGTCTATGTTCTTCCGCCTTTAACACTGGCAGACAATAATTATGCGGACGTATACCACCAACAAATAATGCATTACGATTTAATAAAAGATGTTGTGGTGTGATCGTTGCAGCTAATCTATCAGAACCTTCCCTAACAAAATCAACGGCATCTTTGGTCGTGATATGTTCAAAGACAACGCGCAAATCAGGAATTTTTTCCATCAGTGGGGATAATACTCGTTCGATAAAAATTGCCTCCCGATCAAAAATATCGACCTCTGGATTTGTGACTTCACCATGCACCAACAAAGGAAAATTGTGTTCGGCCATGGCTTCTAATACGAGAGTCACTTTCTCCATGGCAGTGACCCCACTTTCAGAATTTGTGGTTGCGCCAGCGGGATAATATTTCACAGCATGAATATAGCCACTCTGTTTAGCCTGACTGATTTCCTCCACGGACATTTTTTCAGTCAGATAAAGTGTCATTAACGGTTCAAAATTATTCTCTCCCTTCATATCTTCAGGCAAATTTTCAATAATATTCCGCCTATATTCCAGTGCCTGCAAGGTTGTGACTACGGGGGACTTGAGATTAGGCATAACAATCGCTCTTGAAAACTGCCGGGCAGAATCAGCTAATACATCACGCATCTCTGCACCCTCTCGTAGATGCAAATGCATATCGTCCGGTTTTGTTAGTGTCAATTTTTCCATGCGTTTTAAGGTATCATATGCGCTATCTTTTGTCTGTTGTGTGTGGATACCTTAAATGAAATATAAACGACTTGGTCGAACTGATATTGAAGTAAGCTTGACATGCCTCGGCACTATGACCTGGGGCGAACAAAACACCGAATCTGAAGCCCACGAACAGCTAGATTATGCCGTTGATACGGGAATTAACTTTATTGATACCGCAGAACTGTATCCTGTCGATCCGAGAGCAGAGACTCAGGGCAGAACGGAGACCTATATTGGTAACTGGCTAAATAAACGAAAAGATCGCGACAAATTAATCATCGCATCAAAAGTATGCGCATCTGCAACAGATTGGTTACCTTACCTGAGGAATGGTAATGCTAAACTGGACAGAATTAATATTGAAGCAGCTTTAAACACCAGTTTAAAAAGATTACAAACCGATTACCTTGACCTCTATCAACTACATTGGCCAGAACGCGACACCAATTATTTTGGCAAACTGGGCTACTACCACGCCCCTGAAAAGGATGGTGTGCCGATTGAAGAAACACTCGAGGTACTAAATGATTTGGTACAAGCTGGCAAAATACGGCATATTGGTATCTCCAATGAAACGGCTTGGGGCACATCTGAATACTTACGCATCTCAGATCAAAAACAATTTCCTCGAATTGTTTCAATTCAGAATCCATATAATTTATTAAACAGAACTTTCGAAGTTGGCCTGTCGGAATTTTCACATCGTGAAGATGTAGGCCTATTAGCGTATTCACCGATGGCATTTGGCGTATTAAGTGGGAAATATCTCAACCGCGCCAGGCCTGAAGGTGCACGAATCACTTTATTTAAACGCTTATCTCGTTACAGCAATGAAAATGGTGTTGCTTGTACAGAGGCTTATGTCAATCTTGCAATTGCAAGTGGCCTGGATCCTGCGCAAATGGCTTTAGCATTCGTCAACACACGGCCGTTTCTGACCAGTAATATTATTGGCGCGACAAATATGACGCAACTAAAATCAAACATCGCGAGCATGAATGTCAAACTCCCGAAAGATGTCTTACGCGAAATTGAAAATATTCATGATATGCAAGCAAATCCGTGCCCATAAACAACAAAAAAAAGTTTAGAATAACCGTCCAATACTCATTTGCCTGTTGGCCCTAATAGGAAGCTTATCAATGAATTTGACAGCACTGACCGCTATTTCACCACTAGATGGTCGCTACGGCGATAAAACTGCCGAGCTAAGACCCATATTCAGCGAATTTGGTCTGATGCGATTTCGTGTTCTGGTTGAGATTCGATGGTTGCAGACGCTTGCAGCTCAAAATAACATTGAGGAAGTGCCTACACTTACAGATGAAGCAAATGCCTTATTAAATGACATCACTGATAATTTTTCTGAAAAGGATGCCTTACGCATCAAGGATATTGAAAGTACCACCAACCATGATGTCAAAGCAGTCGAGTACTTTATCAAAGAAAAAATAACAGGAAATAAAGCACTAGAAAAAGTTTCTGAGTTTATCCATTTTGCCTGTACGTCTGAAGACATTAATAATCTTAGCCATGCCCTGATGCTTAAGGAAAGTCACGAGCAGGTCTTACGGCCAGCACTTGTCTATGTTGTTAATGCAATCACAGATATTACTGTAGAGTATGCAGACCAACCTATGTTGGCAAGAACCCATGGACAAACCGCATCACCCACAACTTTGGGAAAGGAAATGGGTGTTTTTGCACATCGCCTCAATCGCCAATTATCACAACTTGATAAAATCAAATTCATGGGCAAGTTCAATGGTGCAGTGGGTAATTTCAATGCACATTTATCAGCATACCCTGATGTGGACTGGCCCACGTTGTCAAAGACCTTTGTGGAAAATCTTGGCCTCGAGTGGAATCCTCATACCACTCAAATTGAGTCTCACGATTATATGGCTGAATATTTTCATGTGCTGAGCCGATCCAACACCATCCTTATCGACTTTTGCCGTGACATCTGGGGTTACATCTCTCTTGCTTATTTCAAACAAAGCACTGTTGCTGGAGAAATCGGTTCTTCTACCATGCCGCATAAAGTGAATCCTATAGACTTTGAAAATGCAGAAGGGAATCTTGGACTATCAAATAGTATTCTAACAAGCTTGGCTGAAAAACTACCGATTTCGCGCTGGCAAAGAGATTTAACTGACTCAACAACCATCCGTAATAATGGCACTGGCATCGCCTATGCCTTAATTGCCTATAAATCCTGTTTGAAAGGCATATCCAAACTTGAAATAAACCCGGAGGTCCTTGCCAAAGACTTGGATAACGCTTGGGAGGTCTTGGCTGAACCAGTCCAGACTGTGATGCGTCGATACGGGATAGAAAAACCTTACGAGAAACTAAAAGACCTCACACGTGGTCAATCTATCAATGCAGAAATACTACACAACTTAATTAATTCGCTGGAAATTCCAGATGCAGATAAAAAACGGTTGCTGAATTTAACGCCAGCGACTTATATAGGCAATGCCTCAGAGCAAGCTAAATCTTTTTCATCGAAATAAGCAGGAAAAATTTAAAGAGTATTAAAAATGCATGATATTGAAGACTACAGACTTGGAGAGACCAACAAATTATTACAGCTTGAAACACGCGCGGACAATATACAAATCGCTAATCATATGGCAAACCAATGTCAAAAGAGTTTGCAGATCATCAGCAGGACTCTGGATCCTATTGTCTTTGATACCGCCGAGTTTGCTGATGCAGTAAAATACCTCGCACTTCGTCATAGAAGATCACAGATTCAAATAATCGTTTTCGAAGCAGAAGCCATCGTTAAACGTGGACATCGACTTCTTGAAATCGCTGGTAAACTAAGCTCTTCAATCGAGTTGCGAAAAGCACATTATTCATTCAATGATTATAACGAATGCCTGATAGTGGCCGATGCAATGGGTTATATTCACAGGCAGAATGGCGAGCGCTATGAATGCTCATCAAACTTTAAAGATCGTCGTCACTCAGCACACTTACTCAGAAAGTTTACAGACATGTGGGAATTGGCAACCCCAGACCCGAATTTCAGGAAAATGATTTTGTGAAAAAACAAACATGAATATTCGATTTCACAATCTCATTATTTCGATTTTGTTATTTCTGCCACAAATTGCACTGGCTGCTAACATGCAGTTGGAAATGATTCATCTTCAAAACCGCATGGTTGATGATGTCATACATATTATTCGACCACTGGTCGCCCCGGGAGGAACGGTTACAGGAATGAATAATCAACTGATTGTTAAAACAACACCTGAAAATCTCGCTGAAATCAAACTAATCCTCAACAGCATCGATCACGCACCTAGAAGATTAATGATCACCGTCAAACAAAATATTGATGGCAGTAGCCATCTCCGTGAAGATTCTCTGACTGGAAAATATACCTCTGATAACGTGCAAATCAATACTGGCCATGATCATTCCAATGAAGGTTTATCTGTAACGGCAGGTGATGAAAAATCGAATATAAGATATCGAACACTAAATAGTACATCTCGCTCTGATGATAGAAATACATTTAAAGTTCAGGCACTTGAAGGTCGTCCAGCATTTATTAGTCAAGGTCTGTCTATTCCAGTCGATACGTCTTCAGCTTATATCACTGAGCAAGGCGTTGTCGTAAATCAATCAATTGATTACCACGAAGTTCGTTCAGGTTTTTATGTTTTACCGAGGCTCAATGGAGATCAAGTGACACTTCTTGCCGCCACTGATTTATCCAGTGTACAAGCTGGCGGTCATCCCGCGGCGAATGTTCAGGGTCTAGAAACCACTGTCACAGGTAGAATAGGTCAGTGGATGGATCTAGGGGGTATTGCTCAAAGCTTTAATCATGAATCGCAACAAAACCTTACATCCTCCAGTTTACGAGGACAGGAATTCCGTAGTGTATTGATTAAAGTAGATGAAATAAAATAACCCTCATCAATCATACTAAATTAAACTTCTTATTTAATTACTTTTTAAGCATTATATAACTAGATGCATATTCTTCGCGGCAAGACCGCGCTTTCCGAATTTAGAATCAGTAAATTACTTACTGCGTTACAACAGAAGGCTCCTGATATCCAGAAGCTGGACTGTCAGTTTATCCACTTTATTCATTCTCAAAACAAACTTGATAAAAATGAAATCAAGCAACTGAATATTATTCTAGGGTTGTCTGGGCAAGAAAACGAAAACCAGAATAATCAAAACAATGCCTCATTAATTTTGACAACACCAAGACCCGGCACTATTTCGCCCTGGTCGAGTAAAGCCACTGACATTCTTCATAACTGTGGCATGGACAATATCTTACGAATAGAAAGAGGAATTAGCTGGACTGTTGCAGGTGTCTCCGAGATTAGCCAAACAGATACCGACCTGATCAAACCCCTACTTCATGACCGGATGACCGAAACCGTTATGGAGGATTTCAATCAGGCAACTGTCCTGTTTCAATCATCAGATGCTGCTCCTCTTAAAATGATTGAATTATTGGCAGCAGGCAAAAAAGCTTTGGAACTGGCTAATACTGAAATGGGGCTGGCACTTTCAGCGTCAGAAATTGACTACTTACTCGATAGCTATAAAGACATCGGTCGCAATCCTACCGATGTCGAACTCATGATGTTTGCCCAGGCCAATTCTGAACACTGTCGCCACAAAATATTTAATTCTAACTGGACAATTGATGGCGAGAAAAAGTCCAACACGCTGTTTGACATGATTCGACAAACTCACAAGAAAAATCCTGGCAAGGTATTGTCTGCTTACAGTGATAATTCTGCTGTGACTACCGGCTATTCAGCGTCCAGATTCTTTGCTGAACCAGAATCACATCAATATCAAGTTCATGAAGAAGACGTCCATATCTTGATGAAGGTAGAAACCCATAACCATCCCACTGCAATCTCACCTTATGCAGGAGCAGCAACAGGTTCTGGTGGCGAAATCAGAGACGAAGCTGCAACTGGTCGCGGAGCAAAACCAAAGGCGGGCTTGGCCGGGTTTTCCGTATCCAATCTTAAGATCCCTGATTTTCATCAGCCTTGGGAAGTTGATTATGGCAAACCGAATCGCATCGTCTCTGCTTTGGATATCATGCTGGAAGGTCCTATAGGCGCAGCCTCTTTTAATAACGAATTTGGTCGCCCGGCCCTGGCTGGCTACTTCCGCAGCTATGAACAAAAAGAAAAGGATAGTTCTGTTATTCGTGGCTACCATAAACCCATCATGCTTGCTGGTGGTTACGGCATGATACGCGATGTCCATGTTGAAAAAGGCAGTATTCCGGTCGGTGCAAAAATTATTGTCCTCGGTGGACCCGCCATGCTTATCGGTCTGGGCGGCGGTGCTGCATCATCAATGGCATCGGGAGAGAGTGAAGAGAATCTTGATTTTGCATCTGTGCAAAGAGACAACCCTGAGATGGAACGTCGCTGTCAGGAAGTCATAGATGCCTGCTGGGCATTGAAAGAAAAAAATCCTATCGTCTCGATACACGATGTCGGTGCCGGGGGCTTGTCAAATGCACTTCCGGAATTAGTCAATGATAGTTACCGGGGAGCAACGTTTGAATTACGTATGATTCCAAATGATGAACCCGGCATGTCACCCATGGCCGTCTGGTGTAATGAATCACAAGAAAGATACGTTCTTGCCATTGCTCCAGAGTCTATCGAACTTTTCAACCGCTTTTGTAAACGTGAGCGTGCACCGTTTGCTATTCTTGGCGAAGCAACCAAGGAACAACAACTGACTTTGAATGACGAACTGTTTCAAAACAAAGCAGTCGATTTACCATTGTCAGTATTATTAGGCAAGCTGCCTCTCAACAACAGAGACGTGCAAACACAAACACAGACCTATAAAGAATTCAAAACTGAGAAACTGGATCTAAAAGAAACGATACATCGAATATTGCATTTGCCTACTGTTGCAGATAAACATTTTCTCATTACTATCGGTGATCGTTCTATCTCTGGTCTGGTCACCCGTGATCAAATGGTTGGACCCTGGCAAACACCTGTCGCGGATTGTGCCATTACATCCAGCTCGTTTGATGCTTATACGGGAGAGGCAATGGCAATTGGTGAACGGGCACCCATTGCATTAATCAATGCCCCAGCTTCCGGGCGTATCGCTATTGGTGAAGCGATTACTAATATCGCTTCCGCAAGAATTCTTGAGTTAGAAAATATTGTTTTATCAGCGAACTGGATGGCGGCCTGTGGACAAGGTGATGAAGACTCAAAACTATTCAACACTGTACAAGCGGTGAGCGAACTCTGCCAAAACCTTGGCATTTGTATCCCAGTGGGTAAAGATTCTCTATCGATGAATACCGTGTGGACTGACCAAGATTCCGGCACTAATTTACAACAACAGGTGACTTCACCACTTTCATTAACGGTCACTGCATTTGCACCGGTCGTTGATGTTCGTCAATCACTCACGCCAGAACTTAAAACGGATCAAGGTGAAACACGATTATTATTGATAGATATGGGTCTTGGAAAGAATCGATTAGGCGGTTCTTGTTTGACGCAGGTTTACCAGGAAATCTCTGGCAACACTCCCGATATTGAAAGTGTGCATGATCTGAAAATATTTTTCAGATCGATTCAGTTACTGAATGAAATGGGGCTAATACTGGCCTATCACGACCGATCTGATGGTGGATTGTTTACCAGCCTTTGTGAGATGGCATTCTCGGCGCGGTCAGGTATCGATCTTAATCTTGATTTTTTAAGCATCGGTATTTCGGGCGACACAATTTCAACACTGTTCAACGAAGAATTAGGGGCCGTCATCCAAATCCGTGCAGGTGATCTAGAGCATGTTTATGATGTATTTAAAGATACCGAGTCTCTGAATAATCACATTCATGATATAGGCACGCTAAATCATGATGGCCAAATAAGAATAATTAAAAATAATGAAACTATATTCGGGGAAGAGCTAATTTCATTACACCGTTCATGGTCAGAAACAACATTCAAAATGCAATCTTTAAGAGACAACCCTGTCTCTGCCAAACAAGAATATGACCGTTTACTTGATAAAGATGATACAGGCCTGTTTGTGGATATTACTTTTGACGCAGATGAAAAAATTCATGTCCCTTTTGTAAACACTGGGACAAAACCCAGGATGGCCATTCTGCGTGAACAAGGCGTTAATGGTCAGCTTGAGATGGCTGCGGCATTTCATCGGGCTGAGTTTGAATGTATTGATGTTCACATGAGTGACATTATTAGCGGTGACTTATCACTTGATTCATTTAAAGGTCTGGTCGCCTGTGGCGGTTTTTCGTATGGTGATGTCCTCGGTGCGGGCAGAGGCTGGGCCAACTCTATATTGTTCAACGAGGCTGCACGCAATGAATTTCAAACATTCTTTGAAAGACAAGATACCTTTGGACTAGGCGTTTGTAATGGCTGCCAAATGTTCTCTCATTTAAAAGATATTATTCCTGACGCAGATCACTGGCCTGTCTTTAATCGTAATGCATCAGAACAATTTGAAGCACGACTGGTAATGGTAGAAATACTTGACTCACCTTCAATATTCTTTACCGAGATGCAAAATTCTCGTGTGCCCATTGTTGTTGCCCACGGTGAAGGACGCGTCGAATACCAGAACGTTCAATCAGCAAGCAACGCCATTGCATCAGTTCGATATATTGATCACTTTGGTCACGCCACTGAAGACTACCCAAAGAATCCGAACGGTTCACCTGGGGGTCAGACTGGATTTACAACAAAAGATGGGCGCTTCACCATTATGATGCCGCATCCAGAAAGAGTATTTTTGAAAAAACAATATTCGTGGTTACCTGATTCGTGGAATGCAGAAAATGGTCCCTGGATGAGAATGTTTTATAACGCACGCACATGGATTGCCTGAGATATTAGATACGTTTATTGCTTTAAGTACCTTATTTTATTAAATATTTTTATCTGAATGCTCCCTTTATCTTGTCGTCTGGTATAGACTAGTGCTATTTTTACAGTGCTGCAGGCAGTTATGGTGGAATCTAAAGACATTTCAAAGCAAGATATTGAGCTATTTCGACAAGCGATAGGTGATGTCGACAAGATTGAATACGACGGTATTGAGTTAGTGTCACCTAAACCTGCCCCCGTCCCAAATCAGAGGATCATCAGCGAACGGATTGCATTAGATCAAATGGCCAATGATCCATTTGATCTACCGGACGTTGAAATTGGCGATGAACTCTATTTCAAAAGAGACGGCGTACAACAACAGATTTTGCGTAAACTTCGTCGTGGACAATTTGCAATAGAATCCGAACTTGACCTGCACGGTATGACTGTAAGCATCGCCAAAAAAGAATTAGATAATTTTCTTTCTTTTTGTCAATCAACAAACCGTCGTTGCGTAAGAATTATTCACGGCAAAGGGCACGGTTCGGCAAATAAAATACCTGTTTTAAAGAATAAACTGAATAAATGGCTACAACGATACGATACGATTCTGGCATTTTGTTCAGCGCCATCTCACGATGGTGGTACAGGGGCAGTCTATGTCCTCATTAAAAAACTCTCTTAACCACATGGATGATGGCAAACTAACCATTACTAAACTTGGGAACGCGTGAATGACTTCATCCATTAAAACTTCTGAACTTCAATCAACAAAGAGCACTATATTTATCGTTGATGATCAAGCGACAAGCCGCATGATTCTGGAAAATATTGCAAAAACAATTGATGAGGATATTGAAGTGAAATCCTTTGACAATGCTTCTGATGCTCTTTTAGAAATAGAGTCATCAATACCTGATTTAATACTCACTGATTACAAAATGCCTGATATTGATGGTGTGGAATTTATAAAAAGATTACGCAACGATATTAATTGCAAAGATATCCCTGTCGTTATCATAACCGCGCTTAATGACAAGAATGCCTTATATAAAGCATTGGAAGCAGGTGCGACTGATTTTCTTGTAAAGCCTGTTGATCATTACGAGTGCAAAGTCCGGTGCCACAATTTGCTTACTATGCAAAAACAACAAATGATCATCAAGAATCATGCAAGCTCACTTGAAATAAAAATAAAAGAGGCCACCAAGCAGATACACTTTCGCGAATTGGAAACCCTCGCAAGACTTGCCCGAGCCGGAGAATTCAAAGGGAAAATCACTGGTAGAAATTTAATCCGTATGGGCAAAATCACCAGTCTTATCGCCGAAGGGTTGGGCTTTGATGAAGGTAGTAGAGAAATACTGGAAATATCTTCGACCATGCATGATATAGGCAAGATAGGCATACCCGACAGTATTCTACTCAAACCAGGTCCTTTGGAAAAAGAAGAGTTTGAGGTCATGAAAGGCCATCCTCACATTGGTTACGAAATTCTGAAGAACAGTCCATCCCCCTATTTACAAATGGGCGCGATTATCGCCCTGCATCACCATGAGAAGTATGATGGTTCAGGTTATCCAGACGGTTTAAAAGGAGATGAAATATCAATGGAGGCACGTATCGCGACAGTCGCTGATGTTTTTGATGCTTTGATCACAAAACGTCCTTACAAAGAAGCATGGCCTGTTGAAACAGCCTATGATTATATTAAAAATGATAGTGGTAAACATTTTGACCCACAATGCGTCGATGCATTATTTGCGCAAAAAGATAGAATCAGTGAATGCCTCTAAAATATCCTATCATAACCGAATGATATAAGTTGCAAGCCTTAATGAATAATTTGGAAACGGATGACATCTAATAGATGCTTAACATTATCAAAAAAAGGCTGAAGAACCGAGGAGACTCGGAGCATGAACAAGCCATAATTAAAGCTATATTAAGTCTGCTATGGCTACTCTATCTTCTATGGAATAGAAATCGGCTACCTGTAACTCAGGAAATGATTCTAGTACCTTCGTTATATTTTGTTTCAAGTGTGGTTCTTTTTACCTGGATTGTCATTAGTCCGAGTATAAATATATCACGTCGTCTATTCGGTATGTTATTAGATGTTTTTTTTGTTTCATGTGCCTTGTTCTTTTCGGGAGAAATCGGTGCTCCATTAATTGGCGGTTACCTATTTATGACGTTCGGACACGGATTTCGATACGGCAACAAATATCTCTTTACCAGTGCAGCCTTAAGTATTATCGGTTTTAATATTGTAATTAACTATAGTGAATACTGGCATGAGCAGGGACCAATTAGTGTCGGAATCATAATTACAATAATTATATTATCAGTTTATGTATCGAAACTTATCTCGAAACTACACTCGGCAGTAAGAGAAGCTAAAGCAGCAAACGAAGCGAAAAGTCAATTCCTTGCCAATATGAGTCATGAAATTCGAACTCCATTAAATGGCGTCATCGGCATGAGCGATTTACTCATAAAAACGACATTGGATTCGGAACAAAAAGATTTTACCGAGACAATTCACTCATCTGCACAGACTTTACTCGCATTGGTAAACGATATTCTTGATATATCCAAAATTGAAGCTGGCAAAATAGAAACAGAATTACTTGATTTTGACCTTCATGAAGTTATCAATTCAACGATGGCAATGCTTGCACCTAATGCACTTTCCAAAGGATTGAATTTTAATGTGCACATATCACCTGACATCCCATTTTTACTGCATGGCGATACTCAACATCTGAAACAGGTCTTTATAAATATTCTCAGTAATGCAATCAAGTTTACTGAAGAAGGTCATGTAGGGGTTAATCTCGCTCTCATTAATACCTCATCTACAGCCACAAAAATAAGATTCTCAGTCAATGACACAGGTATTGGGATTTCGGACGATGCAAAAACACGTATTTTTGATACTTTTACGCAAGCAGATGAATCTATCACTCGCCAGCATGGCGGAACAGGGCTTGGCACTTCGATCTCAAAGCAATTGATCGAACTGATGGGAGGGTCTCTCGATTTCACCAGTCAAATAGGAAAAGGTTCCTGTTTCTGGTTTGAGCTGGAATTCAACAGGCAAGAAATTCTTTCCGAAGAGAAAGAAAGAATCAACAATATAGAAAATTTAAATGTGTTAATAATTGATCCGGGTAATAATTTCAATTCAACGATTAAACACCATCTTAATAGTTGGAAAATAAACTATGATTGCGTCAGTAGTTCACAGGATGTCTTGGATAAATTGCTGGATAATAAAGGAGGCCAATTAATTCATCATGTAGTCATGATAGATTCTCAGTATCTTGATTCAGAGCCAAGCCAATTTATTCAACAAGCAAGGATACCGCTCCAATCAATAAGCCCCAGTTTCATTCTAATCAGTAATAACATGCCTGACAATTCACAACAATTATACGACGAGGGTTACTCTTCAATTGTCAGTAATAACGTAGATAGAATCAGTTTTTTTAGAGTATTACATTCTGCTACTGCTGGTAATTTTTCTAACAACAGAATTTCAAACCAGAGGACACTTGATAGCAATGAAATAAATCATTCAAAAATACAAGAGATAAGAATACTAGTAGGTGAAGATAACCCGACTAATCAAAAGGTAATACGAAAAATACTTGAAGCTGGGGAGCATCTCGTTACGGTAGTAGATAATGGGGAAAAAGTTCTCGATGCCTTGGAAAAAGATGATTTCGATCTCGTCATACTGGATATGCATATGCCGATAATGGATGGTATTGAGGCTGCCAAAATAATAAGATTTAATTATGCTGGAAAAACACATCTCCCTATTATCATGCTCACTGCCGATGTTACAACAGAAGCCATACAAGCATGTAAAGATGCTAGAATAAACACATACTTAACTAAACCCGTCATGCCCGACGATTTGCTCAGCTCAATCTCTTCCCTTATTCAAAATAACAGAGAAAATCTATTACTAAAGGGCAAACCCTCTCTCAAACTTGTCACAAATATCAACTCAGAAGATATCCCTATGGTCGAGCTACAGACATTAATTACTTTGTCTGGTTTAGCAAAAAACGATGATTTTCTAAATAACTTAATTGAAGGTTATTTACACGATACAAAAAATCATATCGAACAAATGGAATTAGCCGAATCAAAAAAAGAATACGAACATATATCCGAAATTTCCCATGCATTAGATGGAAGCTCCCGAAGTATCGGCGCAATTCAGATTGCCTCCATTGCCCGCACCATTTATGACCTTACACAATCTGGAGACAGTACGACAACAGCAAGCAAAATTAAAAGTCTACATTTGGTTTACGAGCAAACATCTAGCGCATTCAATGCTTTCCAGAAAGACCATAAATCTGCCATATCATAACAACACATCCTTCTATGATTTTTTATAATGTAATTATTTTAAGTAATTCAAGGGCTCCTAATAGCTTGGTATTAAGCTGCTTGTGTATATTCAATCTCTATCTCTATATCTTTACCTCTGTCAATTAAACTTATTTCACTACTTGGAAGACCATTAAAACCAAGCCATTGATGATTGTCATAATCATACAGTTTACATTTTCTCATCGTCGATAAAAATTCTTTTAATGTAAAACTTATGGTAGTCAATTCGTCCCCAAGCAAATTGTTTAAAACTCCCTGAGCCTTTGCCAAATTATAAAGAGGTATCCTTGAGTCTACATGATGTGCAGTATGAGCCATGGTATTATGGCTTAAAACATTATACCAATGAGGAAATTTCACATGCATGGTTATTTCCTCAATCTTTACATGATCATCTCTTTCATTTCTCGAAAGGAACCAAGGAATACTTTCATGAGTATGTTGCTGATAAACAGTAAAACCCATCATGAAACTACTAATGACTAGCGGAACAAAAAAACCCAGAATAAGAGCCTCAATTGAACTGGTATGTATCAACATATTTCCAGCTTGAATCAGGAAAAATAAATATAAAATCATATAAGAAGCTGCAAATAGGAAATCCGTCCAATAAGATAGTTTCTTTTTCCCTATTATGTTCTTATATGGAATGAATTTATTTTTCCACCATCGCTCAACTATATAGTAAAAACTCATTCCTAACGGGCTTCTATAGAATCTCTCAACATTTTTTCTCCATTTTGGCAAATCTTCATATTCATCTTTTGACAAAGGTGACCATGAATTTTTATCTTGTAGATTAGTTGATTGATGATGTGATTTATTATGCGCAATTAACCAAAGACTATAATTATGATAGGAAGGTAAAAATGCTAGCCGAGCAATTACCTTATTTAACATAGTATTGTTGGTCAAACTTGAGTGTGCTGCATCATGCGCTATTACAAAAAGAGTAGAAATCTTCAACCCTATTATGATACTGCATAATACTTTTAACGTAAGAGCTTCCAGAAAAATAACGCCTGCAATAGCAAGAATATAT
>JBLHKO010000014.1:0-41834 GCA_047620145.1 Gammaproteobacteria bacterium | reverse complement strand
AAAACGATTTTGAATTGAGTTATTTGTTCTTCAGTAAATCCTACTTCCCTTAATATAAAATCCGGATTATCGCCATCACCCCAGTCTGCATAAGCCGCCGCCGTTAATAGTACATCTTGGTATATTGATTCAATCACCATTACCTTCTCCTTGTATTTTAATCTTGAATTATTTTTCTAATGAAATATTTATAAAGACTAGGCCTTATTAAAGGTTTTCCATCGTCAGTGTAATATTTTGGGCCACATTTGTGTTGTGCACCATTGACTGTATATACCTGTAATGAATAACCTATATATTGACCGTATTTCTGATTGCTATTTGTCGATTTAATCGTGTATTCATAGCGAGAAATGTCGAATTTTTTCCCTGCCAAAGTTCTTTCATCTCTTCTTATGAAAAGACCTACTCCTGGACTTGGTCTTTCAATGGGTTCCACCTTGATGCAATTATCTTGTTTAAATGAGGCATATGGCTCGGCAACAAAGTTTGCATAACGTTCATCTATTCCCGCATGACATTGATTGGTGTCTCTGGCTATCTTTGTTAAACGGTAACAACCAGGCTCTTTTAAAATATAGCTGGAAGAATTTTTTGTCCCATCGGCACAAAACTCAATATACTGAGAAGGAGTATCGAGCAACCCGTCAAAACATTGGAGACATTGTGTTGTATCATCATAATAACCATCCGCCTCAATAGTCTCATAAACAGTTACCCCTGCATCCTTTTCACAAAGTTTTTTTAACTCAATTAGTCCCAGTCTTGTGGGCTCACTTGGTCTATATTGTTGTCCGCAAGCTGTAAAAATAATAAAAACAATTAAAACACTTAACTTTTTTATAAGATTCATTTGTTTCTTCCTCTTTCTCCATTCCTCAATAATGTGCAACTACAACTAAAGCGCGAACAACAGGACAAGGGGGTCAGAACACTTGAAAAATGATTTATAACTATCTTCATCGTTGTGTGTGTTTGAATGTTTTACTTTTCCTATCTTCGCCATGTTCATATGTGTTTATGTTCCGTTTCAGAATTTGTTCGATTTCTTCTTTGAATTTATCATTACCCAATATTTGATCTTTATTTATCGCTTTACGAATTGCTGTCACTGTATCGTGTTCAATATGGTTGTTGAATAATGCCTGATAATGTTGCGCTCGCTCTTCTATGGTTTGTCCTAATCTAAGATAGAGGTCATGGGGCTGGATAATTGAATTTATTTGTCCTAGCGCATTGTGTCGATAACTTGACCACAGATAACTCTCGGGACTTTCTACCATGCATGCACGGACAGGATTCAGTTCAATGTATTTTGAGCAATTCAGGTAATAGAATTCGTCTTGTATCAAGCTGTGCTTGAACCGGCCTTCCCACAATGTCCCGGTTCGTTGATAGGTCTTATTGATGTGTCGAACATATCGCCGACCTACAGACTGCATCAGGCGTGATACGCCTGTTTCGTTCTTTGGTGTGGCCAATATATGGACATGATTGGTCATTAACACATAAGCATGAATGGCGCACTGGCATTCTTCACTGGCTTGTGCGAGGAATTCTAGATAATAACGATGGTCATTGCCCGAGTAGAAAGTAGCACTACGGTTATTGCCACGTTGAATAATATGGACAGGTTGTCCGGATAATACAATCCTTGACTTTCTGGGCATCACAATTCCTTTGTAACAATTCTGTATCATAGCGTATTAAAGACTTGTCCCAATTTCAAGTGTTCTGACCCCCTTGATTTTAAAACCAAGTACCTAATATAATTAATAGAATAATTCCGCTCATGCTGCTTATCTCCGTTTAAACTCAATCAAATTATTAATAATGGGGGACAGACTTATTTTTAACCATCACCTTTCCCTCACGCTCTCATCTTTGTATCTCAACAATGGACTTAATAAAAATTCTATGAGTTTTCTCTTCCCCATATTCATCTCAACTGTTACTGCCATACCTGGAGTTAAATTTACTATTTCATCTTTGACTTTGATGGTGGTTTGATACATTTTTACACGCATCGAATAAACCAATCCTAAGCGTTCATCCGGCGTGGCATCGTTAGAGACATTAATGACTTCGGCATCGATGAGGCCGTACTTAGTGAATGGGAATGTTTCTACTTTGATTTCGGCTTCCTGTCCTTCATGTACAAAGCCAATGTCTTTATTGGGCAACCATGCCTCGACTTCAATCGCACCTTCATCGGGAATGATGTGCATGAGTTCCTGTGCTGGGGTCACCACACCACCGATGGTATTAATAGCGAGTTGATGTACTGTGCCTGCTACAGGGGCTGATAATGTTTGTGATGTAATACGTTTTTCTGATTTGATCTTTTCTTGATCAAACGCGGCAATTCGATTTTCTGCATCGGTCAGCTCTGTTAATAATTTATTTTCAAACTCTGCCTTTGTAGCAGCTAGGCGTTGATTGATATTGGCGATACTTGAATCCAGACTGACTAAATTATTTCTTTGCACATCACCTTCTTTTACTTGTTCTATTCTTTCCTGTTCCAGTTCTAGCCATTGTGTCCTTGCCGCCAGATTTTTCTTTAACAAATCTTCAACGGCTTTTGCGCGTTCTGTGATTAATGGGATGGTTGCGTCTAGTTGTTGAATGCGGTTACCAATGGCGCGACGGTCTGCCTGACGTTGTTTCTTCTCGTCTTTAAGCGCTTCGCCGCGCGCTGTGTATTCATTAATCTGTTTGCTAATGCGTTCTCGTTGTAAATGTATTTGGGCATCGTTTGCTTCATGAATATCAGTAAAATAATCTGTTTTATCTGATTCATTCACATAGTCTAAAACACTCAATAAACGTGCCTTATCTAATCTGAGTGCGAGTTGCTGATCTTTGACCTGAATATGTTCTGCGCCGGCCAGTGTGGTATCAAGCTCAATCAATGGCTGACCTTGTTCAACGCGTTCGCCTTCTTTGACAAATATATTGCGGACCAACCCTGTTTCAAGGGGTTGAATGATTTTGATCTTGCCACTGGGGATAATCTTACCTTGCGCCACACCCACAATATCGACTTCACCGATACATGCCCATATCACAGAGATGACAACAAACAGCATAATCGACCAAAGAATATAGCGACTCATAGGTAACGGCGGCGTTTCCTGTATTTCCAGGGCTGCTGGTAGAAACTCTAATTGGTCTTTTTGTTTTGTACTCATAATATATGGTTATTTATACATACTTTTATATTGCTATTTATATGGATTTTGTCTAGTCTTACGCTATGAGCAAGGAAAGCTTCGAGTGGGATCCAGTAAAGGACATCGAAAACCAATTGAAGCATGGTGTTTCTTTTGGGGAGGCTAAATATGCGTTCGAAGATCCGAACAGAATTATTCTCCGAGATAAACCCACAGCGTTACTGAAGACAGGCATTTTTGTATTGGTAAAACTAAAAATTCTGTCCTGACTATCAGATTTACTTATAGAGAATACAGAATAAGAATAATTGGCGCAGGCGCTTGGCGCAGAGATAAAAAACTTTATGAAGAAAAAAATAGAATACAGTGATTTCCCTCCCGGTGGAGAACCTATTGGTGAATTAGAAATCATCGAAGATTTCCTGCCTCGACCAGAAGAATTGGTTTTTAAAGAAGATAATTCGAAGGTCACCATTGCCTTAAGCCGCCAAAGTATCAAGTTCTTTAAAAGCCAGGCTAAAAAACATAACACCCAATATCAGAAAATGATTCGCAACCTTCTGGATGAATACGTCGCTCGGCACCAGGATAAATAATAGTTTTAAAGAGTTATTCATATTATTTCGCTGTCACCATGCCGACTTGATGTGAATAGAGTCTGGCGTAATAACCGTTCGTTTCCATGAGTTGCTGGTGATTACCGTGTTCAACGATCTGACCTTTCTCAACTACAAAGATACGATTGGCATTGCGCACGGCGCTTAAGCGATGTGCAATAATAAAGACGGTTCGTCCTTTACAGATATAGCGCATGTTTTGATGAATGATAAATTCTGATTCGTAATCCAGTGCGCTAGTAGCCTCATCAAATATCAGTATGCGAGGATTGGTAATCAGCGCTCGTGCAATGGCAATGCGCTGGCGTTGTCCACCAGAGAGATTGGAACCTTGTTCCTCCACAAGTGTGTCATATCCTTCCGTCAATTCCAGAATAAATTCATGTGCTCCAGAGAGCTTTGCCGCCTGAACAACACGTTCCATCGGCATCGCGGGATCGGAAAGCGCAATATTTTCCCGGACGGTTCGATTAAATAAGAAGTTTTCTTGCAGGACAACACCAATGTTATGTCGCAGCCAAACGGTATCGACCATGGCCAGATCAATACCATCAACCATTACCCGACCACTTTCTGGGACATAAAGACGTTGAATTAATTTTGCCAAGGTGCTTTTGCCTGAACCAGAACGACCAACTACGCCTATCACTTCTCCTGAATTAACTTCTAATGAAATATTTTTCAAGATTTCAGGACCATCGGGTCTGTAACGAAAAGTGACTCCTTCAAATGACACACGTCCTTCAAGCTGTGGTAAGGAGGCACGACCGGGTGAGTAAGCGGGTTCTGTTTTGACATTTAAAATATCGCCCAGGCGTTGTACTGATATACCGGCTTGTTGAAAATCTTGCCAAAGTTGCACAAGACGGAGTATTGGACTACTAACTCTGCCCGCGAGCATATTAAACGCTACAAGTTGCCCTACACTTAGATCACCCTCAATTACTAAGCGTGCACCAATCCAAAGGATTAATAATGTAGTAACTTTATTGATGAATGATGCTGTTTGGCTGGTGATATTACCCAGGTTCGTTGCCTTAAAACTGGCATGTACATATTCTGAGAGTTGCTCCTCCCAGCGACGCTGACTTTGCGGTTCTACAGCACTGGCTTTGATTGTTTCAATACCTGTCACCGATTCCACAAGGAAGGCCTGATTCTCCGCACCTCGATTAAATTTTTCATGCAACCTTGCACGTAGTATTGGCGTAACTAAGAAAGCCAGCAAGATATAAAACGGAATCGCACCCAGTACGACATAGGTTAACGTTGGACTATAAAGGTACATCACGCCAAAGAAGACGAAGGTAAAGAATAGGTCGATTATCAGTGTCACAGCAGAACCGGTAATGAAATTCCGAATACTGTCCAGTTCTCTTACCCGTGCAACGGTATGCCCTATCCGTCGCGCTTCAAAATAATTTAATGGTAGTCTTAATAAATGCTTGAACAGGTTTGCACCTAATACCACATCTATACGATTGGTCGTATGAGAAAACACATAATTACGTAAACCGTTTAATACCACATCAAAGACATAAACCACCAATAATCCTACGGCGAGTACATCCAGAGTCGTTAATCCTCGATGCACTAAAACTTTATCAATAACGACTTGAAAAAATAACGGGGTAACCAGGGCGAATAGTTGTATAAAAAATGATGCAATGAGGACTTCACTGAGTAATTTTTTGTATTTCAGGATGGCCGGAATAAACCAGGAAAAATCAAACTTTTTAAAACCACCTAAAACGCCTGCCCGTCTCGTGAGCATGACCAGTTTTCCTGACCACTGTTTTTCAAACTGCTCGCGAGTGATTGTGATTGGTTTTAGCTCAAGAGGATCCTGTATTAATGCTTTATCCTCCAGATGATTGCTTTCCTCGTCCTTTTCTTCCTTAAGATTTTCTACCTTAATTTGGGCAATAATAAAGAAATGACCATCTTCATGTATAGCAATCGCAGGTAATTGTGTTTTTAATAGCTTCGACCAGTCGCTATTAACTTCTCTGGCTTTTAAACCCAGTGACTTAGCGGCACGGAGTATTTCTGACGAAGTGAATGTCTTTCCAGACTCGCCAAATTGATGACGTAATTGGGCAGGATCAGCAGGAAGTCCATGGATCCTGGATAACATGACCAGACAAAGTAAACCTGTATCTATCTTCTCTTCAGATGGTGGAGAGTCCAATTTAGAGCTTCATCCTTAAAACTAGAATAACTATTATTTTTATTGGCTTAACTAGCTGTAAACGTAGTAAGAGTAGCAAAATAATGAGGTTTGCGAATCCTTCATTTGGGGTAATCTCAGACTAAATTCTTGATTCTTAGTGCTAATGTTTTTGTAGAGACAGATACCCAGCCAAGATGACTTTAATAAAGATGGATACTGAAGAGAAGGCTAACACTCTCGTTTGATGATTATTTCTGTTTAATAATTAACATGTTCTAGCAATTACCGCATAAAGCGGATCACCATGTTCGGGGCTGCAATCCATAAATTCTATATCTTCAAAACAGCCGGCTTCTATTAGGTAGGTTCTTATAAGATATTTCCGGTCATGTTCTGATAATGACAACCAGGCTGCGGTTACCTTTGATTCAAAATAACGGTTTGAATAGGTAATGATAATAGGTGCATTTGCTTTTAATACCCGCCCCATTTCCTTGAGGACTGCAACGGGGTGGATTAAGTAATCTATAGATACGCAAATGACACCTGCATTAAATTCCTCATCTTTAAACGGCAATTCTGGTTGTCTGTTTAAATCATGCACAAGCCATTCATCAAGTTGTTTATTTCGAGCAAGTTCTCTTTCATTCATTCCTAGACCGACAATGCGACCATAGCAAATATCATCTGGAATATGGCTTACCCAGCTACTCATTAAATCTAATATATCTGCCTTTTCAGGGAGAAACTTTCTGTAGATATCTGTGACGGCTTGTATCGCATCTGGTTCGATATGCGTTACGAATCTTGGAATTTTATAGAACTCTTCATCTGACGCTTCGTCCATACGCTGGAAAGCATTTTCAGCTAGTTTTACTGTGATATTTTTTTCAAAGGTCATGTGTAAATTGATTGCTTAAAGGTAAAGATGAATATGCATCGGCACTGGTTTTTTTATTTAGTATTGCTACTTGTGTCTAGATTTTTCTTGCAGTATTGATTTACATATTCAATCTCTTCATGAATGAGACAGACTAGTTGAAGCAAACCATAGCGTTTGGATAGTCCCAAGACGCTCATTGAATGAGCGCGCATTGAATGGTTTAAACTTTTATTGATAATATTAAGTACGAATTTTTTCTCAGCTTTTGACTGTGAATTCCAGTAATTTAATCCTATGTCAATAATAACCCGTTGCACGCCTGGTTCCCATGAGCCTAACTCATCAGCTGGTACTGACAAGTTAACTCGTATTAAGTCACAATGCTTTCATGAAAACAATATCCAGCCCCTACAAACGTCATCGATTTCCACCTGAAATCATTCAATATACCGTCTGGCTCTATTATCGGTTTAATATCAGTCATCGAGATGTCGAAGATCTACTCTCAGAGCGTGGTATTTTGGTGAGCTATGAAGCCATTCGATGTTGGTGTAATAAGTTTGGCGCTTACTATGCACGTCGATTGAAACGACGACACTCCGGCTACGGTGATACGTTATATCTGGATGAAGTATTTGTGAAAATACAGGGGCAACAATATTACTTGTGGCGTGCAGTCGATCAAGATGGAGACGTTGTTGATGTGTATCTACAATCACGTCGAAACGGCATGGCTGCGAAGCGTTTTTTCAAACGCCTGTTAAAGAGCCATGGTAGTGAGCCCAGGAAAATCGTGTCTGATAAGTTAAGAAGCTATGGGGTCGCTCACCGCGAACTGATGCCAGACGTAATACATGACACAAGCCAATACGCTAACAATCGAGCGGAACTTTCGCATCAGCCGACGCGGGTAAGAGAGCGAGGAATGCGCCGTTTTAAATCGATACATCAAGCACAACGTTTCTTAAATATCCATGCCAGTGTTTATAATTTATTTAACCTTGGTAGGCACCTTATTTCATCAGCGTATTATCGAGCGTTACGACAACGCGCCTTTGCGTCTTGGGAAAGTGCAGCGGCTATTTGATTAAAATTAGATAGGAAATTTACACGGATGGAAAAGTTAACTTGTCAATACCTCACAGCGCACTCGTAAAATAGCGATTAGAGGCTTTTGAGTAATTTCAGCTTATTTTTTAAATTTTGGTTCGCTGTGAGGAGCCAATAGTCCCATCAATATGCTGTAAGCTGCTGAATTCTTAAGTAGTTATAAAGTCTCTGCGGAGACGCTCCGCAGAGACCAGACTACGTGGCGGAGAGAGAGGGATTCGAACCCTCGGAACCCCTAAGGGTTCAACAGATTTCGAGTCTGCCCCATTCGACCACTCTGGCATCTCTCCAATTAAAGTCTTTTCTTAAATCTTGTTACTCTCTATATGTTACAACAGATTAGATTCGCTACTTCCATGTAGCTCACCCTTCGGGCGGCTCTGCCGTCCAAATTTGTTGACCACTGTGGCATTATTGCAGAGATTAAAAATTATGATAGGATTTCGTCAAGTATGTTTTAACTGGCAGTGGACTCGACATTATCAATAGTCGAGTCCTTTTTTTTGCTTCATCCTCCATACTATTAAGCTTGATAATTCGTCTTTTTTTATTAATTCACTCGCGGTGCTTACACACGGGCTCTAGAGTGGATCTGATGTCGAACTATAAGATTTCTTATTGTTTGATATTGACATAGTAATACTCTATCTAATTGTTTTTATTATGTATTTCTTATTATTCTTCATGCCAATTCAAACTAAACTGTCTCTAAAGTAATAATATTTCAATGACCATATTGCCCATACCACATGATATTGTGGTTTAATTAGGGCTTGACCACAGCCTGTTGTGGTGCTATACGTTATCAGCATGTTAGCAATGCGATTTTACCGTGACCGCCTAACAGCGGGAAGTCAGGAAGGATCTTGACTATTGCCTGGTGTCTCCATCCTCTTCCGGATACCAGGCTTTCTTATTCCAGAGCGAACTTCTCCTAAAAGTTGAAGTTCTTTTCAACGCACCAAACCTTGACAAGGTTTGGTGCGTTTTTTATTGTCACGTTATCTTCTCGATTCTTTTCAGAACTGTCTGATTGGATTATTTTAATAAATAATTTGCTTGAGATAGTCTATAGGATTGCCGTTTTCTTTAAGCAGTTGTTTCAACTTATCCATGTCATTCTGATCAAGCCACCACACGTCTGATTCCAATTTATTTACGAACTCTGGAAAGTCTTGATCTACCTTATTCAATGCAGACAGCTGCCTTGAGTTCATATCGTCGGCGCTCACTGATTTCACTAATAACATGTTCTCGACATCAAGCTGGCCGGCCAACCAAAGAGCCAGACTATCCGAAGTTAGATCCCAGTTTGATGATAATGCCTGGCATTGATTGATCATTTTGCATGGTAACCAAACAGGAATTTGATTTAAGTTAACGGCTGTCTCGATTCCTTCAATGGAATCTGATAAATCTAGTATGGGGGCATAGGATTTCAGTAAATGTGCATATTGTTCCATGGCTAACAATGCCATTTGATGAGCGGTCTCATCATCGAATCTCCATTTCTTTTGTGCGATACGAACTTGCTCTGCAAATACCCCTGCGCCAGGGACAATCACTAGTTTCCCCGCACCATACTCAGAGATAATTGAAAGCCAATCTTTCAAACGTCCTGACGATAATAAACTACCGCCGAGCTTTATTACCCACATGGCTAATTTTTCTTTGTGTGTAATTTTTCAGGTTCGAATAACGCGAGTATTGCAGCAGCTTTATCAAAGCATTCCTGATACTCAGCATCCAGTCGTGAATCCATCACGATTCCGCCACCTGCCCAGCAATACATTTTATCTTTGTGATGCACCACTGTGCGGATAGTTATATTGCTATCCATATTGCCATCAAAGCCGATATACGCCATTGAGCCGCAATAAATACTGCGTCTATGTGGCTCAAGTGCTTCAATGATTTCCATAGCGCGTAATTTTGGTGCTCCCGTGATAGAGCCTCCCGGAAAACAACCCCGCAATAAATCCAGGGCATCATGGTTATCGGCTAACTGTCCGATAACAGTACTGACTAAATGATGTACTTTGGCAAAACTCTCCAGAGCAAACAATTTGGGAACAGATACGCTGCCAGGACGACATGACTTGCCAATATCATTACGTAAGAGATCGACAATCATTAAATTCTCTGCGCGATCTTTCTCACTTTCTAATAAGTCTCCACTCAATGCCATATCTTCGTAGACATCAGATGAGCGTCGTCGTGTACCTTTAATGGGTTTTGTTTCAACCAGACTATTATCGACTTTCAGAAATCTTTCTGGCGAGGTACTTAATATTGTCCCTTCAGGAATTCTAAAAAAACCACTATACGGTGCAGGGTTTAATTTTCGTAATTTCAAATAAGCCTGCCAGGGATCGCCAGCGACATCGACTGAGAAACGTTGAGCCAGATTTACCTGATAGCAATCCCCTTCCCGAATGTAATGTTTAATTTTATTGAAGGCGCGCGCGTAAAATTCACTATCCATATTTGCATGAAGTTCAGAAAGCACCTTGAATTCTCCTGAGCCTGAATTTGAGGTGCTTAATTCTTTTTCCGACTGAAACAGAGCTTGTAGCTTATCCCACTCATCGAAAGTTCTTTCGTCTTTGCCATAACCTGTCAGCCATGTCCTGCGTTGATGATGATCTGTAACGACTGCCCAATCGTAAATGCCGATAGCCAACTCTGGCATTGCAATATCATGCTCTGAATTTTCAGGAATTTTTTCGAGTCTGCGTCCAAGGTCATAAGCAAAATAACCTAATGCACCTCCGGCAAATGGAACCGTTGAAAGCTTAGTCTCGTTCTTGCCAAGCAATGACTTTATAATTGAAAAGGGATCTTCTGAAGAATGTTCGCTTTTTCCATTGGCATAAACGATTTCTGTTTCATCTGCAAAAGTCTTTACCGTGATATAGGGACGCGCAGTCATAATGTCATAGCGTCCGAGTTCAATATACGGATAACCGCTATCCAGAAAGATACTCCAATCTTCATTAGCAATATGAGAAAAGAGTTGTGACGAATCACGGCAATAGGACAATTCTGTTAATTTAAATGTCAACGCACAGCCCTCGATAGTTGCGCAACCGAAACTGCAGCAGCACAACTGAGCACATTATATTCATCACCTTCTTGATAGCTCAGTAAATCCGTAAAATCGATATAAGGTAAATTATTCTTTTCTGCCAATTTTGGAACCAGGAAACGACCTGCCCCAGCGCCTATCAAACAGTTTGTTTTCTTTGCTTCATTCCGTGACAAAACCTTCACAAGAGATTCATTTATCTTTTCTAATTGTGTGGTCGCTATCTGTTTAGCCATATCAATCGCAGAGTCAGTGTTATTTTCATCAAAATGATCTAACCCAACCATCCTTAATAATCTTCTAGCACTATCACTTTGTGTTTTACCTGCGTTATCTGCGGTTGGCATCATGTCGTCTTGTTCATTGAGTTCGCCTGACAATCGATAAATATCTGCCATTGTAGAAAAGTTCTCTGCAGCTATATTTTGCCATTGACCTTCACACAACATTTTATTCACAACCGCCATAACAGGTGTTCTTATAATACCGGTATAGACAAGTTCATCTTGTCGTAATCTTTCATTATCACTGTACGCAATATTAATCAGCTGTCCTGATGCAAAAGGAATGATGTCTGTTGTGGTACTGCCTATGTCTATCAGAACACCTTCACCAGTATGCTGCGCAACGAAACTCGCTGTCGCATGCCAATTAGCTGATGCGATATCAGAAATATGGAAATCTGCCTGATTAGCTTTTATTAGACCTTCTTTTCCAGCATACAAATGATAGTGGTCATCGTTGAATTGACTACCAAGAAAATTAGTTAACGCCTTAACACCTGAATCTCTGTCCTTGAAAATATCTGCCAGCTCCGCTGTCATGGTAAATGTGTGTGTTACTGATCTATCTAATATTTCATTTTGAATTTTTGACATCGCCTGTTCCAAACTATCAAGGCCTTTCCATAAGGGCGTCGCCAGTTGCTTCGCAAAATTTACTGAGCCATGCCTGTCAATCGACGCTACTTTCAAATGTGCGCCGCCGATATCCCAACCGAAATAAGTATCAAATGACATTTTCTTCTTCTAATAATATATTCACGGGTAAAAACTGTTTGTTATGTATTTCTGGCATCGTTCCATTTTGCCAGATGGATAAAATTAATTCTGCAGGATTTATGGATAATGACTGTCTTAAACCAACATAGGAAGTCGTTAACCGGGGATTAATCTCTACCACGACAGCCGCTGATTCAGTCATGATCAGATCGATACCAACGTAACCCAATAAACCTTTATCAGCTTTGGCAATATCTTGCGCTATCGTATTAAACAGTTTCCACTGCTCCATTAAGCCATTAACAACAATTCCTTTTAATACAGCTTTTCTCCCTGAAATGTCTGGATTAAAACTAAATAACTGCTTATTACATGCTAACAATTGTGCTTTCCCCTGGTAACAAATCATTGAAATACTTGCAGGGATGCCTGCGATATATTCTTGAATAACAAATCGTTCAATACTGATTGAGTCTTTCAGACTATCTAATTCTTTTTTGTCCGCACAGAAATAACAATCTTCCCCACCTACACCATCATCAGGTTTAATCACCCAACCACTTTGACTTTCTGGAATATTTTTTTTCAACAGTGCAGTTTCTATACACATTATCTTATTCATAGACAGTAATTTTGCTGTCTCTAATTTGCTGCTGGCAGATTTAACTGCTGTAGATGCACACCCTAAAACATAACAGTCTGCCTGTTCAGCCATTAAAGTTAAATTATATAAAATATCATCACTCTCTGGGGCAATGATTAGCACGGCATCCGCACCGTTCATGCAAGATTGCCAAACAGGGTAGATATCTTCTTTAATGACAACAATTTCAACAGGGAGTAATAATGCGTCAAGGCGTGCATCACGCGTTGTAATGATATCCGTGATGCCCAACTCCAGAAGATCTTTCAGAAGAGCTTCAAGCATCATACTGCCTTGCCTGATTAAATTATCAGGCAATTCCTGATCTTGCAGACCACCACCCGTGATAAACTCACATATAAATAAACGCATCAATTACTCTTTTGGTATTCTCATGGAAATTATTCCTGTCATTGATATTCGCCAAGGTCAGGTCGTACATGCCGTTGAAGGCCAACGTCAGGATTACCGTCCACTGAAGACATCTTTAAGCGCAAGTATTTCTCCAGAGAATATTGTACAGGCCTTTATAAACACATACCCTTTTCAGACCATTTATATTGCCGACCTTGATGCTATTGAAGGACGCTCTAATAATGATAATTTAATTGAACAGTTACATGATAAATTTGAATCTCTAGATTTCTGGGTAGACCAAGGCATCTCAGCAGCAAACAATCTCAATAATCTGCCTCGTTGGAAACATGTAATAGGAAGCGAAACAAATATTCTCCCCGAGACTATAAATGAGATCATAACATTGGAGCCAGATGTTATTTTATCATTGGATTTTCACACAAATGCATTCATGGGCGATCAAGATTTACTGCAAGAGACAAAATTGTGGCCTGAGAAAATTATTGTAATGAGCCTTGCACGTGTCGGTTCTAACAGTGGACCAGACTATGAACTGGCTGGCAGTTTAAAAAACATTACTGGTGACAGGAAAATATATGTAGCCGGTGGCGTACGTAATGAGGCAGATTTACAAGCGTTAAATGAAATGGGTATTGAAGGTGTACTCATTGCAACTGCATTGCATACTCAACAGATCACCGGTGACATATTAAGTAATTTTTCAAAAAAAAATGCCCCGTAAAACGGGGCATTTAATAATAAAACGTTGCTGTAAAAACAGCTTAAAATTATTTTTCTAAATCTTAATCGTGTGCAGCGTAAGGATGACCAGCAGAACCACGCTTGCTCAATACTTCAGCAGCTTTTGGCTCACGAGATACAGCACGTTTGATTGCTAACTTCGTAGCTTCATAGTTGAAGTCCTGGATTTTAGCATCGTCATCAGCTTCCCAATGAATAAACACACCAACGCTGATAAAAACATTATCAGCTTCATCAGCAGGGATGGTGCCATCTTCAACACAATCCATAACAGCCATAGCAACTGCGCGCTGAGCAGGACCGAACATTTGAACAGCCTGTTTAGCACCTTTGATAGTGACTTTGTTGAAAAGAATTGTATCAGGTTTACAAGCCAGGTTTGGAGCGACAACCGCTAACAGTGTACTGAAACCATCTTTGTTGTTTGTCAAAGCATTGCAGAAAGCTGATTCTGCAGCACTACCACGAGGTCCCATCATTAAATCAATATGAGCAATTTCGTTACCATCACCAACCAATGCTTCACCAAGTAATACTCTATCTATGACTGCCATTTTATTATCTCCTTTAGCTAGAAAGCCAAACAGTTTTCCTAATATCGACATATTCTGTTTTCCTACTCTAGTAATTTAAAAATATGGGGTTCTATCCCCGTCCAAATAAGCCGATGTACAGACAGCAATATCTATACACCAACAATTCTATAAATCTGCTTTTGTTAGATGGTAAACCAATAGACCGGCTGCAGTTAAATCTGCGCTGGTCCCTGGGTTAACGCCTTTTATTTTCAGTTCCTCATCGAATTTCATCAACATCTCGATAGCATCTTCGGGTCTATCTTCTCCATGAAATGCTTCTGCAATGGGAATTGCTTTTATTTTTATTTGCTCTGCTACTTCCAGACTGAATTTTCTTATAATGTGAGAATCAGGATATTCAGCTAATAATCCAATGTAGCAGGCTACTGCAGCCCATTCTACACTATTCCATCGGACTGCAAAGTCTTCTATGCAGATAAAACCTAAGGAAAAGATATCACTAAAGTCTGTAACATATTGTTTCGCAATTAAATCTCTGTTTTGAGCTTCTGTCATCGCTTTTTGAATGGTGGTTCCTGCTTCCAATTTCTTGGTCACATCGTACTTTTCGCTCTCGCCAAGCCCGCCAGGATTAGCATAGTGAATGGCTTCAAATAAGCATCTGGTATCTTTTGCATTCAATCCTTGTAAGACAATGGCCAGATTCGATTGCAGCGATGATACGCCTAGCTCTGCAGCCCGAAGCAAAGGCGCAAATAACATCAGCATGCCAAGATTGGTGTTGCAGCCAACCTCAGACATTGTGACTTTAACTCCCTCTAGCACGCGCTCACCTACTGATAAAGTCGGGTCGCATAATATTGGACAAGTTAATTGCGCACTTTTGATAAAATCATCTACTGTCATGCCGTGACCTTCAGAAAACCGGCTGACATTCCCAGGTTTTAGTGCATTCACTTCCGTGATAAAACTTGACATGACTGCATCCTGAAAATTTGATACTTGGGACTGGCTTAGCATTGTTCAGACTACTAATTATGGTGAGATAGACTGAGATTCTGTGAGACTGAGTCGATTGACCATATCGTCGATTAAGCTTGAGGCAATATTGAAATCCGTGACTTGCTGCAAACCCTGCCAGGCGGGAATACTATTCACCTCAATGACTTGCAAACGACCATTTGCATCAGGTATTAAATCAACACCGCCATAATCTATCCCAACCGCTTTTACGGCAGCCTCTGATAACTGATTTAACTCTGGATCCAACTTCCGCGCTTCGCATTTCGCGCCTTGGGCACGGTTCGTGATCCAGGTTTCACTACGACGTGTCATGGCAGAGATGGCTTTACCATTAATCACAAAGACTCGTATATCAAACGATTGTTTCTCCCCACAATCGACATAAGACTGTAAATAATAAACACCAGCGAAATTCTCATCATGAATCAGACCTGTACTAGCATCCAGGAGATGCACACCAATGCCTTGTGAACCAAAAAGTGGTTTCAACACCAGTTTTTTACCTTGACCACACGTTTGTTGATGAATATTTTCAGCTCTTTCTCTTGATTCACATACCCATGTATCTGGAGTCGGTATTCCCGCTTGCTTGAGTAGAAAGCTGGTCATCGCCTTGTCTACGGTTCGCTCAATACCTCGAGGATTGTTATACACAACAATTCCCATTTCAGATAAAGCATGCAAGATATTCAAACGAAAGATCACTTGTTCAACAGTGCCCCCCGGAACACCTCTAACAAACACAGCTAAGGGCGGTTGCTCAAATCCAGGAAGGTTGATGTTTGTAGCAGATTCAGCGATATGGATCAGACCATCCATGGAAGAGACATAATGGCTACTCAATCCATGTGTCGCTAATGCTTCTTTCAGCTGACGTCCATGCCAACCTGGATCATCCGTAACAATTGCAATTTTCGGAGAGATATCAGCCACACTTATTACTGAAAGATTTATCCAGAAGCGCTAAATCAATCTTTCCAGCGTGGAAAGTATTGCCACTATCTAGTGCGGTCACAGCGACTCTTGCGGGGCTGAACAACATCGGATCAATTTTATAAAAGTCATATTCAACATCTTTAAAAACTTCACCGAAAGGCTTGCCATAATCATTTGATGCGCTACTCGGTAAATTATTCGCCAACGCTTCAGCCTCTTCGTCACCTGTTTGTAAAAACAAATGAACCTGCCCAGCAAATAATATAGCATCATTAGTACGACTCATTGCGGTCAGAAAATCTTTTCCAGGTGGGCAAATAGGCGCACTACCAGCACCATCAACAACCTTGGAGAGATCAAAACCCAAGGCATGAACTTTGTGTAATGCCGTTTCCAACACCCTGGCAACTACCTGGACGCTACCACAAAGACTTGATGTCGGTGTTAATATCAGCGTCAGTTTATCCGCAGAGATGCCACACATTTCAGCGATTTTATCAGCGATTTCAATCGGTGGGTTAGCATCAGCCTCTATCACCAAACAGGCTGAGTCAGCTTTATCTTTATAACCCAGTTCTAGAAACAATTCTTCCTTGCTCCCCATCGCACGACCGGGTCCCGATCCCAATGCATTAAAGGCTCCCTTGCCTTCTCCGTGAGAAAGACTCCAACCAGCATATTGACTGGCCAGACAAGAAATTACCGGATGTGATGTATGGACATCTACGTGCCATGACCATTTTTCAAAGTTTGTTGATGCCCGAAGTTTGACACAACCAAGTCCACCTAAACAAATTTCCGAAATAAGACGGCCTGCTTCAAGCCCCCCTCTAACATCGATACCTGCATCAATCACTGTCGTCCCATTACTTAATGTTGCGACGCCTAAGCGCAGAGCGTCTGCGTTATCAATCAAAGATTGCACGATAGGCTTGCTTAACGCATTGACGCTGGGGAAATTACTGTCATCCAGTTTAGACATAAATATTTACCTTATTATTTTTATCTGAAATTATCTAATATTGAAAAAACTATGCTACTTCAGATGTTAGTTCTAATGATTTCCCCTGACTGGCAAGTCTCATCATTAATTGTTCTTTACTGTTATTTTTAGTGGATCCTTCTGCATGTATAGTGCAAACAGGTTCACCTTTGGTAATCTTTTTGCCTGGTTTAGGCCTATCCGTAACCCAATCCGGCCATTCTAGCAGCGGCATTGTAATACTTTCTTCAGCATATAATACCCCTAGCGCTCGTGACTGACCCTGACTCAACTCTGGTTTTGTCATCAATCCGTCAAAAGCGGCTAAATGTTGAACGAACAAACCCCTCTGGTTCTCATATAATTCAAACGTTGCCGTGGGGCGCGGATTAACTTCAAGAATTAAATATTGCCCTGTCTCATCCTCAACAATAAAATCCAGACTGCATAGACCATGAAGATTAAACGAAAGTACTAATTGTCTGATAGCGTCAGTAACTTCCTCAGATAATTTATTGGGTAGAGATACATTTGAAACCGCTCCGGCAAAAGTAAAATCACTCTTTTTATCGCAGACCCATGTTTCATTAAATCCGAGAAAATAGAACGATTTCCCGTCGGCAAGAAATGTAGCAGAGTAATTTCTCCCTTCTATATAAGCTTGCAAATAATAGCTTGAAGTCAAAGCCACCTTTTTTTTATCTAAACTGATGTGTCCACCTCCGGCGCCACCTATAGTCTTTTGCAAAAGAATACTTTTTGGCGCACTAGGCCTATCAGTAAAATATTCAGGGAATGGAAGTGAGAGTTTCTCTAGTCTGTCAAAAAATATTACGGGGTCTTTTATCTGTCTAACTGTACTCGAATGATTAGCTATGAGTGTAAATCGTTGCTCTAACTCCGCCAATAATTCCAGGTTATCTTCAAATCCACTACCGATGACAATACTGAGATCAGGATGATGCTTTATATACTGATCAACTATCTCGATTAACGCTTCAGAATTGTTCCCGCCACTGAAACCAGTGGCGGAATAGTTTGATAGTGAATTCACAACAGTATCTTCGTCTGCAAATAGATCAATCACGTGCACATCGATCTCTGCACGTTTCGCAGAGGCGGCTAAGGCACGACCAGATTGTGAAATAATCAGATATTGATTATTCTGCGGCATACTCCCGGGCAACCTTGAAGGCTTCTTCATGATCAAGATAAAGTGGTTTATCTGTTTCTTTCATCATTTCAAACATGCGGTAATGTACTTTATATTTAATATTACCCATGGCTAATGCACCAATACCCAGAGCTTTTCCTGGTGTAAAATCAAGCTCTTTACCCATGTCATGCACGTCGATACCTTCAATGCCTAATGGCGGTACAGCATTTGCGTCTGCAGCAACAATCAGTTTTTCCGCTCCCTCTAATTGCGCTTTAGATAACACCTGCATACCGGCCTTGGCGGATCCGATAACTATATCAGCACCTTGAATCATTTCTCCTAGCGCTTTATTACTACTTCCATCTCCACCACTCATATCGACATTAAATTTACCGTTATTTTCTTCAGCAAATTCCTGTGCCACATCAATTCCACGACTACTAAGTAAATAAACATCCGCTCCACAATTCGCAGCAATTATCCCAGCACAGACTCCAACAGGACCTGTACCGCCAATAATATGCATGCTTTTACCCTCAAGTGAGTCACCCGTTTTGTTTTTCACACAGCGTTCCACACATGCAATCATGGCAGCAGCAGTGGTTATCGCGCCACTTGGGTCTGCGAACACGGATATTTCAAATGGCGGAACCATGGCAGCCTTGGCTCGATTTAGCATATCAATAGCCAAACCAAACGAACGTCCACCAATAAAAATACTGGTCCTTTTAACACCTGTTGGACTTCTGGAAAAAATTGTATCCTGAGTAAGCGCATGAATATCGTCTAAGCTCACATCACCATAAGGAATGACACCATCATACTCAGCTTCATAGGCCATATTGACATCAAAAGGACTGACATTTTTGGTAGGATTAAACATATGCAGCAAAAAGGGATCTTTCATTTATTTAATTCCTTCCTTAACTAAGTTGATTTATTATTGATAATTTTGTGAAGTAATAGTTTCAGGCAACTGACCATCACTAATAATCTCTGCCATTGAATTACGCGCTGCACATACACTAAAATCTAAATTATCTAATTTTTTTAAATGGTTACGTGCGAATTTAAGTGCCTGATATGCTTCGATTTCATTTGGATATATAGCAAAACCAGTAGGTCCCCATGAACTCTGTCCGATACCAGTTGCCCCATGCGCTAACATCAAACGCATAGTTTCTGCTACTTGTTGGCTACTATAATGACCATCTTGCGCCTCTGAAAAATGCGCACCAACCATTGATTGTATTTCGGTAATCGCAGCGCCAAATTCAGTACAATTCTTTTCTGCAAGCGCTGGTAATAATCTCATGAGTACCAATCTGCAGATTCGCGCACTGACATCTTCTTTCATTGGTGGTAATTCTTGAAAAATTTCTTTTTCTAGATTGCCGTTGATGCCCTCTACATTTTTATCGAAGACCAATAATATTCGCCATTCTTCGGGGAAATAACTGTGACTGATAATCGGAGGCACATCTGTTGCTTCACCTCGACCACCATCAACAAGGAAACCACCCTTGGAAAATGCACCGATGCCAATCCCTGATCGCGCGCCCCGTTTCATTAATGTAGCGACTTCTCTGACAGATTTTTGAGAACCATAAAGTCTTGCGATAGCAATGCCAATCGCCAATGAAAGTTGCGTTCCTGAACCTAAGCCAGCATGTTCAGGTATCTCTTCATGAATGGTGACTTCCACACCGCTTTTAATCTTGAGTGCGTTGAGTATTCTGGAGACGTATTCGGTGCCTCGATTACTTGATGGGCCGTGTATGACGATGTCATCTGATTTTTTTGCCGTTAGATGTGTAAAAATGTCAGATAAACATAAACCCAAACTACCAAAATGCCTGCCTAGACCACCATGCATATCCATAAAACCAAGATGTAGGCGTGCTGGTGCAATCACACTGACTGACTGTTTCTCTTTATCTGCAAACTCTATACTTTTCATTGCTTTACAATTGATATTAAATATTTTTTTGGCGGTTCAGAACAACTGATATTCAGTACATTTAGAATAATTTATTACATACTCAACCCACCATCATACTGTATGTTGATCATTTGAGGTACTGTCCTAAATAGTTTTTACTTTACAATTCCCATACTATTATTTGGAGCATGGTTTTACTGTTCTCGGTAAAAATTACAGACTATAATGAGATCACACCGTGGAAAGTCCACAATTAGAAGATTCAGATACAAAGCCCATAGAGGCCGGTCTGGTTTGCTAACCTGTCAAACACCCAAAAATTTCAAACATGAGGACTAGCGCGTGGCGGAAACCATGATATTAGTGCCCGGGCGTTCCAATAAGCAAGGCACATCACTAAATAAAGGCAAGCTGAAAGAGGAATACTTGTTAGTCACAAGTACGCTTGAGATGAATAGTGATGATATGCAACGCCTCGGTATTGCAGAAGGTGATTCAGTCCGACTAAGTAATGAAACTGGAGAAACGATCGTTTCTTGCAAGGGACGTAAACCGGAAGACTTACCATCAGGCGTGCTATTTATCCCTTATGGCCCTCCCTCTTCTCAATTGATGGCCAGTGATACGGCTGGAACCGGCATGCCCTTGTCCAAAAATATGCAAGTATTGGTAGAAAAAGTGTCATAAAATATATCTTAAATATCTGATACACGAGGCTTAAAATGCTATGAGTGAGAATATAAAGACTGTAAAGAACGCAACCTGTACATTTTGCGGCTGTGTCTGCGATGACATGGAACTCACTGTCGATATGGATGAAAAACGTATAACAAAAGCAAAAAACGCCTGTGTTTTAGGCCGTGCCTGGTTCGCAGAACATACCATTGGTGATTGGCCGGTTGCCATGATTGACGGTAAAGAAGTGAGCAAGGAAGAAGCCATTGAAGAAGCTGCACAAACCCTGGTCAAAGCAAAATTTCCCATCACCTACGGCCTGAGTGACACCACTTGTGAGGCGCAACGCCAAGCTGTTGCAATCTCCGATATTATAAAAGGAACAATAGATACGACGACATCAGTCTGCCATGGGCCGACCGGTCTGGCATTTCAGGGTGTGGGTGAAAGTACCATGTCTTTAGGTGAAGTTAAAAATCGCGCTGACCTTGTCATCTATTGGGGCGGTAACCCAGCAGAAGCCCATCCACGTCACTTCACACGTTATGCTGTGACTCCAAAAGGCATGTTTACACCCAATGGCCGTAAAGACAGAACGGTTGTCCTGGTCGACATCAGAAGAACACCTAGCACACCAGTTGCTGACATATTTCTTCAACTTAAGCCTGGAAAGGATTTTGAAGTGCTCTGGGCGTTACGTGCACTCGTAAAAGGTAAAAAAATTGATCCCTCAATAGAAGAGGAAACAGGTATTGCACTATCCACGCTGGAAGACCTAGTGGATAGAATGAAAAATTGCAATTATGGCGTGTTATTTTTTGGCATGGGATTAACCATGACTCGTGGCCGTCATTTTAATGCCGGTGCACTTATGGCGCTGACAACCGATTTAAATGAATTCACACATTTCGTCACCAAGCCCGTTAGAGGGCATGGAAATGTCACGGGCGCTGACAATGTTGTTTCCTGGCAAACTGGCTATCCATTCGGGGTCAATTTCAATCGCGGTTATCCAAGATTTAATCCTGGGGAGTTTACTACCGTTGATACGCTTTCGAGAGGTGACGCCGATGCTGCAATGTTTATCGCCAGCGACCCAGCATCTAATTTTCCTAAAGCAGCCATTGAGCATATGAAGAAGATTCCAATTATATCGCTCGACACCAAGCAGACAGCAACAAGTCAGCTTGCGCATGTTGCATTTGCTACCTCGACATATGGAATCAATACTGGAGGCACGGTTTATCGTATGGATGATGTCCCTATTTCCATGCGACCCGCGTTTGACTCACCCTATCCAGATGATGAAGAGATTTTAACGGCGATAAAAAAACGTGTTCAGGAACTTGTTTTGGCAAAACATGGTGCCAGAGGGATAAGAAACGAAGCTAAAGTTGCATGATAAAGACAAGTGTAAGAAATATGACATCATCCTGTAAAACAACAACAGAAGAAAAACAATAATATAAAGGATAGACATGGCATCAACACTGCGCATTGTTAATGGCAAACTTTATGACCCCATTAACAACATCGATGGAAAGATTCAGGACATTTGTATCGAAGATGGACGAATTGTCGAGTCCGTTCCTGATGATGCGACACGTATCGATGCACAAGGCATGGTCGTTATGCCTGGCGGTGTCGATATCCACTGCCATATTGCTGGCCCTAAAGTAAACGCAGCACGTAAATTTCAACCGGAAGATCATCGTCGCGATCCACATCCAGGTACACCTTTCACACGTTCTGGTTCTGGCGGGACTGTCCCTTCAACTTTTGCAACCGGATATCGCTACGCTACGCTGGGGTATACCACGGCGATGGAAGCCGCTGTCACTCCGATTGGTGCAAGACACACGCTTGAAGAATTTCATGATACCCCTGTCATTGACAAAGGTTTTTATGTCTTACTTGGTAACAATATTTTTCTGCTAAATTTACTAAAAGAAGGCAGGACAGAAGAGTTCAGTCAAGCTGTTGCGTGGTGGGTAAATTCAACTAAAGCATACACCGTTAAACTAGTTAATCCAGGTAGCGACGAACTTTGGAAAGGCAATAAAAATTTAAATGTCTCTGATATTGATGAGAAGTTTGATGGCCTCTCACCCAGAGAAATTATTGAAGCATTTGTCACGACTGCAAATGATATGGGCTTCCCTCACCCAGCCCATATTCACTGTAATAATCTGGGGCATAGTGGCAACTATAAAACAACATTGGAGACCATGCGCACGGCGGGTGATAAGCGTGCACATATTGCTCATATCCAATTCCATAGTTACGGTGGGGAGTTAGGCAAAAACCCGACTTCAAAAGCAGCGGAAATTGTTGAGTATGTCAACACACATCCGAACATCTCTTGCGATGTCGGTCAGGTCATGTTTGGTAAAGCCACCATCATGACAGCGGATGCACCACTCGCATATGTTTTACGAGGAATAACCAATAACAAATGGATCAACGCGGACACCGAATGCGAAAGTGGCTGCGGTATTATCCCTTTCGACTATCAAGAGCATGTATATATGCACACATTGCAATGGGCTATCGGTCTTGAAATATTCCTGATGTCAAAAGATCCCTGGAGAATCATTTTGTCTACGGATCACCCTAATGGTGGATCATTTATGAATTATCCCAAACTCATAAAATTATTAATGGACAGAGGATTCAGGCGCGAAGAAACCTCTCGTGTTAATCAAAAAGCAATCGCTAAAACTGCGCTTAATGATCTCGATAGAGAATATACACTCAATGAGATTGCAATCATCACGCGCGCAGGTCCAGCTAAGGCACTAGGATTGAAGCATAAAGGTCACCTTGGGATAGGCGCAGATGCCGACATTACAATCTATGACGAAATGGACGACAAGGAAATGATGTTCAATGCTCCGCGCTATGTTTTCAAATCAGGGAAAGCCATTATTGCTAATCATGAATTTGTCGATGACCATATTGGGAAGCTTCTGCACATTACACCCGAGTATGACGAAAAAATAGAAGACGTCGTTCGGCCATTCTTTGAAAATTATTATTCCATTGAATTTGATAACTATGCGGTAAGTGATAGTTATTTACATGATCATGAAATCGTACCAACAAATGAATAGATGACTATAGAAATAGCATGAAAATCAAGACCACTGAAATTGTTGATACCTTTGCTGAAGCATTCAAGATGTCTGGCAGTCGAATCATTATCACGGGCGCATCAAAACAATGGGCAATGGCAGCAGCACAATCCATCACTGGCTTTGCAACTTCGGTAATTGGCTGCAAATGTGAAGCAGGGATCGAAAAAGAATTATCAATAGATGAAACTCCCGATAATCGGCCAGGTGTAAGTGTTCTGCTGTTTGCAATGGATGCTGATGGCTTGGGAAAACGTTTGATGGAGCGTGTTGGTCAATGTGTAATGACTTGTCCAACTACCGCATGTTTCAATGGTCTCCAATCTGACACCACAGTCAATGTTGGTGGCCAGTTACGTTATTTTGGTGATGGCTATCAAAGCAGCAAGGTGTTGGGAGAAAAACGCCTATGGCGTATTCCGGTAATGGATGGGGAATTCCTCGTTGAAGAACATTTTGGAATTCAAGATGCTGTTGGCGGCGGCAATATATTGATTCTAGGTAAAGATCAAAAAACAACATTGAATGCGGCAATTAAAGCAGTAAAAGCGATGCGCGAGATCGAAGGCGTGATTTTACCTTTCCCTAATGGCGTCGTGCGTAGTGGTAGTAAAGTTGGTTCAAAATATAAAGCATTAATTGCATCTAGCAATGATGCTTATTGCCCAAGCCTGAGTGCAGTAGCAAAAGAATCACTCGTACCAAAAAATGTAAATTGTGTCCTCGAAATTGTGATTGATGGTCTTAATGAAAAAGCAGTTGCTGATGCCATGCGTGTTGGTTTACATGCCGCTGCAAAACCCGGGATTAAACAATTATCTGCGGGTAATTATGGTGGCAACCTGGGTCAATACCACCTGCATTTGCACAAAATATTGGAAACAAACTAACGCTCATGAGTTTAAAACTTTCGCTACATACAAAACCTGACGTCCCTCTCGAGGCAGATGTTATTTGTCCTGATAAATTTATAGGTTTAAATGAAACTGCGATAGCTGCATTAACTGTGTTCCATGGCAATGACCATGTTGCACTGGGTGAATTTTTTACCGTAAAAGGTCAATGCGATGGTGAGATACACATTCAAGGTGATTTAGCTAATATTAAGCACCTGGGTTCTGAAATGTCGACGGGCAAGATAGTCATCGAAGGCAATGCTGGACAGCATCTCGGCGCATGCATGCGTGGTGGAGAGATCCTTGTCGAAGGCAATGCCCATGACTGGGTCGCACCTGAAATGACTGGAGGAAGAGTCACTATAAAAGGCAATGCTGGACATTTGATTGGTAGTGCCTATCGAGGCAGTACGATCGGCATGCAGGGTGGTGAAATTATCATCCATGGTAATGTTAAAAATGAAACAGGTAATGCAATGCGTGGCGGCCTCATTGTCATCGGCGGAAATAGTGGAGACTTTACCGGTGTTAATATGCTGGCCGGCACAATAATTGTTTTAGGAGAAATGGGAATTCGTCATGGTGCCAGCATGAAGAGAGGCACAATAGTATCAATGAATGACGCGCCAATGATCCCGACCTTTAGTTATGCCTGCACCTATAATCCGACGTACTTACGCATGTATTTGTCATATATTAAAAAACTCGGACTCAATGTTTCCGATGAGCAGATAAATGGCAACTACAAACGTTGGATCGGTGATGCTATCGAATTAAATAAAGGTGAGATTCTCTTATACGCAAACTAGTAACATTTTTTTCACAATATGATCTAAATCCTTAGGGGAGGTAAAGATTATGACAACAATAGTAACTGATAACTGTAAAGACTGTCGTTTCACTGATTGTGTCTCTGTATGCCCTGTCGCTTGTTTTCATTTCGACGATGATATGCTGTATATCGATCCAGATGTCTGTATCGATTGCAGTGCCTGCATTCCTGAGTGTCCTGTACAAGCGATTTATGAAGGTGATGATATTCCTGAAGACAAAGAGGAATGGATTGCCATCAATGCTGAACGAGCACCAGGCCTACCGGTTTGTGATGAGCAGATGGATCCATTACCCGGTGCAGAAGAACGTAAAACGGCACTTGGATTTTAATCATACATTTACAAATATTTATTTGTGAATTAAACATATTTAATTACACAGCGCGTCACTGGGGAGATAGTTTTAATGGATCAACTCGGCAGCGATAATAATCCTTTGCGTGTTGCCATCGTTGGCAGTGGGCCAAGCGGGTTTTATGCAGCAGAAGCACTTATCAAATCTGATATTACTGTCAAGATAGATATGTTGGAACGTCTACCCTCCCCTTATGGTCTGGTAAGAAGTGGCGTCGCACCTGATCACCCTAAACTAAAACAGGCAATCTTGCTTTACGATAAAATTGCGCAATCACCTGAATTTAATCTGATTGCCAATGTTACGGTGGGGAAAGATATCAGTGTTGACGAATTACGCGATTCACATCATGCGATTATTTTCACCTGTGGAGCTGAATCAGATCGAAAACTAGGTATCCCCGGTGAAGATTTAGCTGCTAGTTATACAGCAACTGAATTTGTCGCCTGGTATAACGGTCATCCAGATTATCGTGATCGACAATTTGATTTATCTAACGAAGTTGCCGTGATTATCGGTCAAGGCAATGTCGCCGCAGATGTTGCACGGATCCTTTCCAAAACCGCAGATGAATTAAAACATACCGATATCGCTGAACACGCGTTAGATGCACTGGCAGAAAGCAAGATTAAAGATATTTATGTCATAGGTCGGCGCGGGCCGGCACAAGCAAAATTCACACCGAAAGAACTACGCGAATTTGGAGAGTTGGAAGATTGCGATGCCGTTGTCGATGCATCAGAACTTGAATTGAACGATGCCAGCCTTGCAGAATTAGCTGAAAAATCTAATGCCGGAAGTAAAAAGATATATGACTTATTCCAGGAATACGCCTCACGACCTATATCGGGCCTAGCATCATCAAGAAAGACACGCCGATGTCATTTTCAGTTTCTCAGGAGTCCGGTTGAATTATTGGGAGATTCAAGACTAGAGAGCGTAAAGATTGAATACAACCAACTTTCAGGCGATCCTTTTAAGCAATCGGCAAGAGGTTCCGGTGACACCTATGAACTGAAAACCGGCATTCTGTTTCGCAGCATTGGCTATCGTGGTATTCCCATTGATGGCGTCCCTTTTCATGATAGTTGGGGTGTTTTTCCCAATACTGATGGCCGCATCACTGAAAATGATGAAATCGTACCGCAGTTCTATACTGCAGGTTGGATCAAACGTGGTCCCAGCGGCATCATCGGGACAAATCGTGCTTGCAGCGTTGCCACAGTTAAGGCGCTACTCACCGATCTCGCTATGCTTGATTCTGGCGATTCGAAAGCTGGAGCTGAGGCACTCTATTCACTACTAGATTCGAGAAATGTCAGGACTCTAAGCTATCAAGAATGGAAAAAAATTGATGCTGTTGAAATCGAACGTGGTCAAGTAAAAGGAAAACCACGAGAAAAAATAACCTATGTCAAAGAAATGTTAGACATACTCAATTAAAGGCTAAAATAATTCCTCAATAACCATCCAATATAGTTAAAATATCCCATCAAAATTAATGGCTTACAGATTGTTTTCATTAGTGTATATTTACACGCATAACGAATACGATAGTGAATAAGCAGTATAAAACATCAATAAATACAAAAGCTTATTTATCTCGCTATCTGATTTACCTTCAAATTTCTAGTATCGTTGAATAAAAACAGGCAAATATCTTATATATGGCAGACTTCTAGCCATCTATAATATAGCGTTTGTACTAAAACTTAAGTCAGACAACATTTTTTATGAAATTAAATTCACATCAGGCAAATGTACTTAAGGATGTTCCTTGTCCATTTTGCAGTCTTATTTGCGACGATTTAGTCGTTGAAAATACGGAAAACAAGTTAACCGTCAATGAAAATGGATGCATAAAAGCAAAAACTCATTTCAGTCAGGCGTTACCTAAAGATAGCCCTGCCCTAAAAGGTAAACCTTGTTCCCTCGACCAGGCCATTGAAGCTACAGCAAAGATTCTCAAGCAATCCTCTGCTCCACTATTAGCCGGTTTGGGCACTGATATTGGAGGTATGCGATCTGTCATGCAACTTGCTGATAATATTGGCGCGACAATTGATCATATGCATAGTGATGGGGCAATCAGAAACACTCTGGTACTACAAGACCTCGGTTGGGTAATGACAACCATGTCAGAAATAAAAAACCGGGCAGATTTTATACTCTTTGCTGGAACAGATGCATCAAATTATCCCCGTTTTTTCGAACGTGTGATCTGGAATAAAGACTCATTATTTGTAAATACTTTAAAAAGAAAAATTGTTTACATCGGAGATAAACTGAATACCTCCGCAGGGAAAAATCCGGAAGGGAAACTACCTACTGTATTAAAATGCAAGCAAGAAGATATTGGTGAAATCATTTCAGTATTACATGCGATCATTGCAGGCAACAAAATACGTCAAACAAAAGTTGCAGGAATTAACCTTACGACATTACAAAAACTTGCCGAACAAATGAAACAGGCAAAATATGGCGTTATTGTTTGGGCGCCTGGGGAATTAGATTTCCCACACGCCGAATTAACTATTCAAAATTATTGTGAGTTGGTTAAATACCTGACCAGAACAACTCGATTTGCAGGATTCACCCTTGCCGGGAATGATGGCGGCGTGAGTGCTAATAGTTTAAGCGCATGGCAAAGTGGCTTTCCGTTACGAGTAAATTTCAGTCAAGGTTATCCTAAACACGATGCCAATAAGAATTCGACCAAAAATTTACTGCAGAACAAAGAAGTTGATTCGTTGATATGGATTTCAAGTTTCAGCTCAAATGTAAATCCTCCAGAAGCGAAAATACCAACTATTGTTCTTGCTACTCCTGGAACAAAATTGAATTTTAAACCCGACGTATTTATCCCGGTTGCAACACCAGGGATTGATCATGCCGGCCAATTAATTCGTACAGATAGTGTTGTTTCGCTCACTCTAAAAAAGATGCGTGATTCAGAGTACATGAGTGTTGGCGACATATTAAATCGCATTAATAAACTAGTTTAGGCAATAGTTGAATTATGTTAATTAAATTATCTGGTGGAACAGTCTACGATCCCGTTCATGGTATCAATGGTGAACAAAGGGATATTTATATCCAAGATGGTTACATCACAAGAAAGCCCGCAACATCAGTCAGGATCGATAAAACATACAATCTGGCTGGAAAAATCATTATGGCCGGCGCTATAGACATCCACACGCATATTGGCGGCGGTAAAGTAAATATTGCACGTATGATGTTACCCGAAGATCATCGGCAAGACCTTGTAAGTAAAACTGAGTTAACCCGTTCAGGCTGTGGTTATGCTGCGCCATCTACGCTTACCGCAGGATACCGCTACGCAGAAATGGGTTATACAGCCTGCTTTGAACCTGCCATGCTACCGGCAAATGCTCGCCAAACTCATATGGAAATGGCAGATACACCCATGGTTGATAAGGGTGCGTATGCAATGCTAGGCAGTGATGATTTCTTTCTACAAATGCTAGCCGCGAAAAAAGATCGTGAAGCTATTAGCGACTACGTAAGTTGGACAATCAATGCCACTCAGGCAATCGCTATTAAAGTTGTCAATCCAGGTGGAATTAATGCCTTTAAATTTAACCAGCGTAAATTAGATCTGGATGAAAAAAATGAAAATTATGGTGTTGCTCCACGCGAAATCATTAAATCACTTGCGCGTGCTGTTCGTGAAATAGGAATTCCACATCCACTACATCTACACGGTTGTAACCTTGGTGTTCCAGGTAATATGCAAACAACCCTGGATACCATACGTGCTGTCGAAGGCATGCCGTTACATTTAACACATGTGCAATTCCACAGCTATGGAACAGAAGGTGACCGGAAATTCTCATCCGGAGCAGCGGAAATAGCTGAAGCTGTTAACTCAAACCCGAATATTTCTGTTGATGTAGGTCAAGTCTTGTTTGGTCAAACGGTTACAGCATCAGGTGATACCATGATGCAATATTCAGGACATTGGCATGCTCATCCAAAAAAATGGGTAATCATGGATATTGAATGTGATGCGGGTTGTGGCGTTGTCCCATTTAAATATCGCGATAAGAATTTTGTTAATGCCCTGCAGTGGGCAATAGGTCTTGAGCTATTTTTGTTAGTGAATGACCCATGGCGTATTTTTCTGACTACCGATCACCCTAATGGGGCACCATTTACAAGCTACCCTCATTTAATCCGATTGTTGATGGATCGAAGTTTCAGGAATGACATGCTAGCAACAATTAATAAAAGTGCTGCTGCTGCAAGCAGATTAAGCAGTATCGATCGAGAATATACACTCTATGAAATAGCAACCATGACAAGAGCTGCGCCTGCGCGCAGTCTTGGTCTGAAAAACAGAGGTCACTTAGGTGGCGGTGCAGTTGCAGATATTACGGTATATAACGATATGAAGAATAAAGAAAAGATGTTTGAAAAACCACTTTATGTCTTCAAAGATGGTCAAGAGATTGTCAAAAATGGCAAGATTGTTAAAGTAGTCACCGGTGGGACCCATACCCTAAGGCCTGACTATGATAAAAGTATTGAAATATCATTAAAGAAATATTTTGATCGTTATATGACAGTTAAGTTAGGTAATTTTAAAATCGATGATGATGAGATTGTTGAACATGGCAAAGGCAAAATAATCGTTCAACCCTGTACGTAAAACATAATGAAAATAAACGGCGTATTTATAGATGATACTTTTGCAGAGGCTTTCCCTATGAAGGCCACGCGAATTATTATTACAGCAATGAACTTAAAGTGGGCATACAGAGCAGCAAATGCTCTCAGAGGCTTTGCATCTTCAGTTATTGCCTGTGGTTGTGAAGCAGATATAGAAAGAGAATTATCACCTTCGGAAACACCTGATGGCCGACCTGGACTTTCGCTCATGATATTCGCAATGTCCATTAAAGATTTAGAAAAACATGTGCCCATTCGTGTCGGTCAATCTGTAATGACTACGGCAACTACAGCCTGTTATGCTGGCATCGATGACGGTGAACAAATCGCCATGGGTAAGAATCTACGGTATTTTGGCGATGGCTTTCAAATATCAAAAAAAATCAACGGTCGTAGATATTGGCGCATACCGGTGATGCATGGTGAATTTATATGTGAAGATACCACCGGTGTAACCAAGGCCATTGGTGGTGGTAATTTTCTGGTTCTGGCAAAAACAACACGCCATGCTTTATCGGCCTGTGAGAAAGCAGTTGAAGAAATTCACAAAGTTCCTGGTGTCATCACCTCATTTCCAGGAGGAATCGTCGGCTCAGGCTCAAAAGTCGGATCAAAATATAAAGGTCTTCCGGCATCAACTAATGAAGCTTTCTGTCCTACATTAAAAGGTCGGGTGAATTCAGAGCTAAGTGACGATATTGGCTCTGTCCTGGAAATTGTTATTGATGGTCTTGATGAACAATCAATTGATAAAGCAATGCGAGTTGGCATTGAAGCAGTCTGCTCTTATGGTCTAAAAAAGGGCATCTGTCGCATCAGTGCTGGTAATTACGGTGGAGGTTTAGGCCCTCATCATTTTCATCTAAGAAAGATAATGAAATGACTCCGTTAACCTTTACATTAAAGACCCAACCAAAATTTACTCTGGATGTTGCTCAATTAACTCCCGATAACCTCGCTGGTTTGAACAAAACAAAAATTAAATCCCTGAAACTTCCTTATGGTAAAAAGAAGGTTGCTCTTGAAACGCTCTTTAGTGTTACAGGTGCTGATTCTAATAATATTCAAATAAATCGTAGCTGTGAAAAACTCATCTCTGTCGGTAGGGATATGTCTCATGGAACAATTAATGTAAATGGAGACGTTGGTAAAATACTTGGTCAATATATGCAAGGTGGGTTTATTACAATCAATGGCAATGCAGGGTCATGGGTCGGAAATAATATGTCTGGTGGCCGCATTGATATTAATGGTAACGCCGGTGATCACATCGGTGCGGGCCAACCTGGTGATGCTTTCGGCATGACTGATGGAATGATTAAAATTTCTGGTTCTGCAGGCGATCGTGTTGGCGACAGAATGCGGCGTGGCATGATCATTATACAGGGTAAGGCTGGCGACTATTGCGGTAGTCGCATGCATGCAGGAACAATTATTGTACTTGATAAAGCCGGTAGGAATTCAGGTGTAGGAATGAGACGTGGAACAATAATCCTGGCAAAAAAACCCTCTCATATTCCGGCTACATTTAAAAGTAATGGGAATTTAAAAATTCAATTCTTGCGCTTACTATTTACACAGCTTTCTAAGATGGGAAATGAATTTTCAATCTTCAGGAAATTTGGACCAGAGGCACATCTCTTTTCGGGTGATTTGGCACGTAATGGAAAGGGTGAGATTATGATCTTACAAACGATTAACCTGAGAAAATAACCATGAAACGCACTCGCGGGAAAAAAGGTCGCGTTGAAGGCCGCACCACACCTCATAAGTCACTGGCTGATATTCGTGAGCTGCTCGGGGATGAGCCTCGCAGCCGTGATATGTTGATTGAACACCTGCACAAAATTCAGGATCACTATGGTCATATTTCTAATCGTCATATATTAGCATTGTCGATTGATATGAGCTTACCCATGGCCGAGGTCTATGAAACAGCAACTTTCTATCATCACTTTGATGTCATCAAACCGGGAGGAACGCCCCCTCCAGCGTTAACTATCCGCGTTTGTGAGTCGTTAAGCTGTGAAATGTTTGGTGCAAAGGAACTCATTCAGCAACTAAAATCTCAAAATAAAGATGACATACGGATTCAGCCAGTACCCTGTGTTGGCCGATGCAATACTGCTCCTGTTGCCGTTGTTGGCACAAACCCCATTGGTCACGCCAATCTGGAAAAGATAGATAATGCAGTAGCAAAGAAAGAGATCGAGGCAGCGATACCAAAGTATATTGATTATGCCTCTTATAAAAACGCAGGTGGTTACCAAACATTAGTCGATTGTGTAAATGGAAAACACGAACGAGAAAATATTATTAAATCGCTAGAGGGATCGAAGCTCCGTGGACTAGGAGGCGCTGGATTTCCTACAGGACAAAAATGGCGCATTTTAAGTCAACAACCTAAACCTCGTCTGATTGCTATCAATATAGATGAAGGCGAGCCGGGAACCTTTAAGGATCGTCATTATCTTGAACAGGACCCTCATCGTTTTATTGAAGGAACGCTAATAGCTCATTGGGCAATTGAAGCGGAAGATATTTATATATATTTAAGAGATGAATACGCTGGTTGTCGCAAAGCCTTAGAAAAAGAACTGCTTGCTTTAAAGAAAGATCCTCCGTGTGACTTACCCAATATTCACTTGCGCCGTGGTGCTGGTGCTTATATCTGCGGCGAGGAATCAGCCATGATTGAGTCGATCGAAGGCAAAAAGGGTATGCCCCGCTTGCGGCCTCCATATGTCGCCCAAGTCGGTCTATTTGGACGACCAACATTAGAGCAAAATATGGAATCTATGCATTGGATTCGGGATATTATTGAAAAAGGTGCAGAATGGTTTTCATCTGAAGGTCGACATGACCGCACAGGGCTAAGATCATTCTCCATCAGTGGTCGAATCAACAAACCCGGGGTTCATCTCGCACCAGCAGGAATCACAATGCGCGAATTAATTGACGAATATTGTGATGGCATGCTGAATGGACATAAGTTTTATGGTTACTTCCCAGGTGGCGCCTCTGGCGGCATTCTGCCAGCATCATTGGCTGACATCCCACTGGATTTTGATACCTTACAACCCCATGGTTGTTTTATTGGCTCTGCGGCTATCGTTGTGCTGTCAGATAAAGACAGCGCCAAACAAATGGCATTAAATGCCATGCGCTTTTTCGAAGATGAATCTTGTGGTCAATGCACACCTTGCCGTGTTGGCACAGCAAAAGCCTCGCATTTGATGAAGCAAGATGAATGGAATAAAGATTTACTTGAAGAATTAGCCAGAGCAATGGAAGACGCCTCGATCTGTGGACTCGGTCAGGCTGCTCCTAATCCCTTACGCTGTGCAGTAAAATATTTCCCAGAGGAATTTAATGATGGCAGCTAATCCTGAATATCTTAATGAAAAAATAACTAATTTCACTATGAATGGTGAATCGCTGGAAGCTGTCGGTGATGAAACTATTCTACAAGCAGCTCAACGTCATGGCGTTGAAATTCCACATTTATGTTACAAAGAAGGGATGCGGCCAGACGGGAACTGTCGCGCTTGTGTGGTTGAAATAGATGGTGAACGTGTATTAGCGCCTTCCTGTTGCAGACAACCATCAGAAGGCATGACGATTCATAGTAATAATGAGCGTGCCTTGCATTCACAAAAAATGGTTGTCGAATTATTAATGTCAGATATGCCACAGCAAGGGAAATCACCCTATTCTCTTAATTCAGAACTTGATGAATGGGCTGATAAGCTAGATATATTCGAGCCTCGTTTCCATCAAAGGCAACAACCAAAGTCAGATCTATCACACCCAGCGATAGCCGTTAACCTCGACGCTTGTATACAATGTACACGCTGTGTGCGAGCCTGTCGTGAAGTACAAGTCAATGACGTCATTGGTTTTGCATTTCGTGGGAGTCAATCTGAAATAGTTTTTGATATGGCAGAACCAATGGGGGAAAGTACCTGCGTTGCCTGTGGCGAATGTGTACAAGCCTGTCCCACGGGTGCTTTAATGCCAGCAAAAAATGCGGGTTTGATCGCACCTGATAAACAAGTGGAATCGGTCTGTCCTTATTGCGGTGTTGGTTGTCTATTGACTTACAACGTAAAAAATAATCATATTCAATATGTAGAAGGACGAAATGGCCCTTCGAATCTGGGACGACTCTGTGTAAAAGGACGTTATGGTTTTGATTATGTTCATCATTCTGACCGCCTGACGACACCCCTTATTCGCAAAGCGGATTCGAAAAAAACAGCCGCCTTGATAGACCATCAAGAAATGCATAAACATTTCAGAGAAGCAAGCTGGGAAGAAGCATTGGATCTTGTGGCCAAGAATTTACTAGATATACGTGACAATAAAGGTTCAGAAGCCCTTGCTGCTTTTGGTTGTGCTAAAGGTAGCAATGAAGAAGCGTATCTATTACAGAAATTAGTACGAACTGGTTTTGGTACTAACAATGTCGATCATTGTACTCGCCTATGCCATGCTTCATCCGTCGTCGCCCTACTTGAGACTATCGGTTCAGGCGCCGTCTCGAATCAAGTGGCTGATGGCACTCAAGCTGAAGTCATGATTGTCATCGGTGCTAGACCAAACGATAACCACCCAGTTGCAGCCACATTCATCAAAAATGCTACTGACCGTGGTAGTAAATTAATCCTGATTGAACCCTATGGTTCTGAAATGTATCTGCATGCAGAACATTTATTGAAATTGAGGCCGGGAACAGATGTCTTGTTGTTGAATGGCATAATGCACACGATTATTAACGAAGATTTACATAATAAAGAATTCATTGCACAACATACCGACGGTTTTGATGCGTTAAAAAATACTTTACAAAATTATAGTGCAGAAACTGTCGCGCCTATCTGTGGCATTTCTGTAGACACAATCAAAACTGTCGCACGTTTGTATGCAACAGCAGAGACAGCCATCATCTTCTGGGGCATGGGCATATCTCAACATATCCATGGTACAGATAACGCCCGTTGTCTTATTTCAATGGCATTATTAACGGGGCAAATTGGCAGACCTAGTACAGGTTTACACCCACTGCGTGGGCAGAATAATGTACAGGGTGCGTCTGATGTTGGACTCATCCCTATGGTTTATCCTGATTATCAACCAGTAGTCGATAAGGATATCCGTCAGAAATTTGAAAAGTTATGGGGGTCAGAATTAAACCCTGTCGCAGGCAAAACGGTTGTCGAAATAATGCATGCTATACACGATGGTGACCTTAATGGTCTATATATTATGGGTGAGAATCCTGCCATGTCTGATCCGAACCTAAATCATGCCCGAGAAGCGTTGTCCATGTTGGACCATCTGGTTGTGCAGGACATATTCTTCACGGAGACCTGTAGCTATGCTGATGTCATATTACCTGCTTCAGCCTTCCCAGAAAAAGATGGTACATTTACTAATACGGACCGTCGTGTGCAAATGGGTAGGAAGGCGATCAACCCACCAGGCGATGCTCGACAGGATCTTTGGATAATTCAGGAAATCGCCAAGCGTATAGGTCTTGATTGGCATTATGATGGTCCGGAAGAAGTATTTTTAGAAATGCGTAAAGCCATGCCCAGTATTGCAGGAATGACATGGGAGCGGCTAGAGAAAGAAGACTCATTGACCTATCCATTAGAAAATGAGGGAGATCCTGGAGAACCTATTATATTTAAGGATGGCATCTTTCCGACAGATGATGGTAGAGGACGTTTCGTTCCTGCTGAATATGTAGAACCTGCTGAGTTACCTGATGAAAAATATCCATTTGTATTTATAACTGGGCGTCAGTTAGAACATTGGCATACGGGAACAATGACACGACATTCTCGTGTCCTTGATGCGTTGGAACCAGGTCCCTGTATCATGATAAACCCGGTCAATCTCAAACAATTTGGATTAAAGACCGGTGACTATATTGTGATTGAATCACGCCGAGGAAAGATTGCAGCAACAACTCGCGCTGATGAACATATGCAGGAAGGTGTGGTCATGATGCCATTCACCTACAGTGAGGCATCAGCCAACTTAATCACAAATGATGCACTTGACCCCTTCGCCAAGATACCTGAATTTAAATTTTGTGCTGTAAAGTTGAGTCCGGGTGTCCGTGATGGAGATAATATTGAGCAAGAGAATCTTGCAAAAGACCGGCGCGATTAAAACGGAGATTAGACGCTAATAAGACAGTGAGATTAGTTTGAACAGCAGAACAATCCTGTTATTTTCCAACAACCTTATCACTATATTCTATACTTTTGAGCGTCAATATTTCTTCCATTAGTGGGATGTCAGGATTCTCTGCATCATTGATCACTGTTTTTATTTGATATAACTTGCCTGGGATTGTGTCTGACAGAATAAATTCATAGCGTTTATCTGAAAACTCTTTTAATCTTTCTTTATTCTTGGCATTGTTAAACGGATTCAAGATGATTTTTTCACCCTGATAATGCTCGCCATTAAACTCAATGGCAATGCTTTCACTCTCATTGCTATCCGCCATTGCCAATTTAATTTCGCGCAGAAAATATTTCCAGTGCCCGTCGGTCAAACGATTCATTTCATAGACATCACCTTGTAGATAAATACCAATCACGGGGTTGCCTGTGATATTCATTACGTTACTTGGTGCAACCTTTTGTTTTTTCTCGGACGAAAAGAAATCAAGCAGTGTATTTCTGGTATTGTCTTCGTTGATCTTGACAATATCAAGATAGACATCATCTACAAATCCATCTTCATAAGACCCTGTCTTTTCAAACTCATAGTGCAACCTTGCCGGTTGATCTATATTCAACAGATGTTTATCCATCCACAGTTTATTTTCTGTATTTGAAAATTCAAACACATCTGGATCAACCCTACCGGAATCTTCTATTGAGCCAATTTGTGGCTTCATTTCTTCTTCAGATGCATCATTACTCGAATCTTCAGCAAAGGATGAGAACGAGCTCAAAAGAATAATAATGAGGGGTAAATATTTATACATTTTGATCATTTTTCTATTTTAATATTGCAAGGTGGAAATAAAATACTAATCGTCATCGTCATCCTTTGGTGCTGGTTTTGGAATGACTTCTACTATGGGAATTCCATAACTACTAATAATGTCATTAATCTCTCCCTGATGTTTATCAATTAATTGATTCAATTGCTCTTGCCATTCTGGTTCGCCACGCCTGACTCCCATAGACATATTGAATACAAATTTCATTTCAGGATTTTCTGGATCATCAGTTAGTGGCAAAATTACCATTTCGCCTCTATCTTTATTTTGTTTGCCGTAATGAGCAGCTTTTGGCCCCCAAACAATAGTTGCGTCGATTTTACCTTCATACAAATCGTTCAGAATTATTTCGGTAGGATTTAGGCGTGCATCGCCTAACTGAAATTGATACGGCACCATATTATCCATCATGTTATGTTTAAATACCCAAAGCTGTGCAGGGCCACGATCAAATAAACCAAATTTGATTTCTTTTCCATCAATAATCAAGTTTTCCAGCATCTCTGGATCCGTGACACTATCCAGCCCTCTTCCCTTTATGTAGACCAAAGAATACGTTGCCGCGTAGTAGGGTTTTGTTGTTGCTGCTAGCTCAAACTGCTCTGGTACACTTAAAACCAAATCGCATGGGTACTTACCATTTTCTTCATTAGCAAGGGTATTACGAATAAAGCCCATTCTCTGTGGAAACCATACATACTTAACTTTAGCACCAATTTTTGTGGCTAGCAGCTCAGCAATCTTGTTTTCCATGCCTTCTTCATTTTTATTGGAGAATGGCATCAGTTCAGGATCTGCACAAATTCTTAATACAGGTCTATCGTTAACTTTTGACTCGTCAGCCACTACATGTGTGGTAGTAAAACCAAACATCAGAATCGAGATCAGGACGACGATTGGTCGTCCTGAACATATGTCCAGCATATAAAATTTTAGTTTATTCATAATATTGCTTGTCTTGATTATCGAATTATTGTTGTGTTGCAAGTATTTTCTTAAGTTTGAAGATAATGCCTTTCTCTCTTCCTTTAGCATTAGCTTCGATCTGGTTCATATTACTGGCTTCGCCAACAATAATCGCGCCTACCATGCCATTAGGAAAGTGTGGATTACATTTATAAATATAGACCCCTTCTTTCTCTACCGTTATTGCTAATTCCTGTCCTATTTTTGATTGCCAGGGTTCTGCCCCTTCAGGTATCAAACCGTCCATTGATTGAGTATCGTGGATTGTCATATTGGTCCATTTCACGGTATCCCCAGGTTTTACAAATAAATGTATAGGGTTAAAATTCGTTGCACCAGCAGCAATAACATGCTCTTCAGCTATGGCATTAAAGGATACAAGTAACACTGACATCGCAGCAAATTTTAAAACAATCTTTATAATTTTCATCTGAGTTTTCTCCAATGGATCTACTACTTTTAAATATAATATACTAAATATTGACTCAAGTTTTTCAAGTTTGATGGTTTTACTCTTTAAATTCAATCCTAATAATAATTTAATAAAGTCTCCAAATTCAACAACATCTCTGAACTTTAACTTGCAGACATGACTTGTGACTTGTGCATCTAACATAAGTTCTTTGTTTTATTGTGAAACTTTCTTGAGGTTCTCACTACAGATAGTTGCTAATCATAACTACTTATACTTCTGTTGCGGAACAAAAAAGCCCCGACCTAAAAGGTCGGGGCTTCACTATTACTTACAAACGTTAGTTTGTAACGTGTTAAGTGCTACTTAAGGTAGTGCGAACACCATCAAAGTACCACCAGCACGTGAGTGCTGTAACAGACCTCTGTAACCACCAACAGCACCAAGTGCTGCTGTATCAGGAGCTGCGGCTAAGCCTGGGATAGCAGCAACTGCGCCAGCCCAACCACCAATACCTGATAACACACCGACATACTGCTTGCCATTGTGTGCCCAGCTATTGAAGTTACCGATGATGCCTGAAGGAGTCTTAAACTTCCAAAGAAGCTTACCACTCGTAGCATCAACAGCTTTTGCCCAACCTTCAAGGTTACCGTAATAAACTACGCCACCTGCGGTTGCAAGAACACCTGACCATACTGAATACTGCTCAGGAATAGACCACACGATCTTACCTGTGCTGGCATCCCATGCAATCATGTTACCCATGTTGTCTTTTGCTGCATTGTTGTTCGGGCAATCCGGACATACTGCACCAGCAGGATACATGGTTAAGTTTGCATTCACGAAAGCTTGACCAGAAACATATTCGTTACCACCAGCAGCATAGCTAACTGGTTCGTAGGTCATACAAACGTGGTTGGTAGGAACATAGAAAAGACCTGTGTCTGGAGAATAAGCAGCAGGCTGCTCATCTTTTGTACCCAGAGCTGCAGGACAGATGTCTTTAGAAACTACGTCTTCACCATTACCGTGTGTACTTTTAGAAGCAACACGTTGTGGCAGACCAGTTTTAAGATCAACACCTGTTGCCCAGTTAACTGCTGGATCATACTTTTCAGCAACTAACAGAGCACCGCTTACGCGATCCATGGTGTAACCAAAGCCGTTACGGTCAAAGTGAACCAATGCTTTGGTCATTTTGCCGCCAACTTTGAAGTCAGCCAGAATCATTTCGTTAACGCCATCATAATCCCACTCATCATGAGGAGTCATCTGATAGACCCACTTAGCAACACCAGTATCGATATCACGAGCAAACATGGACATAGACCATTTATTGTCGCCTGGGCGAACTACTGGATTCCAGGTTCCTGGATTACCATTACCGTAGTAAACTAGGTTTTCATTGAAATCTGCTGGCCACCAGCCCCATGTAGAACCACCGCCCTGCTTCCACTGATCACCTTTCCAGGAATTCAAGCTGGAATCTTTACCAACTTTCTTACCCAGTGAGGTTGTGTTTGCATCAAACAGCATGTCTGCATCAGGACCCATGCTGAATGCACGCCATGCCAAAGAACCATCTTTAGCATTGTATGCAGCCAGCCAACAACGAACACCAAACTCAGCACCTGAACAACCAGTGATGATTTTATCCTTGATTGGATGTGGAGCATTGGTATTTGTCATACCTGATGTAGGACCATAAGGACCACCCAAGCTAGCAGGAATATCCCCACCATTCTGAGCTGTCCAAACAACAGCACCTGTTTTAGCATTCAAAGCCACTAAGGTTGTATCAGCTTGTTGCAGGTAAATTTGACCCATTGAATAACCTAAACCACGGTTAACAGTATCACAGCACATAACTGGAACAGTTACATCGAAATCCTGTTGTGGTTCAAAATGCCAAATGATGCCCAGTGTATCCAAGTCAATCGCAAACGTGTTGTTTGGGAAAGCAGCATGGATATATAGAGTATCACCTGGCAGGCCTGTTGCAGAACTAGGTAGTACCAAAGGACCACCTTCATGACCACGTAGGACACCTGTAGAGAATGTCCATGCAGTTACTACTTTGCCCGCATTTCCACTATTGATTTGCTTCAATGCAGAAAAACGGTGATTGTCGTAGTTGCCACCTGGGAACGCCCAATAGTTAGGATTCTGTGTTAGCGTGCGAACTTCATCATTCGCAGACGCAACCACAGGTACCACTAAAGCGATCGCAGCGATTACCACTGATTTAAAAGATATTTTACTCATGACCTCCTCCTCTTATATTAGTTGATCATGTTCGATCTCGTGTGTACACAGACAACTCTCGAATATCCTGAGATCAATAGACATTAAAGAGTTGTAAAAAGAATTTTTACTTGAAAGATTATTACTAGATTGAATTGATACGTTGTCTTGCTGAAAAACACGCGAACTACACTTGCCAT
>JBLHKO010000013.1:0-41854 GCA_047620145.1 Gammaproteobacteria bacterium | reverse complement strand
GTTAAATGAAATGACAGCGGCGCTACCTTCTGTTCCATTATATCTGGGTCGTTTCGATGAGACCCTGTTGCTTGATACCGAACATTTGTTGGTAAGTCCAGGCGTGTCATTGCAAGAGGCTACAATTTCTCAGGCAATTAGCGCAGGTGTTGAAGTCTATGGTGATATTGAATTATTTTGTCGAAATAATTCAGTTCCTGTGATCGCAATTACTGGCTCAAATGGAAAAAGTACGGTTACAACATTGGTCGCTGAAATGGCGCGTGCTGCAAATATAAAAGTTGCTGAAGGCGGTAATCTAGGGACGCCAGCACTGGAATTACTGCTTGATGAAATATCTGACGAAACCCCTGATGTTTATGTACTTGAATTATCGAGTTTTCAATTAGAAACAGTCACGTCACTGAATGCGGTTGCCGCTGTGGTGTTAAATATTTCACCAGATCATTTGGATAGGTATGAAGGTCTGAATGAATATATAGAGGCAAAAGAACGCATTTATAATGGTAGTGGAACGATGATCATTAATCTGGATGATCCGATTGTTGCAAAGATGTCTCGAGGCCAAAGAAATCGTATTGGGTTTACATTATCTGAACCTGAAGCCGGTTGTTATGGTTTACGCGACTATGACGATGTGTCCTGTATAGTGAAAGGCTGTGAAAAATTAATTCCTGTTAACGATCTATGTCTCAAAGGTAAGCATAATATTGCTAACGCTATGGCTGCGATGGCATTGGCAGAATCACTCGGATGTCCATTAGAAACAATTTTAAAAGTCTTGCGTTCGTTTCCAGGCCTGGATCATCGCTGTCAGTGGATTGCCGAACATGAAAATGTGCAATGGATCAACGATTCCAAGGGTACTAATGTTGGTGCAACTTGTGCAGCTATTGAAGGATTAGCCGGCAATGAAAATCTGATATTAATTGCCGGTGGTGATGGTAAAGGTGCTGACTTTTCTGAGCTGGAAGATATAGCGGAAGGTAGGTTAAAAGCAGCCATAGTTTTAGGTAAAGATGGACCTGAGATTGGTAAAGTACTTTTGAAAGTAGTACCGGTACATTCTGTTGATACGATAGAGTTGGCAGTTGAGACGGCAGCAAGAATAGCGAAAGCAGGGGATATTGTTTTGTTGTCACCGGCATGCGCAAGCCTTGATATGTTTAAAAATTATCAGGCGCGTGGTGAAGCTTTTGTCATTGCTGTTAAAAAAGTGTTAAGGGGACAAGGCGATGTATAGGCAGCAAGCCATTCCTAAAAGTAATGTCTCAGCCATAAACGATCTGCTTCGACCCTACGATGCCTGGTTGATGATAGTCATATTTCTATTAATTGGACTGGGTCTGATCATGGTTGCCTCCTCTTCAATTGCGATAGCCGATCGTCAGTTTAATGAACCTTTGCACTATTTCTGGCGGCAATCATTTTCAGTTGTGATCGGCCTGAGTTTAATTGTCGCTGCATTAAAAATTCCTTTATCTGTGTGGGAGTTTTTAAGTGTTCCACTGTTGGTGCTTGGTTTGTTATTACTGGTTTTGGTCTTAATTCCTGGAGTTGGAAGAGAAGTGAATGGCAGTACCCGGTGGATTACTTTTGGTTCGCTTTCGCTGCAAGCCTCCGAGCCGGTTAAATTTTTTGTCATTGCTTATCTTGCTGGTTATATGGTGCGACATGGCGAACATGTCAGAAATAATTTCGCAGGGTTTATCCGACCTATATGCGTATTGACAATAGTTTCAGGTTTGCTGTTGTTAGAACCTGACTATGGATCATGTGTTGTTCTATTCGCGACAGCGTTAGGTATGTTGTTTATGGGTGGTGTTCCGCTAGGAAGGTTTTTTGCATGGGTATTAACGGCAATATCAGTACTTGCGAGTTTAGCGGTATTGTCTCCTTATCGCATGCAAAGATTAATGAGTTTTTCCGATCCCTGGCAAGATCCTTTTAATAGTGGATTTCAATTAACACAGGCATTAATAGCATTTGGACGCGGAGATTGGTTTGGCGTCGGCCTTGGCAGTAGCGTGCAAAAATTGTTTTACTTACCTGAAGCGCATACTGATTTTATATTTTCTGTTTTTGCAGAAGAATTTGGCTTGTTAGGATCAGTGTTCCTTATTTTATTGTTTAGCTTTCTGGTTTGGCGAGCATTTGTTATTGGATACATTGCCGAACACATGGGAAAACTATTCGCAGCCTATCTAGCCTATGGCATAGGTTTGATTATCGGTATTCAGGCGTTCTTTAACATGGGCGTCAACCTTGGTGTGTTGCCTACCAAAGGATTGACCTTACCACTAGTGAGTTACGGTGGTAACAGTCTGATTATTACTTGTTTGTTGTTGGGTATTTTATTGCGCGTAGAAGTAGAAAACCGACAAACAAAACACTCGCCCGAAGAGATGAAGCCTTATGCAGAATAGCTCCCTGGATAATAGACCAATTCTGATAATGGCTGGTGGCACAGGTGGACATATTTACCCTGCCCTGGCTGTGGCTAATTGTTTGCGTGAAAGAGGCATCTCTTTGTTATGGCTAGGTACGAAGACAGGTCTTGAGGCAAAAATTGTTCCAGAACATGGCTATCAATTATTGACTATTAATATTGGCGGTTTACGCGGTAAGGGATTCGTTCGTTGGCTTACTGCACCGCTATCAATAACCATGGCGGTATTTCAATCAATACTTGTATTGATCAAACAAAAACCTGCCGCCGTGCTGGGTATGGGAGGCTTTGCTAGTGGTCCTGGTGGTATTGCTGCATGGTTGATGCGCATACCGTTGTGCATTCATGAACAGAATGCGGTTGCAGGTATGACAAATAAGATTTTGGCACCACTTGCTCGTGTTGTTATGCAGGCCTTCCCAAATTCGTTTACGCCGTCAAGAAATGCAAAGGTGACAGGTAATCCTGTACGGGAACAAATTATTGAATTGGCAACTCCGGAACAGCGTTATCAAAGTCGCGCTGATGATAGCCTACGAATTCTGGTGCTTGGTGGAAGCCTAGGAGCCAAGGCATTAAATGAAATTGTTCCTGATGCGCTTGCCATATTGGGTGAGGATATAAATATTCAGCTTAAGCACCAAACAGGTGAGAAACATCTGGATTCAACCAAAGCACTTTATCAGTCTGCAAATATTACTGTCGAACCACAAGCTTATATAGAGGATATGGCTGCAGCCTATGGTTGGGCTGATCTTGTGTTATGCAGGGCGGGCGCCATGGCTGTAACAGAAATAGCTGCAGCAGGAGTTGCCGCAATTTTTGTCCCGTTTCCATACGCGGTAGATGACCATCAAACAGCTAATGCACTTTATTTAAGTAGTGAGGGTGCTGCCATTCTAATTCAGGAAACAGAATTGAATGGGCAGAACTTGGCGAAATTGTTTAGAGATTTCTCACTTAACAAAAGTAAATTGTTGAAGATGGCAAGCATCGCCCGATCTTTATCCAGACCAGAGGCTACCAATCAGGTGGCTGATTTATGTATGGAGGTTGCCTATGCCTGAACATCGAAATACCCCGGTAGGAAATAGCACAGAACGCGGAAATGCAATGGGTCGGGTAAACCATATTCATTTTGTGGGCATTGGTGGTGCAGGCATGAGCGGCATCGCTGAAGTATTACATAACCTGGGTTACCAGATTTCAGGATCTGATATGCACGAAAGCCGAGTGACTAAACATCTATGTTCACTGGGTATTGACATCAATCTTAACCATGATCCGGCACAGATCAATGGCTGTGATGTAGTGGTTTATTCAAGTGCTATTACCGATGAAAATTGTGAATTAATTGAAGCACGGGCGAAAAGGATCCCCGTGATTCCTCGAGCAGAAATGCTGGCTGAATTGATGCGCTTACAACAGGGAATTGCCGTTGCCGGTACACATGGTAAGACAACCACAACCAGTTTGGTCGCCAGTGTGCTAGCAGAAGGAGGCTTTGATCCAACCTATGTTATCGGTGGATTACTCAATAGTTCTGGCTCACATGCGCGTTTGGGGACGGGCAAATATCTTGTGGCAGAGGCTGATGAAAGTGATGCCTCGTTCCTGCATCTACAACCCACGATCGCAATTTTGACTAATGTTGATGCGGATCATCTTGAAACCTATGGCGGTGATATTAATTGTCTTCAAGATAACTTTATCGAGTTTCTTCATCATCTACCGTTTCATGGTTTGGCTGTTATTTGTCTGGATGATGAAGGCGTGAGAAATATCATGGGCAATATTTTGAAACCTTTTAAAACTTATGGCTTTGACGAGGAGGCAGATTACTTTGCCCACGATGTGCGTCATGAAGGGCAACAAAGCTGGTTTCAGGTTTCACGCGCAGATTGTAAAGAATGGCTGCAGGTAAAATTAAACTTACCCGGTAAACATAATATTTTAAATGCGCTGGCGGCAATCGCTGTAGCTCATGAAGTGGGTGTTGCCGACGAATCTATCATCACCGCGTTGGCTGAATTTCAAGGTATCGGTAGACGTTGTCAGGTACTAGGTGAATTAGACATACAAGGGAAAAAGATTTTGCTGATTGATGATTATGCGCATCATCCTCGTGAAATAAATGCAACATTGCAGGGCGTACGCGAGGGATGGCCTGATAAACGTATCGTGGTCATTTTTCAACCTCACCGTTACACAAGAACCAGAGATTTGTTTGAAGACTTTTGTCAGGTGCTGTCAGAGACAGACCAATTATTATTGCTGGATATATACAGTGCCGGTGAAAAACCTATCGCAGGAGCTGATGGACGATCCTTATGTCGGGCAATTCGCCTACGTGGTCAGGTTGATCCCATCTTTGTCGAACAACGTGAAGAGTTATCGCCTTTGCTGGAAAACTTGATTGAAGAGAATGATTTGTTATTGGTGTTAGGTGCAGGCGATGTAGGTGTCGTCTCTACAGGCTTGGTACAGCAATATGGATAATAGATTTATTGAAAGAACGGTATTGAGAAAACAAGGTGCTCGTTGAAACAAATGAAATTCATGATTTATCAAATCAATCCGGGATATTGGTATTTGATAGCACTAAGACTATGAAAAAGAGTGAGTCACAAGAAATTAAATTTCGCGGTGTTATGAAATTGAATGAGCCGATGAAAAAACATACGTCCTGGAGGACGGGAGGAGTTGCGGAACGTTATTTTAAACCGGATGATGTTGACGATCTTTGCTGCTTTCTCAAGCAACTACCAGAGGATGAACCGCTTTTCTGGCTCGGATTGGGAAGTAATTTGCTGGTACGTGATGGAGGACTGAAAGGAACAGTGATTGCATTATCCGGGGTGTTGAATGATTTGGAAGTGCATAACGCTAACAGTGTGCATGTTGGTGCTGGAGTTGCCTGTGCAAAAGTTGCGCGAGTAAGTGCGCAATCTGGATTAACTGGAGGAGAATTTCTGGCAGGCATTCCGGGAACGATGGGTGGGGCATTAGCGATGAATGCTGGAGCCTTTGGTGGTGAGACGTGGAATATCGTACAAAGCATTGAAACAATTAACAGGCAAGGTCAGAGAAATAAAAGAGATGCAGCGAATTTTGAGATAGCTTATAGGCATGTAAATTTACCCACGAACGAGTGGTTTATTTCTGCAGAGTTATTACTTAAGCCTGACGAAGATGGGAAGGCTGCAGAACGCATACAAGAATTATTAAATCAACGGGCAGAAAGTCAGCCCACAGGCAAAGCCAGTTGTGGTTCGGTATTCCGTAACCCTGAGAATGATTATGCCGCGCGGTTGATTGAAGCCAGTGGACTTAAAGGTAAGTCAATTGGTAATGCGCAGGTGTCGGAAAAGCATGCGAATTTTATTATTAATTCAGGCGATGCAAGTGCCGAGGATATTGAATCATTGATTTTACTGATTCAGGAAAAAGTAGAACGAGATCACGGTATTGCACTTATTAATGAAGTCAGGATTGTAGGTGAGCACAAATCATCATGACGGCTATCGACAGTACAACAGATTTCGGAAAGGTAGCAGTGATGATGGGTGGTTCATCTGCCGAGCGAGATATTTCTCTACAGAGTGGGCAAGCAGTTTACGATGCCTTGCAAAGGCAGAAAATTGATGTACATATTGTTGATCCTCAGAAGGATGTAATGACGCAACTGGAAAAAGGTAAGTTTGATCGAGTATTCATCGCATTACATGGCCGTGGTGGCGAGGATGGTTTGATGCAAGGAATGCTAGAGACATTGGGACTACCTTATACCGGTAGCGGTGTGCTTGGTTCTTCTTTGGCGATGGATAAGTGTCGTAGTAAACGTGTTTGGCAAAGTCACGAACTGCCTACGCCAGCATTCGTTGAATTGAATGAGCATTCTGACTGGGATGCTGTTGTGAAATATCTGGGACTGCCATTAATTGTGAAACCTGTCAGAGAAGGCTCGAGTTACGGAGCCAGTAAAGTTAAAGAATTAAGTGAACTGAAAAAGGCATGGCAACAAGCGCATGAATACGATGCAAGAGTGATGGCAGAGTTATGGATTGAGGGGAGTGAGTACACTATTCCGATCCTGGGTGATCAGGTTTTGCCCATGATTCGCCTGGAAACCCCACGAGAATTTTACGACTACGAAGCTAAATATATAGCCGATACAACGCAGTACCATTGCCCATGCGGTCTTGATGTCGAGACTGAGAATGAATTGGGCAAGCTGGCTTTTGATGCTGTTAAAGCGCTGGATGTCAGGGGTTGGGGTCGTGTCGATCTTATGCTCGGTAATGATGACAAGCCATGGTTAATCGAAGTGAACACGGTACCAGGAATGACCAGTCATAGTTTGGTCCCGATGTCTGCAAAACAGGCCGGGATGAGTTTTGATGACCTAACGCTAAGCATATTGGCGACTAGTTTGTGAGGATGATAGGTAATTATTTATGCAAGCGATACTGACAATGCCTGAAAACACAAACGACGGTTTCGATAAACAAGATCGTCTAGCACACAACAATAATTTAATTGGTGGGTTGGTGGCTGTGTTAGTGGCAACAGCGATTGTTGCAGGTCTCGTTTGGATGATGAAGCCAGCAACATTGCCGATAAAGCAGGTTCATATCGAGGGAGAATTTCTGCGGCTTGATACCAATCGATTACAGATGTTGGTTACGGATAAGGTCAGGGGTGGTTTTTTTAATATTGATGTTACCGCGATACGTAGCGACTTGATGGCCTTGCCTTGGGTAAAAGATGTGTCGGTTCATCGAGCCTGGCCAGATGGCTTAAGAGTTGTTGTTGTTGAACAAATTGCAGTTGTCAGGTGGAACGAAACTGGTTTGTTGAATGATCAAGGTCAATATTTTTCACCAGATAAGGCGTTTCCACAGGGTTTACCCGTTCTTGAAGGACCAGATGAATCACAGAAATTATTATTAGAACGATTCAAGTTGTTGAAAGATACCTATGGTTTGAGTTTGCTACGTTTGCACTTGAATGAACGACGCGCATGGTTGTTTGAACTAGATAGCGGTCTCAGCGTTGTGTTGGGCCGGAAAGATTTTGATAACCGCGTAGAGCGATTCGTACATGTGGTGATAAAGAATTTGGGTGAAAAATTATCTCAGGCCAAAGAAATTGATATGCGTTATACCAATGGGTTTGCCGTTCGTTGGCAGCAACGTACTACTGAATATATTGAAAGCGGAGCTAAATAATAATGACGAAAAAGATGGATAAGAATCTTATCGTTGGATTGGATATTGGTACATCCAAAGTGGTGGCTATTGTCGGTGAAATATCCGGCGATGAGATTGAAATCATTGGTTTGGGATCGAGTCGATCTCGAGGCCTAAAGAAAGGTGTCGTCGTTAATATAGAATCCACAGTGCATTCTATTCAACGTGCAGTAGAAGAAGCTGAGTTGATGGCGGGATGTGAAATACATTCAGTCTACGCAGGCATCGCAGGAAGTCACATCCGCAGTCTCAATTCTCACGGTATCGTTGCGATTCGTGATCATGAAGTGACGGCGAGTGATGTCGATCGTGTGATTGATGCGGCACGCGCTGTTGCTATCCCGGCAGATCAGAAAATACTGCATATTCTGCCGCAGGAATTTGTGATCGATCATCAGGAAGGTATTAAAGAACCCATTGGCATGTCTGGGGTCAGGCTTGAAGCAAAAGTACATATGGTCACCGGAGCAGTCAGTGCGGCACAAAATATCATTAAATGTGTGCGGCGCTGTGGCCTTGAAGTTGATGACGTGATCCTTGAGCAATTAGCCTCAAGTTATGCCGTATTAACAGAAGATGAAAAAGAACTGGGTGTTTGTCTGGTAGATATTGGTGGTGGTACCACCGATATCGCTATATTTCGAGATGGTGCTATTCACCATACTGCCGTCATTCCCATTGCCGGAGATCAAGTGACAAATGATATCGCAGTTGCATTACGTACGCCGACGCAACATGCCGAAGATATCAAAGTGCAATATGCCTGCGCGTTAACGCAGTTGGCAAATCCTGATGAGACAATTGATGTCCCTAGTGTTGGAGAACGTCCATCTCGTAGGTTAGCAAGACAGACATTGGCTGAAGTAGTTGAACCGCGTTATGAAGAGTTATTAACGCTGGTTCAGGCAGAACTTCGACGCAGTGGTTTTGAAGATTTGATTGCAGCCGGCGTGGTTCTGACGGGAGGTAGTTCAAAGATGGAAGGCGTCGTTGAACTTGCAGAAGAAATTTTTCACATGCCGGTTCGACTCGGTATGCCACAACATGTCACAGGGCTAGTTGATGTGGTTAAAAATCCAATTTATTCAACAGGTGTTGGATTATTGCTGTTCGGTCGCAAACAAATGCAAGAAGGCTATTCACCATTAAAAGCGAACAGTGGTCTTTGGGAAAGAATGAAAAGTTGGTTTCAGGGTAATTTTTAGTAGGTAATTTTTGAGAATATTTTTAGAGTTTAATTTTTAGCTGAGGAGGTTATGTCATGTTTGAATTTGTTGATACAGACAACCAAGCTGCCGTTATCAAGGTCATTGGTGTTGGTGGTGGTGGTGGAAATGCCGTACAGCATATGTTGTCAGGCAATATAGAAGGGGTGGAATTTATTTGTGCTAACACGGATGCACAGGCACTTAATAATTCTGCTGCAAAAACGTCATTGCAGTTGGGAAGAAATATGACAAAAGGTCTAGGCGCGGGAGCCGATCCTGAAGTTGGTCGTCAGGCGGCACTTGAAGATAGAGATCGGCTAATGGATCTCATGGAAGGTGCCGATATGGTTTTCATTACAGCAGGGATGGGTGGTGGAACCGGGACTGGCGCAGCACCGATTGTTGCTCAAGTTGCGAAAGAGATGGGGATTCTTACGGTAGCTGTGGTAACACGACCGTTTTCATTTGAAGGCAAACGGCGAGCACAAATTGCAGATGATGGTATTAAAGAGCTCAGTCAATTTGTAGATTCTCTAATTACGATCCCTAATGAAAAATTATTATCAGTTTTGGGTCGCGATATCAGTCTCCTGAATGCCTTTGGTGCGGCAAATGATGTTTTGCTTGGTGCGGTTCAGGGTATTGCTGAATTGATTACTTGCCCTGGTCTCATTAATGTCGATTTCGCAGATGTGAAAACAGTTATGTCCGAAATGGGCATGGCGATGATGGGTTCGGGCAAGGCGCAAGGTGAAGATCGTGCGGCTGTTGCAGCTGAAGCGGCTGTCTCCAGTCCATTACTGGAAGATGTCAATCTCTCTGGAGCACGAGGAATATTGGTGAATATTACTGCAGGGATGGATATGACTATCGGTGAGTTTGACGAGGTGGGTAATATCGTCAAACAATTTGCATCCGATAATGCCACGGTCGTTGTCGGTACTGTCATTGATCCTGACATGAGCGGCGAAATGAGAGTGACTATTGTCGCGACAGGTCTCGGTCATGTTGGACGGGAAGAAGCGACAAAAGTGCAATTGGTAAAAAATGCTGCAGTGGGTGACTATAAGTTGTTTGATCGACCAACAGTTATGCGTAATCAAAGTCAGGGAACGGAGCTGAATAATCTTGAAAATGACTCAGATTATCTGGATATTCCTGCCTTTTTGAGACGTCAGGCAGATTGATAAATACCTTAATTTCATGTACGGTTAGTCTGCTTTTGTCGTTAATGGCGATAAAATTACTCTGGGAAGTCAGGAGTTTTTGGGGGACAGGGACAGAAATATAAAAAGGTCAATAGAATCAATGATAAAGCAGCGCACGCTTAAAAATGTTATTCGCGCCACGGGTGTTGGTTTGCATACAGGGAAGAAGATATATCTTGCTTTAAGGCCTGCACCTGCGAATGCTGGAATCATCTTCCGCAGGGTCGATCTTGACGATCCTGTCGAAATTGAGGCAAAACCAGATAATGTGGGTGATACCAAGTTGTCCACTTCCTTGGTTAAAGGCGATGTTAAAATCTCAACAGTAGAGCACTTGTTATCCGCGCTTGCCGGCTTTGGTATTGACAATGCGTATGTTGATCTCAGTTCTGATGAAGTGCCAATCATGGATGGCAGTGCCGGCCCATTTGTGTTCCTGATTCAATCAGCAGGCGTTGAAGAACAGAATGCACCAAAGCAATTTCTTAGAATCAAGGAACGCATTCGTGTTGAAGATGAAGATAAATGGGCAATGTTTGAACCATTCGAGGGCTTTAAAGTAGGCTTCACTATCGAGTTTGATCACCCGATGTTTCACGAGAGGAATTGTAAAGCGGAAATAGATTTTTCTACAACGTCATATGTAAAGGAAGTTAGTCGCGCCAGAACGTTTGGGTTTATGCGTGATGTTGAGTTATTACGAGAAAATAACCTGGCATTAGGTGGTAGCCTGGATAATGCCGTGGTTGTTGATGATTATAGAATATTGAATGAAGACGGGTTGCGTTATGAAGATGAGTGTGTGAAACATAAGATACTTGATGCAATCGGTGATTTATATTTGCTTGGGCATAGCCTGATTGGATCGTTTACCGGATTTAAATCTGGCCATTCACTAAACAATAGATTACTGAGAGAATTGTTAGCGACAGAATCAGCATGGGAATTGGTAAGTTTTGAAGATGAGGTTGATTTACCTATCTCGTTCATGCAGCCTGTTGCAGTATCATAATAATAAATTATTATATATTACTTGGCATGTTTACTAATTTTCAGAATAGATTTATGTAATGCAGGATCTTTAATTGATGTTGCGACACTTTTGATAAAATCTGCGGATTTTTTTGACAAAGATGCTTTCCTGACAGGGTGCATAGTAGAAAGATTAGATTGAGCTGTGTTTTTGTGGCTTGGGGAAACTTTGATACGGACTGATTTTAGCTTGCTTAGTCCGCATTCATTTTTTGCATAGCTGAGTATGTCAGGAACGCCGTAACGTAATTTGGAGGCCCAGGCGGATGTTTCGGCATTTATAGTCAGGGTTTCTTCGGAGTAGTTAGCGACTGAACAATGACTGATTAGAGAAGGAGCGAGGTGTTTTTGCAGCTTTTCATTCAGCGCATAAATATCTTTAGCATGTGTGTACAATTTGTTCAGTTGTTCGTTGGAGCCGAGTAGCTCTTTAAACTGGCGAGTCGTGAGATTTCGAGTGTTGATATTTTTTTGGCCAGACATAATTTGATGATAGTGAATAATAATATTTTATGGAACTCATATTAGTATCAAATAAACGAAACAGGACTTATAGACTACCTCTAGGCTTGCTGAGTGTTCTGTTTGTCGGGGTGTTGTTTCTGGTAATGATCGCGGGAACTTTTCATGTCGGTGGCAGGATTGCAGCATATCAGGCAGAGGTTTCATATTCTGAGCTAGGTGAACAGAAGGATAAGCAATGGAAACTGGAGCTTGAAAAGCAGCAAGCTAGCGTAAATGCTGCTAAAAGGAATGCTGAAAAAAATCTAGATGCATTATCTGCCAGATTAAGTACTTTACAAGCTCACTTGCTCAGGCTTGATGCGCTAGGCTCGCGCCTGATTAGTATTACCAATATGTCTGATATCGAGTTTAATATGTTGGAATCACCAGGCTTGGGCGGGCCTTCGCCTTCGTTGTTGAAAGATCAAAACTCTCTCGGCGTGATTGACTTTGTTGAAGCCTTGCAGGCTATTGGGCAGAAGATTGGAGACAGGAGTGAGAAATTTTCGGCGATTGAATCCATGCTAATGGATAGTAATACGCAATCACAAGTTCAGCCAGAAGGGACACCTGTCATAGGTGGCTGGACATCATCGGCATTCGGCTGGAGAACTGATCCTATTTCTGGCAAGAAAGATTTTCATGAAGGTGTCGATTTGGCAGGAAAATCAGGATCCAAGGTATCCTCTGCAGCAGCTGGGATCGTGACTTGGTCAGGTCGAAATTCTGGATATGGCAACATGATTGAGATCAGTCATGGTAATGGTTATATTACTCGATATGCACATAACAAAGAAAATCTCGTTGTGGTTGGCGACAAAGTCGAGAAAGGACAAAACATTGCAGTAATGGGTTCATCAGGGCGTTCAACAGGTCCCCATGTACACTTTGAAGTTGTACATAATGGCAAGCATGTCAATCCCAGAAAATTTGTTTCAATTCATTAAATATATCAAAACTAACATATAGTATTCCTGTCATCTCTCAAGCCTAAAACAATAGGCGGCAAAGAAGAGACTTTTCGTAAGGTTCATATAGAATATCACAATGGTTATCGGTTTAATTAGAAAAATATTTGGCAGTCGCAATGATCGCGTGATCAAAAAATTACGCAAAGTTGTAGAGAAGGTTAATGATTTTGAGGAGCAATTTATTGCATTTCAGGATCATGATTTTCCACAGAAGACTGAAGCATTTCGTGATCAAATTAGACAAGGAAATAATATTGATGACCTTTTACCCGAGGCATTTGCTCTGGTCAGGGAAGCGGGTAAGAGGACGCTTGGTATGCGACATTTTGACATGCAATTGGTGGGTGGCATGGTCTTACATGAAGGTAAAATATCGGAAATGCGTACCGGTGAAGGCAAGACTTTAGTAGCAACACTTCCCGCGTATCTCAATGCTTTGAGTGGTAAAGGTGTTCACGTGATCACGGTTAACGATTATCTAGCCAGACGCGATTCGGAATGGATGAATCATATATATGCATTTCTTGGACTTACAACAGGCGTTATTTACACAGGGATCAGTCAGGAAGATCGCAGTCAAGCATATGCCGCAGACATTACTTATGGTACGAACAATGAATTTGGTTTCGATTATTTAAGAGATAATCTGGCATTTAGTAACGAGAGCCGTGTACAGAGGGAATTAAACTATGCAATTGTTGATGAAGTAGACTCTATTTTAATTGACGAGGCTCGAACACCATTAGTGATATCTGGTGCAGTTGATGACAGATCTGATTTGTATGTCAGTATAAATAAGGTTATCCCAAAATTAAAAAAACAGGAAGAAGAAGATGGACCTGGCCATTATAGCGTGGATGAAAAATCAAGACAGGCCTACCTAACGGAAGAAGGTAATGAATATCTTGAAAAATTATTAAGAGATGAAAATATTATTGGCTCAGAACAAAGTTTATATGAACCTGTAAATATAAGCGTGTTGCACCACCTGAATGCTGCAATGAGAGCCCATGCTTTATTTAAGAAAGATATCGATTATATTGTAAAAGATAATGAAATAGTTATCGTTGATGAATTCACAGGTAGAACCATGTCAGGTCGCCGCTGGTCAGATGGATTACATCAGGCCATAGAGGCAAAAGAGGGTGTGCCAATCCAAAATGAAAACCAGACTTTGGCCTCAATTACCTATCAGAATTATTTCAGATTATATGAAAAATTGTCAGGAATGACGGGTACCGCAGATACCGAAGCTTTTGAATTTCAAGATATTTATGGTTTGGAAGTCGTTGTTATTCCGACAAATATGCCAATGGTTCGTGAAGATATGAGTGATGCTGTCTATCTAAAATCAAAGCAGAAATTTGATGCGATCATCAGTGATATAAAGAATTGCAGAGATAGTGGTCAGCCTGTTCTTGTTGGTACTGCATCTATAGAAGTGTCTGAGTATTTGTCTGACTTACTAAAAAAAGACAAGGTAGACCATCAGGTTCTTAATGCTAAACAACATGAAAGGGAAGCTGAAATTATTGAACAGGCGGGAATGCCTGGTGCCGTCACTATCGCGACCAATATGGCGGGTCGTGGAACAGATATTGTGCTTGGGGGAAATCTGGAAGCCGAACTTAAGTATTTAGATAATGAAGCCGAAATAAAAAAAGTAAAAGCGGCATGGGGAAATAGACATCAAGCTGTTATTGCGAATGGTGGATTACATATTATTGGTACCGAACGACATGAATCGAGACGAATAGACAATCAATTAAGAGGTCGTTCAGGTCGCCAAGGTGATGCAGGATCCAGCCGGTTTTATCTTTCACTTGAAGATAACTTGATGCGAATTTTTGCGTCAGACAGAGTTTCATCGCTCATGCAAAAACTAGGAATGGAAGATGGTGAGGCAATAGAATCCTCATTGGTAAGTCGCGCAATCGAAAATGCCCAGAGAAAAGTTGAAGCGCATAATTTTGATATAAGAAAACATCTTCTTGAATATGATGATGTTGCCAATGATCAACGCAAAGTAATCTATGAGCAAAGAAATGATTTATTGACGGATGATGATGTTAAGGAAAATATCGAAGCGATGCGTGAAGATGTGGTGGACAGCATCATTGATTCATACATTCCGCGTGGAAGTATCGATGAATTATGGGATATCAATGGTTTAACTGAAGCAATAGATCATGATCTTGGTTTAAATCTGGATATCACGGTGTGGCTTGAAAGTGATAACTCACTGCACGAAGAAACGCTTAGAGAAAAGATTCACGAGAGTGTTGTGAAAGCAGCGCAAGAAAAGGAAGAACTGATTGGTTCTGACATAATGAGGCGTGTTGAAAAACAGGTGATGTTGGATATTCTTGACAGACAATGGAAGGATCATTTGGTCGCGATGGATCATTTGCGGCAGGGTATTAATTTGAGAAGTTATGCGGCAAAGAACCCAAAACAGGAATACAAACGTGAAGCATTTGAAATGTTTGTTGTGATGCTTGAGAATATTAAGCACGATGTCATATCATTCCTATCAATGGTTCAGGTAAGAACTGAAGAGGATGTTGAGGCTGCAGAACAACAGCACAAAAAGCCGCAGGACATGAAGTTTAACCATGCGGCATCTCCAGATACGCTGGGAAACAAACAGGAAAACAGGCCTGAAAACAGGGAGTTGGAACCTTTCGTACGTGGACAAAAAAAGATTGGGCGTAATGAACCTTGTCCTTGTGGGTCCGGGAAGAAATACAAACAATGTCATGGAAAATTAAAGTAAATATAATGTTTGGTGTGCCATATGGCTGTACATTTAGACAAGATATCTGAGCTTCTACCTGTCAAAGGTGTACAAGTCGCTGCTTGTTCTGCGGGGATATATAAAACAAAAAGAAAAGATTTAGCGCTTATCTCATTCTCACAAAATTCAAATTGCGCAGCAGTATTTACGCAAAACGCTTTTTGTGCTGCTCCCGTGGTTATTGCTAGAAACCATTTGCATCAAGGGAGTCCTAAGTTTTGTTTGATCAATTCCGGGAATGCCAATGCGGGCTTGGGAGATATTGGGATCGAGGCGGCTATGAATGTATGTCGTCATTTAGCAGACCACGCAGGCACCAACGTTGAAAGTATTTTGCCATTTTCAACGGGTGTTATTGCTGAGCCACTACCAGTCGACAAAATAAACAATGCAATACCAACCTTAGTGGATAACCTTAGAGAAGATGCATGGAATGAGATTGCTGAATCAATTTTAACGACAGATACACTAGCGAAAGGTATTTCAAAAAGATTGAGTCTGCCAGAAGGCGAAATAACAATTACTGGCATCGCTAAAGGGTCAGGTATGATAAGACCAGATATGGCGACCATGCTTGCGTTTATAGCTACTGATGCAAAAATCAAACAATCTCTGATTCAAGGATTATTGAATGAGGCTGTAGACAAATCATTTAATTGCATCAATGTTGATGGTGACACATCTACTAACGATGCCTGTTTTTTGGTGTCGACAGGAGAAAGTAGTGTCGCTGAAATTAAGTCATTTGATGAAGGTTCGGGCTTGTTATTAAAAAATGCATTATTGGAAATATGTATTTATCTTGCTCAAGCGGTAGTCAGAGATGGGGAAGGAGCGACTAAATTTATTTCAATTTCTGTTACCGAAGGGATATCGGAGGAAGAGTGTAGAGAAGTTGCATTGGCTATTGCGAATTCACCACTAGTTAAGACAGCTTTTTTTGCCTCTGATCCAAATTGGGGAAGAATTCTTGCTGCGATCGGAAGAACCACTCTCTCAGATCTAGATATTGAGAAAATTTCAATCTCGCTTGATGATGTGAAAATTGTTGAATCTGGGCAAAGAGCGGAAGCTTACACAGAGGCAGATGGACAACGTGTAATGCACCAAGAAGAGGTAACAGTGCATATTTCACTCGGGAGAGGAATTGCTAAGGCTATTATATGGACATGTGATCTTTCTCATGAATATGTCCGCATAAATTCTGAATACCGTTCGTAATAATATCTATGACGTCTGACGTAATTATGCATGTTGCAGTAGGTGTTATAAGAAACAATAAAAATCAAGTTCTACTCTCGCGAAGATCAGCAACTGTTCACCAACCCGATTTATGGGAATTCCCGGGTGGCAAACTTGAGACAGGTGAAACAGTTAGTGAGGCTTTATCAAGGGAGTTGCACGAAGAACTTGCGCTTACTGTAAAGTCAGCCCAGCCGTTAATTCAGATACACCATGACTATCATGAGTATTCTGTCTTGCTTGATGTTTGGAATGTAGATTCATGGGATTTAAATTCTTTTGATGTCAATGAAAGAGTTGGGAAGGAAGGGCAGATAATAGAGTGGGTAGATATTCAAAAACTGGATGAACGTGATTACCCAGAAGCAAATAAACCAATCATTAAGGCTGTAAAACTACCCAAGTTCTATTTGATCTGTCCCGATCCTGAGGGAAATCTCAAAGAGTATTTGAAGAAATTTGAAGAATGTATCTCCGCTGGGGTTACTCTGTTTCAGTTACGATTCAGTGATGATTCACATTATGAAAGATATAAGTTTTTAATATCAGAGCTTCTTGAACTTTGTAGAAACAACCATGCGATATTAATGATTAATAGTTCACCTGAGTATGCAATAAAGCTTGGGGCGAATGGGGTTCATCTAAACAGCACAAGACTATTACAACAAAATAAGAGGCCGCTTGATGATAATTATTTGGTTTCTGCCTCATGTCATAATTACAGTGAGCTAGAACATGCCGCTAATATAGATGTTGATTTTCTGGTTTTGTCACCTGTGAATAGAACCGCTAGTCATCCCACAGCGGAGCCATTGGGATGGGAAAAATTTAAAACACTTGTCGAGCCGATTCCAGTTCCAACTTATGCCTTAGGGGGCATGCAAGCTGATGACATGAAAAAATCGTGTGAGAGTGGTGGTCAGGGAATATCGGTTTTAAGTGGCATCTGGAACCAGAAAAGTACAAAAGATACGGTGCTTAAATATTTTCAAGGTACTTAATGATGGGAAGGTGAGGTTAAGGATTTTAATGTTTAATGTTCAAATCATCTGGTAACAAGTTTGAGGTAAGGCTACTTTCCTCGGAGCCAATACTATATTTTCCTTCTATCCATTCGCCAAGATCAATTAGTTTGCAACGTTCACTACAAAATGGGCGAAATTCATTATCAGATGAGTATTCAGTTGTTTTGCTACACTCGGGGCATTTAATAGACTTCTTCATAAAATACAACAATGAAGCTCAAATTCTACGGCATTTTTAGTTTGAACAGGTCTGGAAGAAGTTGAAGTTTGTTCCATGAAACGTATTGTGAATCTATGTTTACCGCCGCTTATTTCAGGGAAATAGCTATAGCCCTCAGCTAGAAGAACTCGAATTAACTGGCAAGATAGTTTTGACTCTATAGGTTGTTGGTAAAAGCCTGCTTCAGCATTTACATTAACAGGTGTGGTACTGTTTCTGAGCATGAGTAGTGTAATAGTCAGGGATTCTTGTATTACTGAAAGATCCTGTTTCCATATTACCAAATCGTCATGTCGCGACTGTGCGGGTTTGTGCAACCAGTGGTGAAAAGCAGGAAGATCAAAATTGCAGGTACCACCTGGAATAGATATTCTCTGCTTAATAGATGTCGCTAATTCATCTTGCTTCAAGCATTGACCTGGCTGGAAATCACTATCTCGTAGTGTGCTGAGATAAATATTAATATTGTTTAATATATCATTCAGCCTTTGATGGTCGACATTTTGATTATTTTTTAATATATCCAGAGTAACTGTATGGCGTTCTAATTCTTTGATTAAGTCACTTTTTATGTCAGAACGAGAAATTAGATCGAGGATTTCCAACAAGCACGATATGCTTATCCGACTGTCCCATTGGCTGTCTTGAGGGCTGTGATGATCAGCAATACCAAACAAATGCTCAAGTCGCAGGAAGCTGCGTACTCGTTCATTCAAGGGTTGCTCATATATGACGCTTTTTTCCACTTAGATAACCGTAATGGGTAAACATTAATTGTTAATTGTCCTGTACTTGCGCATAGCAAGCAACAAGTGCAGATTAAATATTTGTGTAAAACTCGTGTAGGTCGCATATTTGCCTATGTAGATTATCAATGTCACCATCATTTTTAATAATATCATCGGCAGCAGCAAGTCGATCTTCAGGAGATATCTGAGAATGTAAAATTGCTTCGATGTCATCCTGAGTTACATTATCTCTGGTCGAGGCACGCGACAACTGTAATTCTCTGGAGGCGTCAATAATTAAAATTCTATCAATAATCTTTGAAGCATCCGTTTCTAGCAGAAGAGGGATGGAAATGATGCAATATTTATAAATTATAGTTTCTATTTCATGAGCAATTTCATTGTATATTGCCGGGTGTAAAATGTTATTCAATCTGTTGCGGTCAGTAGCATTTGTAAATATCTGATGGCGTATTTTTTTTCTGTCCAGATAGCCCTCTTTTGTAACAATCCCTTCTCCAAACTCGTTTATAATTCTTTGAAGTTCAGGTGTTCCTGGCATTACTAGGTCGTGAGCTATGATATCTGCATCGATAACAGGCACCCCAAGCTCTGAAAATATTTTACAAGCGGTTGATTTTCCACTGCCTATGCCACCCGTCAGTCCAACTTTTAAAACCATAGTTAATTAATAACTAAAAAATAGTTTGATAAGTGCCAATTAATTCTTCACCCCAGAATAAAGTTATCCATCCTGATATGGCCAGATAAGGACCAAAAGGAAAAGCCGCTGCTTTGTCTCTGCCTTTGAATAGGATCATTGCAATACCAATGATTGTTGCAGTTATCGAAGACAGTAAAATAATCAGAGGTAAAGATTGCCAGCCAAGCCAGGCACCTAAAAGTGCTAAAAGTTTAAAGTCGCCATAGCCCATACCTTCTTTTCCGGTTATCACTTTGAAACTCATAAAGATGAGCCAGAGAATGCTATAACCGAGCATTGCACCGATAAGACTGGAAGTGATATCGGTGAAGACGCCAAAAATACTACAAGCCAGACCTAACCACATAAACGGAAGCGTTATATCATCTGGTAGCAAGGAATGCTCCAGATCAATCATACTCAATGATATAAGCGCCCAAGTTAGTAGTGCTGCAAACAAGGCCTGAAGGCTAAAGCCAAAGTGCCATGCAATGTAAGCAGTTGTTAATCCTGTAAAAATTTCAATTAAGGGATATTGCAGAGATATTTTAATATTACATGATCTGCAACGACCCTTAAGAAAAAGGTAACTGATAACGGGGATGTTCTCGAGAGTAGATATCTTATGTTGACACGCAGGGCAACTCGAACGAGGAAAGATTAAATTAGTCTGTTGTTCTCTTTTCTGATTCTTTATATCTAACAGCTCGCAACATTGCTCATGCCAGTCCTGTTGCATCATTTTCGGTAATCGATAGATGACCACATTCAGGAAGCTCCCTATACACATTCCAAGCATTGTCATCATGAAGATGAAAAATAGTGGTTGAGTTTGTAGAAAATAGATGGCTGGCATTGCTTAAATCAATTGGAAACGTAAAGCCCCACAAGATACGTAGCTAACTAAGCCCCTATGGGGTCGTCCTGAATAGGATGTTTGGATCAAACTTTATTTAATTTCTGTTTTAACCAACCACTTGACCCATTTTAAATATGGGTAAATACATTCCGATGACAATGCTACCAATGACAACTCCTAGAAATGCCATAATAGCGGGTTCGAGCAAGCTGGTCATTGCTTCGACAGCATCATCAACTTCCTGTTCATACCAATCTGCTACTTTACCAAGCATGGTATCGATTGAACCTGATTCTTCGCCAATAGCGACCATTTGCACGACCATATTTGGAAATAATCCTGTATCACGCATGCTAGCTTGAAGTTGGGTTCCCGTGGAAATATCATCTCTGATTTTCATACATGCGTCATAAAATACAATGTTACCGCAGGCACCGGCTACTGAGGTCATGGCTTCAACCAAGGGAGTACCAGCCGCAAACATGGTCTCTAATGTACGAGCAAAACGCGCGATCGCTGCCTTTTCCAGAACTACTCCAAGCACGGGAACTTTGAGCATGAATCTTTCTAAAAATTGTTGCACTGGTTTTGATCTTTTCTTCAATTCAAGAAGGCCAAAGACTGAACCGCCAGCGATAATACCCATTGCCCACCACCACTGAACAAAAAAATCAGAGCAAGTAACAAGAAACTGTGTTAGTGCAGGTAAGTTTGCCCCAAAGCCTTCAAATAACTGGCTAAATTGTGGTATTACAAAGATCATCAAGATAGTGACAACAATGCAGGCAACGACAACTACAGCAGCGGGATAAAACAGCGCAGCCTTAATCTTAGATTTAAGTGCTTCTGTTTTCTCCATGTACATTGCGAGTTTGTGCAAAATAGCTTCCAGGATACCTGCGTGCTCACCTGCCTCAACCAGATTACAATAGAGATCATTGAATTGCAGAGGCTTTTTCTTCAACGCTTCAGTCAGGCTATTACCTGCTTCCACATCAGCCTTAACCCCTAAAATCAGATCTTGCATTCCCGGATTTTCGTGTCCCCGACCAACAATTTCAAAGGCCTGAACCAAAGGCACGCCAGCTGACATCATGGTGGCTAATTGGCGGCTGAATATCGTGATGTCCTTGGGTGATATTTTTGCACTACCACCTCCCATTAGTGATTTGGGTTTTTTCTTCACTTTCAGCGGGTTTATTCCCTGGCGGCGAAGCTGTGCTTTTATGAGAGCATCGCTTTTCCCCGCAAGTTCGCCTTTAACAAGTTTTCCTGTTTTGTCTTTTCCTTCCCATAGGAAAAACATCTCTTTATTAGTTGCAGTAGCCATAAAGTTCTTCCTTTATTCGACGGTGACTCGGTTGACTTCAGTAAGACTTGTAGACCCCTGTGCAGCCTTTGCCAAGCCTGACTTGCGGATATCCCAGATGCCTTCTTCAGCCGCTTGATCTGCAAGCTGTACCGCATTAGCACCTTCAATAATCAATCTCTTCATGGCATCCGAGATAGACATCACTTGATATATACCGGCTCTACCTTTGTAACCACTGGGGCAGTCAGCACCACCATCACCAGGCTCAAATAATGTTATGCCAGCTGAAACTTCCTCCTCAGTGTAGCCTTCATCCAATAAGACTTCCTTGGGTAATTCCACGGCTTTTTTGTAGTCAGGGTGCAGTCTTCGCAACAGACGCTGTGCGGTAATAAGATTGATACTGGTGGCAACGGCAAAGGCCTGGATGCCCATATCTTGTAAGCGTGTTAGTGTTTGCGGCGCATCATTGGTGTGTAATGTTGACATTACCATGTGACCGGTTTGAGCGGCTTTGACAGCGATACCTGCTGTGCCAAGGTCACGAATTTCGCCGACAAGAATAATGTCCGGATCCTGACGTAGAAAAGCTTTTAACGCCTTCTCAAATGTCATGCCGGTCCTTTCATCGACCTGAACCTGGTTCACACCAGGTAGATTAATTTCGACTGGATCTTCTGCAGTTGAGATATTGATATCTACCTGGTTGAGGATGTTGATACCGGTGTAAAGAGAAACAGTTTTACCGCTACCTGTAGGTCCGGTGACCAGAAACATGCCATATGGTTTATGCAAGTTTTCCAGAAACGTCTCTTTCTGATGATCTTCATAACCTAATTGATCAATTTGTAGCGCAGCAGCATCGGAGTCCAGAATACGCATCACGATCTTTTCGCCAAATAAGGTTGGGCAAGTACTCACACGAAAATCGATAGACTTGCTTTTGGATAACTTAAGTTTGATACGCCCATCCTGAGGCACGCGTCGTTCCGAGACGTCCATTCTTGACATGACCTTTATGCGCGCAGCGATCTTCATTGTTAGCGCTAAAGGTGGTTTTGCCACCTCCTCTAACACACCATCGATACGAAAGCGAACGCGATAGAATTTTTCATAGGGTTCAAAGTGCAGGTCAGATCCGCCTTTTTTAATAGCATCAAGTAAAACTTTGTTAACAAATCTTACGACAGGGGCATCATCAATGTCGGTATCTTCTTCTGCAGCTGCTGGGCCATCTTCAGCAACTTCCAGGCCGTCCAGATCATCAAAATCATCATCATCCATGTCATCCAGACCACCATCCGCAGCTTCCAACGCTTTATCAATAGCTTTAGCGAGCTTGTTTTCCTCGACCAATATGGCCTCGGTATTCATGCTAACTGCAAATTTAATCTCATCAAGAGCCAACAGGTTGGTTGGATCAGAAACTGCTAGATACAAGCGCTTGCCACGTTTGAATAAGGGCAATGCATGATGTTTCTGTATAAGTTCTTCTTTGACTAGTTTGGTAACGTCGGGATCGATTTCGACATTTTCGATATCAATCAGAGGTATTCCGAATTCTTGCGATGCTGCACGTGCTATTTTGTCGCCAGAGACAATATCATTCTCGACCAAATATGATACCAGAGGCATCTTTTTCTTAAGAGCAGCTTGATGTGCCTCTTGGGCTGCTTCTTGTTCAATTAGGCCATCGAGCACCAGTTTTCTTGCAAGACCACCTAGATGAACATTTGTTTGCGTTACGGCCATTTTTTAATTATCAGCTTATTTCAAAGGATTAACGTCTAAATATTAGATTATATAGAGAAAATAACCAACAGTTTTGGTTAATTTTCTCCATAAATGTTAACTGAAGCATTAACATCTGCTACCGAAATCAGAAGTCCTGCAGCTTGTTGAAACTAACTTTGATTGATTCTTTATCACTCTTGCAGCGCAGCAATAGGTATGACAGAGGGATTACTCTTTATCATTGCTATGGCTGAACTTGTTTATTAACGGCTAAACACTAACGCACCATCTTTCACATCAATAACGACGGTTTCACCCGCAGCAAAGTTACCTGACAATATCTCCTTTGCCAAAGGAGTTTCCAGCTGGTTCTGTATTACCCGTTTTAGTGGCCTTGCACCATAAACTGGGTCAAACCCACTCGCTCCTAATAAATCCAGTGCAGCAGTTGAAACCTGTAATTTGAGATCCAGATCATCCAGACGTTTTCTCAGTTCATCTATCTGGATATTGGCAATCTCTCTGACTTCGTCTTTCTGTAGTGCATGAAAGACAACGATGTCATCGATCCGATTGATAAATTCTGGTCTAAAGTGACTAGAGACAACATTCATCACCGTATTTTTCATATCTTCATAATTATCTTCTGAGGATAGTGCCTGAATTTCATCTGACCCTAAATTAGATGTCATTACGATAACCGTATTACGAAAATCGACTGTTCGACCCTGACCATCTGTTAAACGTCCATCATCAAGCACTTGTAACAAGATATTGAAAACATCAGGATGCGCCTTTTCTACCTCATCGAGTAACAATAGACTGTAAGGTCTGCGCCTGATAGCTTCGGTCAGATAACCGCCCTGCTCATAGCCGACATAGCCAGGAGGAGCGCCGATGAGTCTGGCCACGGAATGTTTTTCCATGTACTCGGACATATCGATACGAACAAGTGACTCTTCTGTATCAAACAGAAATTCTGCCAGTGTTTTGCACAGCTCGGTTTTACCCACACCTGTTGGGCCCAGAAACATAAAGCTGCCATTGGGTTGATTAGGATCGGACAATCCTGCCCTTGAACGTCTGATGGCATCTGAGACCGCTGCAATAGCCTCATTCTGACCAATGACTCTTTTGTGTAAAAATTCTTCCATGTGTAGAAGTTTTTCTTTCTCACCTTCCATCATTCTGGAAACCGGGATGCCTGTCCATTTAGAGACCACTTCAGCAATTTCGTTTTCAGTCACTTTATTGCGCAGTAATTGCGTGATCGGAACTTCTGCTTGTTCTAACTGTTCAAGTTCCTTTTCTAGTTCAGGGATAATTCCATATTGAAGTTCCGAAAGACGACTCAGATCACCAGCGCGTTTGGCAGTCTCGAATTCCTGACGCGCACGTTCCAGTTTTTCCTTAGATTGGTGTGAACCCTGTAAGGCAGCTTTTTCGGCTACCCAGATTTCTTCAAGATCTGAGTATTCTCTTTCAATTTTTTCGATATTCTGTTCAAGATCTTTTAGATGTTTTTTCGTTGCCGCATCGGTTTCCTTCTTTAAGGCCTCACGTTCTATCTTCATTTGGATCAGACGCCTTTCAAGCCGATCCATGGACTCTGGTTTTGAATCGATCTCAATACTTATACGACTTGCTGCTTCATCGATTAGATCGATGGCCTTATCCGGAAGTTGTCTGTCGGTGATATAGCGATGGGAAAGTTTTGTCGCAGCAATGATCGCAGGATCAGTAATCTGAACATTGTGGTGGACTTCATAACGTTCTTTCAAACCACGCAAGATAGCGATGGTGTCATCGAGACTAGGTTCATTAACCAGTACTTTCTGAAAGCGTCTCTCTAGAGCAGCATCTTTTTCGATATTCTCTCTGAATTCGTTCAGGGTGGTCGCACCAATACAATGTAATTCACCACGGGCAAGCGCCGGTTTCAACATATTACCCGCGTCCATCGAGCCTTCAGCTTTACCAGCACCAACCATCGTATGAACTTCATCGATAAATAAGATAATTTGACCTTCTTGCTTGGCAAGATCATTGAGCACAGCCTTAAGACGTTCTTCAAATTCTCCACGAAATTTCGCACCAGCGATTAACGATCCCATGTCCAGTGAAAGCAAGCGCTTATTCTTCATAGCTTCGGGGACTTCACCATTGATGATCCGTTGCGCAAGCCCTTCAACAATCGCTGTCTTGCCGACGCCCGGTTCACCGATTAAAACAGGATTGTTTTTAGTGCGCCTTTGCAGTACTTGTATGGTGCGTCTAATTTCTTCATCTCTGCCGATAACTGGATCAAGTTTACCTTGCTCTGCACGCTCTGTGAGGTCGATGGTATATTTTTCCAGCGCTTGCCGATTTTCTTCGGCATTTGGGTCGGTAACATTTTGTCCATCACGAACATCATTGATAGCACTTTCAATACTTTGTTGGTTCGCCCCACATGACTTCATTAGTCTGCCAAGTTCACCTTTGTCTTCAATTGCTGCGAGGGCAAACAACTCGCTCGAAATGTATTGATCATTTCTTTGTTGGGCGTATTTATCTGTCAAGTTTAATAGACGATCCAGATCTTTAGAGATATGAACCTCTCCTCCAGAGCCACTCACTTGCGGTAGCTTATCCAGAGCATTTCCAAGTTGGGAGCGCAAGAGATTAGTGTTGATCCCAGAACTGTTCAATATATGTCTGAGACTGCCGCCTTCCTGATCCAGTAAGGCTATCATGGCATGTAAAGGCTCAATGAACTGATGATCGCGCCCGATAGCCAAGCTTTGCGCATCAGCCAGCGCAGATTGAAATTTTGAAGTTAATTTGTCAGCCCGCATTTGTTTTGTTCCTTAATTGATGTTTCATACTATACAAATCAAGGTGAGGTCATTTTGACAAATATCAAGTTGTGGCAAGAATTTAGAAAATAAGTAGAACTAGCAGTATTTTTGAATTCCAGAGGAACGTTAGTAAATTTCCTTGCTTATGATTGGATACTATTTATCCAGATGAGGCTGGCCATGCGGCCAGTATTTTTGTTTTTACGATAGGAAAAAAACTTCTCGTTTTCGTGATAGGTGCAACGTTGTTCTCCATAGATTTTCTGCACACCTTGCTGCTTTAAATACAGTGTCAGTAATCTATGAATATCTGTTTCCCAATGTCCAGGTTTCGAAGGTGTAAACGCATCTTCAGCGTCATTGAAAACTGCAAGGCAAGCGCTACGCACCTCAGATCCTGTTTCATAATGTTCGGGGCAAATACAAGGTCCAAGCCAAGCCATCAAATGGTCATGCGGACAGGTGAATTTATCAAGCGCTGCATTAACGATATTTTTACAAAAGCCTCGCCAGCCAATATGAACTGCGGCGATTTGCGTTCCTTCATCGTTACATAATAGTAAAGGTAGGCAGTCTGCCGTCATGACAACACATACTTTGTTTTCTTGATTTGAATAACTGCCATCCGCAGTTTGGTTAGTTAGAGTAGATTCCATTGTCGAATCTAACTGAATGATGTTATTTCCATGAATCTGATTTAGCCAACTGGGTTCTATGGGTAACTTTAAATGTTTTCTTAGAAGTTCTCTGTTGACCAGAACATTATATTGTTCATCGTTTACATGCGTTCCGAGATTAAGCTGATCATAGGGAGGGGCACTAACTCCACCAAAACGCATGGTGGTGCCAGCATGAACGTGAGGTGGTGCAGGCCAGTTTGCAGCCAGCCACTCGATTCCAGCTGAATCAGCTTCCATCACTGTTTTGCATCGATTTCAAGTGTGTTGATGAGTTCAGTCATATCTCCCGGGATAGGCGCTTGCCACGCCATCATTTCATTACTCAGTGGATGCTGTAACTGGATAGCTCTAGCGTGTAATGCTTGTCTTGGGAAGGCAGTAATGACTCTGGCAAGGTTCGGATCCATTCCTTTCACCAACTGTTTTTGATTGCCATATACGGGATCACCAATAATAGGATAGTGTAACCAGGTCATATGTACGCGTATTTGATGTGTTCTGCCGGTCTCCAGATTGACCTGCAACTGTGTATGATGTTTGTATTTTTTAATAATTCGATAATGCGTTGTTGATGGCCGACCATTTTTTACTACGGCCATTTTGGTTCGATTCTTGGGATGTCGCCCAATAGGCTCTTCGATAGTGCCTCCGGCGGTCATAATACCGCTGACAATCGTTAAATATTCTCGATGGATTTTTCGTTCCTGTAGTTGGTTGACAAGGAAAGTATGGCTTTGGGGTGTACGCGCAATCACCAGTAATCCGGTGGTATCTTTATCTAGTCGGTGAACAATGCCTGCACGAGCTACCTGTTCTAGTTGTTGGTCATGGTGCAATAAGGCATTCATCAAAGTGTGTTGTGGATTGCCAGCGCCTGGATGTACTATTAGCCCGGCTGGTTTATTAATAATGATCAAATGTTCATCTTCAAAAACAATATCAAGCGGGATGTCCTCTGGGGCAGCAGATATTTGAGTTTCGATTTCTGCTCGTATCTCAACCTGTTCGCCGCCATGAACCTTGTCACGTGTGCGCATTGCTTTTTTGTCAACGCGCACATAATCATCACGTATCCAGCCTTGTAGTCTTGCGCGTGAATGCTCTGGCAAGAGCTCTGCTAATGCTTGATCAAGACGTTTTCCTGACATTGCATCAGGTATGATCATATTAATTTCTATGCATTCATTCATATGGTTTCAGGATAGGGAGTTTGTTTTCAAGAGTCATTATGTATAAACAGCATAATTAATGCGAATATTTGCTCTGAAATTTTGCCCTATATAAGAGATTAAGATAACCTTGCGCGCATGAAAAAAACGATTCTATCTTTGTTTACTATTATTTTGTTGTCAGCTTGTTCCCACTTCCAAGATCAGGGTGATGAGACAGAAAAATGGCCTGCAGAAAAACTCTATGCTGAAGCACGGGGCGCTCTGGATTCAGGGGATTATGATAAAGCGGTGGAATATTATGAAAAGCTGGAGTCCAGGTTTCCATTTGGGACTTATGGGCAACAAGCAGTTCTGGATTTAGCCTACGCCTATCATAAAGATGATGAGCCTGATGCGGCAATATCAACAGCGGAACGTTTTATAAAACTTTATCCTCAAAATGCCCACGTTGATTATGCCTACTATTTGAAGGGCCTGGTGAATTTTCAGCGTGGCAAAGGCTTTAGTGAGAGATTCTTGCCTCTGGATGAGTCTCAGCGCGATCCTGGTTCTTCCTTACAGTCATTTCAGGATTTTTCTGAATTGGTAAAGCGCTATCCGGACAGCCAGTATGCTGAGGATGCCAAGTTAAGAATGACGCATTTACGAAATATTCTGGCGGAACACGAGGTTCATGTCGCACAATACTATATGCGACGCGGTGCGTTTGTCGCAGCAGCCAACCGGGCGCGCTATGTGGTTGAGAAATATGCGCGTACTCCATCGATACCGGATGCATTAGTGATCATGGCAAAAGCCTACAAAGTGATGGATTTGACCGAATTATCTGAAGATGCCGTGCGGGTGCTTGAGTTGAATTATCCAAATCATCCCGGAATATATGAAGTAAGAGAGGTACAGCTTCAGTAATTATTGACTCTCGATTGTTACTGATACTTTCTTCTAGATTTCTTTGTAACCAGAAGTGATTGGATATCGTCGGTCGCGACCGAATGCGCGTTTGCTGATTCTAACTCCAGGTGCCGCCTGACGACGTTTATATTCATTTCGGTCTACCAGTGAAACAATTTGTTTTACGATGTCAGCATCGAATCCCGATTTGATGATTTCAGCAGGACTCTGGTCAAGTTCAATATACCTTTCGAGTATGGGATCTAGAATTTCGTAAGGTGGTAAAGAATCCTCATCTTTTTGATCTTCTCTAAGCTCAGCGCTTGGCGGACGGTCAATGACACGTTGTGGAATCACTTGTTGCTTTTCGTTTATCCAGCGCGCAAGTTCAAAGACCATCATCTTTGGGATATCTTTCAAAGGTGCAAAACCACCGGCCATATCTCCGTAGAGTGTCGCATAACCGACTGACATTTCACTTTTATTGCCCGTAGTGAGCACGATTTTTCCGGTTTTGTTAGATATAGCCATGAGTAATATACCGCGACAACGAGCCTGAATATTCTCTTCTGTTGTATCTACAGGACTGCCTGCGAAGCGTTTACTAAGCAGACTGTTAAATGCCGAAAATGCTTCCTCGATCGGGATAATACTGAACTCCACTCCAAGAATTTCTGCCTGACATTGCGCATCTTCATTACTCATTGATGCTGTATATTGCGAAGGCATGATTAATACTTCGACATTATCAGCACCTAATGCATCTACTGCGACACATAATGTTAGTGCGGAATCAATACCGCCTGAAAGTCCGATGACGGCACCTGTGAAACCATTTTTGTGGACATAGTCTTTTACCCCAAGAACCAGCGCATTGTAGATACTTTCTTGCTTGGATAATGTCTGGTAAACAACGTCATCTGAAATTGAGAACTTGTGGTCATACGCTTCTGAATATTTGATAAAATAAAGGCCTTCTGTAAATTGAGGAGCCTGGAAAATAATATTTCCCTTATTATTAACGGCCATTGAACCACCATCAAAAACAAGGTCATCCTGCCCACCAATCAGGTTGGTGTATATGATATCCAGACCTGATTCTTGCGCGCGCATTTTGAGTAACTCTTCTCGCATAACTGCTTTTTCGGAATGATATGGGGATGCATTAATATTGATCATCAATTTTGCACCAGCTTCTTTTGCTTGCTTGCAAGGCCACGTTTCCCATATATCTTCACAAATGCTTAATGCGGTCGGAATGCCATTGAGATCGAAAATAATTATTTTATTACCTGGCTTAAAATATCTTTTCTCATCAAAGACGCCGTAATTTGGTAATAGCTGTTTGTGATAAGTCTCTTTAATCTCTCCGTCCCTGATGAGACTGCAGCTATTGTATAGCTTGCCTTCAAGGAATAATGGGTAGCCGATGATGACATCAATTCCATTTGATGCTTTGCCTATGTTTTTTAATGAGTTCTCGATTTGTGAGTGTAGTGCACGCCTAAGTAATAAGTCTTCCGGAGGGTAGGCGGTTATTGCTAATTCGGGAAAGATAATTATGTCAGCATGGCTCTTATGTTTTGCCCGCAGAATATTTTCAATGATAAGGTTTGTGTTACCTTTTACATCCCCTACACGCAAATTGATTTGTGCAATCGCAATGTTATTGTTAGCCATAAGCTTGAGAACTCTTTTTAAAATCTAATGTGTTGTCATGTAATGCTATGGTACACAATCTCATTAAATATAATAGGTAATAGGGAGATAGTTCATGGAGGCTTATTCTAGTATATCAGGGATAATATTTTCGTTTGCGAGGCTATGTAAAATTAATAATGGCAAGGGAATAGGACTGTAAGTATATAGTTTTGCAATATTCTTCTTCCATAGTTGTTGGGCTAGCTGATATTTTTTCAATTTTACTAACGCTGTCATCTGTGCTGTGAATTGTATACGTTGTTTAGGTATATCCCAGTGATTCTGACTAAGTAAGGTAGATGAATAAAGGACGATAGATTCACTATTTCGTTGACTTAATGCTTTTATAAGCTGCAGCCAGTTGATCTGATCTTCATTTAATCCGTTATTACAATTTGGTGTAATAATATCCCAGAGAGGCTGGAGTTCATTGGGTGATAAATAAGGTACTGTTAAGGTTGCTAGATTAATTAAATCATTAATCCACATATGGGGAAAATTAATAGACTGACAGGAATTGGCAAGTGTTGCCATTAATTTGAGTTTTGAAGCGACAGGGTTTTCAGGAGTTGTATAATCGAGATTATTCAAAGAATGAAATAAATTTTGCGCTTGATACGCCATCTTATTGACAGCACTGGATGAGATATGGCTGCTGACATTTGTGGCCTCATTTTTATCAATAATTGGTGAAAGCATCTTAATAATTGGTACTATATTTCTTCTGATTTGAGTCATCTCACCGAGATCATCTTGCTTAAAACGTGCCTGAGCACCATTTAGATCTAGATATGGAAAGTAGTCTGAATTAGTTGGTATATTGCTTGCCGAATATATTAGTGAGCCTATTAAATTTTTGTTTGCAATGAATAGAGTTTCAATATCTTGTAGATTATTGATTCCTACTTTGGCTAATTCTTTTTTCATAGAGCCACTATTAAAAATAATCTTACCTGGTTGAGTAATACTAGTGTTATTTCGGGCAATAATAATCAGATCTCCTTCATGTGCAGAATAAAGTACAAAGTCAGAAAAGTTATTATTCAATGCTTTTAAAACAGAAAAAAGTAATTGAGGGTTAAATTCATAGGCTTGTAACCACTGGACGAAGAGACCTTTATCAGATAAATAATTACTTATGTGATTATAAAATTCATCGGTAAACAGGCTGGCTGTGCCGCTTACCCATGGATTGGATGGTTCTGAAACTATAATGTCATACTTATCTTTATAGGTTGAAAAATAAGTTTTGGCATCCTCTATGTGAATTTTACTTCTAGGATCAGTAAATGCCTTTTCAGCACGCGGGCGAAAAAAACTGGCACCTTCAATTATGGCGGGTTCAATCTCTATAGTATCAACTTGCTTTATGCTTGGCCATGAGAGCAATGTATGAGTAGTCATACCTGAACCCATGCCAATATTAGCGATTAATTCTGCATCTGGATAAATTGCTAATGGAAGAGCCGCAAGAAGTGTCGTTGTAATTTCATCTCCCGTTACTTTGTCTGAATTAGCTGTATTTATTGAAGCATCTGCTTTGCCGTTAGTCAGTATTGTCCTTACCCCATCTTCATTTTGCAAAACGCTGATTGAGGAAGTCTTGGCGTCTTTATGAAAAAGTACCTTTGAATTCTCTGATGGTGCGAGGATAGTCCCTGTGCGGAAAACTCCAGAACTCATCTTATATTGGTCGAGATCAAACATAAGTACCATTCCGCCGATTGCGATCCCGGTAATGGTAGCAAAAACAACCATCGGTTTTTTAGTCGGCAAATCGGCACGGGATAAGAGGAATAAGCCAAGTAGAATGTCCAGGCTGCAGCCAAATAGTATGGCACCTTTCAATCCGAGCACGGGCATGCCTATGAAGATGGTAAAAATAATTCCGACGATGGCGCCGAGTGTATTACTGGCATAGATTTGCCCGATACTCTTTTCTCCATATCCTTGCCGAAGCATAATGAAGGTAAATAATGGCAGCGTCATGCCTGCACAGAACGTGGTCGGTAACATGATAATAAAGCAGATCAAATAACTGGACATAGTGAAGAGTTGATAGCCAGGATCATTGCGTTCAAGACCTGACATAAAGAAACTCATCAAATCAAAGCTGTAGTTATAGAGGGGCAGGGTGAGGAGCGCCATAATCCCCATGGCTATCTGGACATAGCCTGTTGTTCGTATTGGGTTATCAAGACTGTCTATTATGCGACGAACCCACAGTCCGCCAAATGCTAGTCCGGTGATAAAGGCACTTAGCATGAGTTCGAATGCATGGGTGCTGGCACCAAGCACCATACTGAGCATCCTGATCCAGGAAATCTCATAAATAAATGATGCTGCCCCGGTGATAAAAGCAGCGAGAAGTATCAAATAAGGCGACTTGATTAAGGTAGATTTATTTATAGAGTATGGTTGTTCAGTAGGACCTTTTGCCAAACCATAAACCAGAATTGCAAGCAAAATATTGATGATCCCCGCAGCTAGAATGGTGCCTGGAAGACCGACAGTTTTAATCAGGTAAAAACCGCTAAAAAGGACACCGATGGCGGCACCAATACTGTTGGTGAAGTAGAGCATGCCAAGTGTTCTGCCGGGGGTGTTCGGAAAGCGTCGAATAATTCCATTGCTCATTAACGGGAAGGTCATACCAAGCAGAATCGATTGGGGCAATATAATGAGTGCACCAATAGCCCATTTATAGGTATGGACAAGGCCAGGTGAGCCTAGTGCCGGGATAATATTTTCGTAAGATATTGATAGAACTGACTGGAAGAAGGGATGAAAAACGACACCAAAACAACCAATTAAAATTTCAACGATGGCATATGCAATAAGCAGGTTAGACCATTTAGTACTAAACCGAGAGGCCAGATAGGCACCGAATGCCATGCCCCCCATGAAAATAGTGAGAACAAGGGCTTGTGCATAGGCGGCATGTCCCAGAAAAAGTTTTAAATAATGTGTCCAGATGGATTCATAGATCAGTCCTGTAAACCCCGATATGGCGAACAAGGCAAAAAAAGCGACAGGTGATTTATGAATTTTCATGGTCAATAAAGGCCTATAAATATTTACTGATAGTTTTGACGATTTCCAAGTTTTACAACGTTGTCCCGAACGTTAATTTACGATACAGACATGTATCAGTTGTTTCAAGAATACTTGGGCTTATGCTAATACAATGACAAGCATCGGATCAGTCTCTGGGAAAGCTATCGATATTATTTAAAGTTTATTTGAGATTGCCGCGCCAAGATCAGCGGGAGAACGTACTGTTGTAACACCTGCCGACTCTAATGCAGCAAACTTGTCTTCTGCGGTACCTTTCCCGCCAGAAATAATTGCACCTGCATGGCCCATCCGTTTTCCAGGTGGTGCCGTAACGCCGGCGATATATCCAACGACCGGTTTACTTACATTTTGCTTGATGAACTCTGCCGCTTCTTCTTCTGCAGTGCCGCCAATTTCACCGACCATAATGATGCCTTTGGTTTCAGGATCTTTTTCAAATAGCTCAAGGCAGTCGATGAAATTCATCCCGTGTATCGGATCACCACCGATGCCTACACAGGTGGTTTGCCCCAGTCCAACGAGTGTTGTTTGATGTACTGCTTCGTAGGTAAGGGTACCTGAACGCGACACAACACCAACACAACCTGCAAGATGAATGCTACCTGGCATTATGCCAATCTTGCATTGACCAGGCGTGATCACACCGGGGCAGTTTGGCCCTATTAGTCTCGACTCAGGATAGTGTTCCAGGCAGGCACGCACCTTAACCATATCCAGTACCGGAATGCCTTCGGTGATGCAAACAATAACCTTGATCCCGGCTTCTGCAGCTTCGGTAATAGACTCTGCCGCAAATGCGGGCGGTACCATGATCATACTTGCATCGGCTCCTTCCTGTTCTACAGCTTCTCTGACGGTATTAAATACCGGGCGATCAAGATGGGTGTTGCCTCCGCGTCCTGGTGTTACACCACCGACGAGTTGCGTACCATAGGCTATCGCCTGTTCAGAATGGAATGTCCCTTGTTGTCCGGTAAACCCCTGAACAATGACTCTGGTCTCTTTATTGATCAATATTGCCATTAGCTTTCTCCTCCCGCAGCCGCAACTACTTTCTTTGCAGCATCGGTTAAATCTTCGGCTGACATGATGGTTAAGCCACTATTCGCTAATGTTTCTTTACCCTGCTCAACATTGGTGCCTTCAAGACGCACAATGATGGGAACCTCGACACCGACTTCCTTAACAGCTTGTACGATTCCATCGGCAATAAGGTCGCAACGGACGATACCACCAAAGATATTTACCAGTATTGCTTTAACATTGGGATCTGAAGTGATGAGTTTGAATGCTTCGGTGACCCGCTGGGCAGTCGCGCCGCCGCCGACATCAAGGAAGTTTGCAGGATCTCCGCCATGCAGCTTGATGACATCCATCGTTGCCATGGCGAGTCCTGCACCATTAACCATGCATGCAATATTGCCGTCTAAAGTTATGTAGTTAAGGTCGTGTTTTTTGGCGATAGTTTCCTTTTCATCTTCCTGTGTCGTGTCCCGCCATGCTTCGAGCTGGGGTTGCCGGTAGAGTGCGCTATCATCAATGCCGAGTTTGGCATCTAAAGCGACCAGATTGCCACTGCCATCAACAATCAGCGGATTGATCTCTACTAGGTTTAAGTCTTTATCTATAAAAAGCTGGCAAAGCCCTTTTAAAATGCCAGCAAGTTGTTTCTGCTGGTTCGCATCAAGCCCCAAGGCATATCCTATCTGGCGGCATTGGTAGCCCTGCAATCCCATCACTGGATCAATAATGGTATTGATAATCTTGTCTGGGGTGTTTGCCGCAACTTCTTCGATATCCATACCACCCTCGCTGGAGGCAATGATCGCCATACGTCTACTACTACGATCAATGACCATACCTAGATAAAGCTCGTTAGTGATTTCAGATTTGGTTTGAATGAGTACGCAATTGATCGGTTGTCCGGCTGGCCCTGATTGTTTCGTTACCAATTGGCTGCCGAGCATATTTGACACGATTTCTTTTAGTTCCGGTAATGAATCTGTGACTTTGACGCCACCAGCTTTGCCGCGTCCTCCGGCGTGAACCTGCGCTTTGACGACCCAACCATTGCCTTCGAGAGTAGTCGCTTGTTGTACGGCTTCCTCAACGGAGTGAGCGGGGAGACCCAAAGGAGTGGGAATATTGTATTCTTTGAATAGCTGTTGCGCCTGATATTCGTGTATGTTCATGATATCGCCTTAGTTAAATCCATTTCAGGATTTCTGAATAGAGGTAAATTTATTAAGTTCTTATACTTATAGTTTATACTCACCTAGCGCATATAATTCTACCTAATTATTGCGACAATTAGAAAATTTTGGTAACAAATCATCTGTCAAGAATATTATACCAATGAGCTTGATTCGTTTCGTTCTGATTGCTTACGTAATCTGGATAGTAGTAATAACAATCAAAAAGCTAAGGCAAGTGGGTTACGATCAACAGTAACACGACGTTGGCCATAAACAGATGGTTCAATGTGTTACTTGTAGTGTTTAAGTATTGAAGGATGATGCCCTAGAGGGAAATAGTATGAGTAAAAGTGATCAATACTTCTGCTGTAAAAACCATATGGGAACAGAACTGAAGAAATACTAGCGATGGATTTGAAACCCAATACACACTCTGAAACTTCATGGAAAGCACTGCAGTATTTTAATCTCTATCGGTTTCTAATTGCCTCATTATTTATTACGTTAATCTGGGTTGGTCACTTACCAGAACCACTCGGTAGTTTTAATCAATTACTATTTTCGGTAGCTACTCATGTTTATCTCTTCCTGACTATCATTATTGCGTTTTTCATCAAACGTCAGCGACCTCGATACAACTTACAGGTAGCCATGCACGTGGTGCTGGATATCATTGCAATCAGTCTGATGATGTATGCTAGTAACGGAGTCAGTAGTGGGTTTGGTATGTTACTCATTATCGCAGTGCTCGGTGGAAGCATTTTGCGTGTGGGCAGAATTGCAATCTTGTTTGCTGCTATAGCTGCGTTGATTGTTTTGGGGCAAGAGGTTTACCTACAGTTAATCAGATATTCGCCATTACAGAATTACACACATGCCGGATTTCTAGGTGTGTCATTTTTCATGACAGCTTTTCTGGGACAAGTTTTAGCGGCAAATGTCCAAAAAAGTGAAGCGCTGGCTGAACAACGTGCTATTGATCTTGAGAATCTGGGATTACTGAATGAGTATATTGTACAGAGGATGCAGTCCGGCCTCGTTGTGCTGGATGATCAATACCAGATACGCTTGCTTAATGAGGCGGCAAGGCACTTACTTGGACTGGACGATAAACAACAGCACAAGAAACTGGATAAAATCGCTCCTGAATTGTTTAAGTTCATAACTGACTGGGATCAAAAGGAAGGTCAGCGTACAGTCATATTCAGACCCACAAAAGGAGATAGTGATGTGCAGGCATCATTTACCCGGTTAAACCCTGAATCAAAGTTTGGCGTCTTGATCTTTCTTGAAGATGTCGCGCAAATGCGCCAACACGCGCAGAACTTAAAAGTTGCGTCACTTGGCCGTTTGTCTGCGAGTATCGCACATGAGGTCAGAAATCCTTTGGGAGCAATCAGTCATGCCAGTCAGCTTTTATCCGAATCCGAATCTCTCGGGGAAGGCGATGAGCGTCTTCTCAACATTATTGTTGATCATTCAAATAGGGTGAACAAGATCATTGAGAATATGATGCGGATAAGCAGACGGGAAGCAGCCGTTCCGGAAAATATTAATCTTGGTGAATGGATGCAAAGTTTTATTTCGGAGTTCACTAGTCAGAAACAGCTGCAAGAAACGGATATTCAGATCGGAACAACACTACAAAATATTGTTGTTCGAATGGATCTTAGCCAGTTACATCAGGTAGTCTGGAATCTCAGCGAAAATGCATTACGCTATAGTCAAGGACGTCCGCTGATAGAATACCAATACGGTGTGCGTCAAGGCACTGGTAAACCCTATCTTGATGTGATTGATCATGGGTCTGGTATGACCGAGGATGCTGCATCTCAATTATTTGAGCCATTTTTTACCACAGATGTTGATGGTTCCGGTTTAGGTTTGTATATTTCCCGCGAATTGTGTGAGGCAAATCAGGCTTCTTTGATTCTGGAGCAAAATACTTCCAAGGGGTGTTGTTTCAGGATACATTTTTCTCACTTAGAAAAACATCAAGATTTATCATAATGAAAAAACCATTAGCATTAATCCTGGATGATGAACCTGACATAAGAGAGCTGTTGGAAATCACCCTGACGCGTATGGATGTAGATTGTATGCCTGCAGAGAATTTGCATGACGCATATGCCTTATTAAAAAAACATAAATTCGATATTTGTCTGACTGATATGCGTTTACCTGACGGTAATGGACTGCAATTAGTCTCTTATATACAGGAGAACTATCCGCAGTTGCCGGCTGCCGTTATTACGGCACACGGTAATATGGAGTCTGCCATTCAGGCATTAAAATCCGGAGCATTTGACTTTCTGAGTAAGCCTGTTGATCTTGAAGTCCTGCGTACCTTGGTCAGAACCGCGCTCAAACTCAAAGAGTCGGAAGCAGAAATGGTGAGCAGTCTGATCGGAGAGACAGTAATTATTAATGACGTAAGAAAAACAGTTACTAAGTTAGCAAGAAGTCAGGCACCTGTGTATATCAGCGGAGAGTCAGGTACGGGTAAAGAACTGGTTGCCAGAATGATTCACGAACAAGGAGCTCGATCTTCGGCTAAATTTGTGCCGGTAAATTGTGGTGCGATTCCTACTGAATTAATGGAGAGTGAATTATTTGGACATGTAAAGGGCAGTTTTACTGGCGCTATTTCTGATAAAGAAGGCTTGTTTCAAACTGCTGAGGGAGGCACCTTGTTTTTCGACGAAGTGGCTGAATTACCGTTGCATATGCAGGTAAAATTATTACGTGCCATTCAGGGAAAAACCATCAGGCCGGTCGGTGGTAGCAATGAATTGCCTATCGATGTTCGTATATTAAGTGCAACCCATCAAAATCTGAATTATTTGGTTGAGAAAGGTAAGTTCCGGCAAGATCTGTTTTATCGTATTAATGTGATCGAAATAAAAATTCCTTCGCTTCGCGAAAGATATGAGGATATTCCGTTGCTTGTTGATTTTATTTTTAAAGAACGGGTAAATTGTCATAATAAGAAATTTTCATTATCGACTGTAGCAAGGGAAAAATTAAATTCATATCATTTCCCGGGGAATGTCAGGGAACTGGAAAATATTCTTGAACGAGCAGTCACTCTTTGTGAAGGAAATATTATCAACGTAGATGATTTGCAATTACCCGAAACAAAAGAAGTGTCAGGAGAGAGCAATAATGGAGACAAGCCGTTAGATAGTTATCTTGGCGATATCGAGAGAGAATCTATTCTCGATGCACTTGAGAAGACACGTTGGAATAAAACTAAAGCTGCCAAGTTATTAGGAATAAGTTTTAGGGCATTGCGGTACCGACTGCAGAAACTAGATCTGGATAAGGAATAGTAGATTTTAAAATAGGATAATAAAGTTCAAAACCCATATCTCAAAAGAGATATCATTTTTGTACAAAATATATCCTCAAATTATCAAGAAAATAATGACCTGTTACTGAGAAGACACTGGTTAATATTTATGATTCTCGCCCATCAATTTCTAAGATTGAATTACATGTATGAATATAATTAATTTCAAATATCACTGTATTTTCATTCTTATCTTATCAATAACTGTAACAGTCATTTGGCCGGGGCTTGATGGTCCATTGGTGTTTGATGACTTCAAGAACCTGTCACAGCTAATTAATGATAGTCAGGTTGATTACAAAAAATTTATTTTTGAGAACAAATCCGGTCCGCTTGGACGTTCTGTTTCAATGATCAGTTTTGCGTTTAATTACTGGCTGGAGGATGAATTAGTAATATTTAATATGAAGTTGACTAATCTTCTAATCCATTTAGTTAATGGAACTCTCCTGTATGGCCTGCTCATCATACTTCTTAAACCAATATATGCTACCAGGCCATGTCATTTACTGGCTTTGGTAATAGCTGGCTGCTGGTTATTGACACCTTTTAATACAGGTACTGTGCTTTATACCATCCAGCGTATGGCAGTACTTGAAACCTCGTTTATTTTTCTAGGTTGCCTAAGTTATGTTCTTGCTAGAAACATAACGGTCATCAGCAGTTACAAACGTAAAATCTTTTTTTTAGTCGCATTCCTGTGCTGGCCGTTAGCTCTGCTTAGTAAGGAAAATGGAATACTGTTGCCGGTGTTTATTTTGCTAATAGAAGTTTGTTTCTATGACGCGATCAGATCGAGATTTAAGAATGTAAAACTTAATCAATGGGCGCTATATTCAGCGTCCATTATCGTAGCTGGAGTTTTACTAATTTCCTTGCTTAATGGGTACGGGTATCTTAATTATGAGTTAAGAGATTATACATTGGCGGAACGTTTATATACTCAACCAATAATTATTCTTGATTACTTCAGTAAAATCGTATTGCCCTTGGCTGTGGATTCTGGTTTATTTAACGACGACTATAAGATCAGGTCTAATCTTTGGAATTTTCATACATTATTCGCTTATGCCGTATTAATAATCATATGTGCAATATCATTGATATTACTGAAACATGATCGATACCGACATCTGGTATTTGGTATATTGTTTTTCATTCTCGGCCATTCAGTAGAGAGCACTATATTGCCCTTGGAGATGTATTTTCAGCACCGGAACTACTTACCTTCGGCAGGATTATTTTATTCACTGATTATTGTATTGCATTATGTGTTAACGGAGACACGTATAAGACAACTACTGACACCTTTGGTGATAACTTATGTTCTGTTTTTGGGCTATGCTTCATATCAAAAATCTAATATTTGGTCTGCTTGGCATCTGATTGTGGCTAATGCGTATACAAATCACCCCGAATCTGTACGAGCGAATCTTACGACAGTGGAATTGTTGATGAGACAAGGAGATTTTCGATCAGGCCTATTGGTAAATGACCAAATATTGCAATTAAAGCCAGCCGAGTCGTTTCGTCCTAGAATTCAACGGTTATATTTGTATTGTGAGTTGGCTGAGAGCATCCCGGAATCTGAATATGCTCGATTCGGGACTGAATTCGATAACAAGTTCAGAGTTGAGGTTTCAAGTGCTTTATCGAATTTACTTGAAAGTTATAAGCGAAATAATTGTAGTTTTATTGATCTGGATCGCATTGTCATGGCGCTTTCGGCCTGGCTTGATGAGGGTATTGCCAACGGTGATTTTACAGCTGATTATATGTGGTATATAGAATACTACATTGTCGAGTTCTTATTCGTCATCGGGAACGATATCAAGGCGCATGATCGTTTAATAGCAAGTGCAGCTCTGGGGGGACAAGGAGCTCAATACTATTTGGATGAAATTTTGTCAGGAGGTAGTAATACCAAAAAGTAGGGATTGGACTGTCTCAAAGCGGGCTTATTCTAGATAAGCAGGCATGAGAGAATTCATGAAATAAGTGACGTATTGGGTCACTCTTTGACAAACTAAGGCCATATTACATTTTTAAACGCGTTGTGGGTACAGAACTACCGCCTGCTGGAATTTATAATAAGTTAATATATTTCAATCAGTTAGAAATGATTGTATCATGTGTTCTGACGGATTGAATAGTTGGCATGGATCATGTGTTGATATTAGACATCATTGCGACATTTATAAACAATAGATGTTTATCTTTATAAATTACAGTGATTCTAAGATTTAAAAAACAAGATTATTATAGATCTAAATAAATATTTACAGGAGAAAGGAACTAATGATGAAACTACAACAGGGTTTTACACTTATCGAACTGATGATCGTGGTTGCGATTATTGGTATTTTAGCCGCGATTGCGCTTCCAGCCTATCAGGATTATACAATCAAATCACAGGCAACCGCCGCTTTGGCAGAGGTTACAGGTGGTAAAATAGGGTATGAGCTTGCGGTGCAGGAAGGTAACACACCTTCCATAACCTCAACAGCCACGGGTTTTATAGGTATACTCTCCAGCAATGTTTGTACCATAGCCGTTGCCTATGCAACTACCGGAATTGGTACAATGAAATGCACAGTCCTAAAAGGACCTGCTCAAGTTAAGGGTGAGTACATTCAATGGAATCGCGATGCACAAGCTATATGGACATGTAGTACAGACATTGTATTAGCCAAGCATAAGC
>JBLHKO010000012.1:0-42261 GCA_047620145.1 Gammaproteobacteria bacterium | reverse complement strand
GCACACTGAAAGAAGGGCATTCCAAGCTGAAAAAGACCGCGCCGTTGCCATCTTTGAAGGCTCGGTAATCCCGATGATGACGATTGATGAGCGTGGCATTGTCGACATGTTTAATACTCCGGCTCAGGCCTTGTTAGGTTATAGCAAGGACGAGGTGATTGGTCAGAATATCAAGATGTTAATGCCCGAGTCCTTTGCAGTTGAGCATGACGGCTATTTGCATGCGTACAAGGAGACGGGCGAGAAGAAGGTGATTGGTATTGGTCGTGAAGTGGTTGCCAGACGCAAAGACGGCAGTGAAGTTGACGTGCATTTGTCCATAGGTGAGATGGTCGTCGGTGATAAGAAATACTACATTGGTACTTTGACCGACATCAGTGAACACATTAAAGAACAAAATGTAACATTACAATTAGAAAAAGACAAAGCCGAAGCGGCAACCCGTGCCAAGGATAGTTTTCTGGCCACCATGAGTCATGAAATACGCACGCCCATGAACGGGGTGCTCGGCATGACCCAACTCCTTCTCGATACCAAACTTAACGCTGAACAAAGAGAGTACGTTGAGACCATCAGTTACTCATGTGGTGCTTTACTGGATATTATCAACGGCATACTGGATTTCTCCAAGATTGAAGCCGGTAAACTTGATATTGAACTGATCCCCTTTGATTTACAAAATACGATATTGGAAACCGTTGACCTACTGCATGGGAAATGTGCAGAGAAAGGCCTTGAACTCATTGTTGATTATGCGCCTGATTTACCCCATCACTTTACCGGAGACCCCGGGCGTATCCGTCAAATCATGCTGAACCTGATCGGTAATGCGATTAAGTTTACCGGGCAAGGGCATGTTTTGGTCAAAGTAAGTTCGCTCACATCTAATGCAGAAGAAACACATCTCTCCTTTGAGATTATTGATACAGGTATTGGCATCACTCGAGAGGCGCAGGAGGGATTGTTTAAGTCCTTTACGCAGGCGGATACCTCAACCACGCGTAAATATGGCGGTACGGGACTGGGGCTGGCTATTTGTAAGCAATTAGTTGAACTGATGGGCGGGCAAATAAGCATTACCAGTCAACTGGGACAGGGCTCAACCTTTCATTTTGATTTGACATTGCCTCGCGCGGTAGTAGACACAGCGCATATCCCTATCTCTATCCCTATCCCTATCCCGGTGGGTATTGATTTTAGTGGACTGCGAGTCCTCGTTGTGGATGATAATCAAGTCAACCTGACTATTTTATCCAAGCAATTAGCCCGTTGGCATATCCGTGCTGAAATAGTCTTTGGGGCTGAGGCACTGGCGCAACTCAATCAAGCTGTTGCTGACAAAGACCCCTTCCAAATGATGTTGACGGACTTTCATATGCCCGAAATGTCGGGCGCTGACTTAGTTGAGACGATGAAGGCTGATGCTAAAACAGCGAACACGAAAGTCATCTTGTTGTCCTCCTCATCAGGACGGTTCAACGTGGGGATGCAAATTCATGAATTAGGTTTTAGTGCTTATTTAGATAAACCACTTCATCTGACGATTTTGTTTGAAATGATTTCCATCGTATGGGAGCACATTCAAAACGGAATTGAGCCTGAGCGAATAATTAGTCGAGACACCGTATCAGAAGCGCATGCTGATACTGATAACTTAAAAGTCTTGCTCGTGGAAGATAATATTGTTAATCAGATAGTCGCTAAAAAGCTATTAGAGAAAAATGGATTAAAAGTGGATGTGGCTGCTAACGGCAAAGAAGGTGTTGAGATGCAAGCGCAATTTTCCTACAACATTGTTTTCATGGATTGTCAGATGCCGGTGATGGATGGTTTTGAAGCAACAAAAGCGATTCGAGAAAGCGAGGAAGCGACTGATAAACATCAAGTGATTATTGCGATGACGGCGAATGCCATTGAAGGCGATCGGGAAAACTGTATTAAACAGGGAATGGATGATTACATTTCAAAACCTGTTAATAGAGCGGATTTAACAACACTCATCAAGAAGTGGAGTAAATCAACTGCTGCATGAGCATGATGGTGAAACGATATAAACATCTGCCCATTCCACTTAATACCAGTTCAACTGGTTTTACTTGTAGGTCCGCTACCGCTTAACTCCAGCCTGCCACAATAATCCACACTGTCAGGTTCAGCAAACGTATTTACTGTAAAAATTCACACTGAACAAGATGTGATATCCGAATTAAATTTCCCAGAAATTAATTTAAAAATTCCCCACAATTAGCATACTTAAATTATTTTATCATTGCTAATAGTAATTATTTTTTATGACTGTATCGCAATGCTTTTCTGATTAAATCTGAACGCTTTTTATGTGACGGAAACATCCGTAAGTTATTAATAATTCAGGCATAAAAATAAAATCCTGCTTGCTTATTATTAAATAACCACTATCAGGCGCCGCCTGAAAACACTTAGGAGTAGGGAATGAAAACGAGTGAGATAGATATTCTTACTACTGCAGCAAATATGGGTCACGTACAATCACAAGATGATCTCGGCGTGATATACATGGACGGAATAAATACGGAAGAGGATATTGATGAGGCTTCTAAATATTTTATGCAAGCAGCCGAAGAAGGACATATTGAATCTCAATACATTGTAGATACGATGTTTAAAGAAGTCGCAGGTTATGACATAGATATTTACGATGCAATTAATTATTTTAAGAAAGCTGCTGTTCTTGGTTCTACTAATTCAGAATTTGCTTTGGGATTAATCTATGCTGATGAAGATGATTTAGAATTACATGATTACAATGAAGCAGCTTATTGGTATGAAAAGGCAGCTAACAATGGCAACACTAATGCACAATTTAATCTCGCAATAATGTATGAAGGCGTAGAAGGTTTCACTGAAGACATAAATAAGGCACTTGTATTGTATGAAAAAGCAGCAATAAAGGATGTTGATGCACAGTACAGGATTGGTGAGATATATTTTGAAGATAACGAAGCTCCACGTGATTATCATCAAGCACATAAGTGGTTTACTATTGCAGAATTAAATGAGTATGACATAGAAATTTTTATAATGAATGCGCTTGACCTTCAAATGTCTGACAAAGAAATAATAAAATCAAAACAATCAGCACAGGATTGGATAGATAATAATTTTCAAGTTTAACTAATCATGTTTTTTTCAATTAGATTATCAATTAAATTAGGTTGTGATGAAGGCAAGATGACAGCTGCAGTAGAGTTTCAGAAGCACTTGTATAAAGAATCAGTTGCCTATTATAAATACAGTTATGAGAATAGTTGAAATTGAAAACATCAAACCGAAAACACCAGAAAAGCTTAGGCTCGATGCACTAAAGAAAAATAAAAATAAAGCGGCAGACACATACAAAGCTGAGGCAGAAAGACAGAAGAAGCAAAAAGCTAGAGAGAAGATAGCTAAAGCACAAAAAGTACTTTTACCAACTCCTATTATCTAATCTTGCACTGCGTAGAGTTTTAAAGATGGTGCCCTGGGCAGGAGTCGAACCTGCGACCTACCGCTTAGGAGGCGGTTGCTCTATCCACTGAGCTACCAAGGCGTACTAAGACTTTACCATTTTAGCTTTAGTGGTTCCTCACACAACAATAAATTTACATAGAAAAACGACAGGCATTCTTTGCATGACTTTGCAAGCATGCAAACATAAAATAACAAACTAAATCAATTACTTAAATAAGAAGCAGTAAATTAGGAGGGGGGGACGCTCTATCCAGCTGAGTTACCAAGGCTTTGTTTCAAAACAATAACTTACACTTATTTAACAAAAATATAAAGTTCTGCCCCTATAAATAATAGAAGGTGTAAATACTTTAAGTTTATCGATATTTATTTAATCACCTTGGTACAAATTCGGCTTGAATGGATCGGTTGGCATTTGTAAGTGGTAACCTTGTTCTTCTAAATTACGCATTACAACGTTGACATCTTCTCGAGCTAATTTTCGTGCAGATGTTAATTCCAGATCGATTACGTGCGTTAGGTCTTTAACCAGGGCGATCAATTCATCAGGGAGATCATCAATCGTTTTGCTTTCATGTATGTATAGATACATTTCATCGCGTTTGGAACATCGATACGTTTTACATTTAATTTTTTTCATAAGAATAAATAAGCCAGTGAAAATTTACATTTTGTTTTCAGCAACAAGACATTCTACATTGTTCATGATTACGAGTTGGATTTTATATCTAAATCAGGATGAAAGGTGTGAGAACTCATGCTGCTTAGGCTGTTATAAATTATCTAAATATTTCAGAACCAAATGAGATAAACTTGTCATACAAGGTGAAACTTTTAAAGGATATCCCCAGACCGAGCTAAATACGATGCACGATACTCTTCCCCTGTTGAATAACACAACTTTTCCCGCGATAAGCCGACGTAAGACAGAAATATTGCAAATCAATATTGGACTCCGTTGTAATCAACAGTGTGTACATTGCCATGTGAATTCAAGCCCGAAACGTACTGAGAAAATGGATGAAGAGACCATTGCTGCTGTTTACGATTATGTGAAAAACAGTGATGTGCATACATTGGATATCACAGGGGGCGCGCCAGAATTACATCCGCAATTTCGTGAACTTGTCATCAAAGTCAAAGCACTGGATGTTAATGTAATTGATCGTTGTAATTTAACCATTTTGAATGAGCTAGGTCAGGAAGACCTGGCTGAATTTTTAGCAGAACAGCAGGTAGATATTGTTGCTTCATTACCTTGTTATCAGAAAGAGAATGTCGACAGACAGCGTGGTAAAGGCGTGTTTGATCTGAGTATTCAGGGATTACAACAATTAAACAGTCTTGGTTATGGTAAAGAAGGATCTAACTTAAAATTAAACCTTGTTTACAATCCTCAAGGCCCGGATCTGCCTCCAGCGCAGGGACCGCTAGAAGAATCTTATAAGAAAATATTGCGTCAGGACTATGGTATAGAATTTAATCAACTGTTTGCATTATGCAACATGCCGATCAACCGTTTCGGCAGTACGCTGGTTTCCAAAGGAACGTTTAATGACTACATATCTTTACTGAAACAATCACATGACAATAGCAATCTGGATAATGTGATGTGTCGGAATTTGGTTAGCGTCGATTGGCAAGGGTTTGTCTATGATTGCGATTTTAATCAGATGTTGGGATTAAATCTGATGAACGCTAGTAAACAATTACATATCTCTGATTTAAAGAATAAGCAATTAGACGGTAATGCCATCACGGTGTTTGATCATTGTTATGGCTGCACTGCCGGGCAGGGAAGTAGTTGTGGTGGTGCCCTGAACTAAAATATTTATGAACTAAAATCATTAAATCAATGACGCAATATACAATTATTATTCCGACTCTCAATGAAGAGACGGAGATCAAAGCCTGTTTAATGCCATTGCAGGGTCTTAGGGCGCAAGGTTTCGAAGTGATTGTGGTTGATGGTGGGAGTTGTGATAAGACTTCTCAGTTAGTTGTAGGACACTGCGATCAATTCATATCGTCACGGAAAGGTCGTGCAGCGCAAATGAATGCAGGTGCTCAGCAGGCAAAGGGTGAAATAATTATTTTCTTACACGTCGATACTCGACTTCCTGAGAAGTTTTCAGAACTGATCTCTTTAATTGATTCCAATACCTTATTTTGGGGACGCTTTGATGTGAAATTGACAGGCCAGCACTGGTATTTCCGGGTGATTGAGTCAATGATGAACTTACGTTCACGACTGACCGGTATAACAACAGGTGATCAAGTCATCTTTATGTCGAAAAAATTATTTAGCAAAGTCGGTGGTTTTCCTGAAATTGAATTGATGGAAGATATTGCAATTAGCCGCAAATTAAAAAAAATCTGTTCGCCCTTGTGTTTCAGACAAAAAGTTTTGACTTCAAGCAGACGTTGGGAAAGAGATGGCATCATCAGTACAATATTTAAAATGTGGTGGTTGAGACTCTCTTATTTTATTGGTGTCGATCCTGCAAGACTTGCCAAACAATATGACTGAAAGTGCATTGCTGGTTTTTACGCGAGCACCAATACCCGGAAAGACAAAAACCAGACTCATTCCTCTTTTAGGTGCGCAGGGGGCAGCAGAATTTCATCAGACCATTTTGCAATCGACACTGACAGAAGCAAAGGCATCCGACTTTGGGAATGTTGAAATTTGGTGTGCAACAGAGAGTAGTCATCTATTTTTAAAACAATGCGAAATGGATTATTCCTGTGTAATCAAAATTCAACAGGGAAATGATCTTGGAGAAAGAATGCACCATGCTACTGAAACCGCACTGGTAGAAAACGTATTTGTTGTGCTCATTGGTAGCGATTGTCCTGCAATAACGGCAGATATCCTCAATCAATCCTATGAACATTTATCTAATGGCAAAGATGCTGTTCTGGGCCCATCAATGGATGGTGGTTATTATTTGATCGGAATGAAACAGTCGAATCCTGAAATTTTTCAAGGTATTAACTGGGGTGAAGCTGATGTTGCCGAAAAAACGCGTCAGAATTTCATCCGTCTGGGTCTGGAGTATATTGAATTAGAGGAACTTTCTGATATCGATACACCAGATGATTATCAGGAATATATTGCTCATTCTTAAGTTATTAGCTTTAAATAAGCCATTCTAGATTGCGCCCCCCAGCCTTTTTGTTTAACCTTCGCGCTCTCTGATTTTAGTGAATGTACGGAGAGGTGGCCGAGTGGTTGAAGGCGCACGCCTGGAAAGTGTGTATACGTTAACCCGTATCGAGGGTTCGAATCCCTCTCTCTCCGCCAATAAACAAATACAGGGTCAACGACCCTGTATTTGTTTATTATTGAAATGGATTCGAAGATAAAAGAGAGTAGAGAATCCCAATGTGCATGGATGCACAGGTGCCGTGGAGTTCAGGAAGAACGGGAACGGCCTCTCTCTCCGCCAAATTGATTTATGGTGGCCCTATCGGTCTTCCCGCGACGTGAAATTGTGAATCCCGCCAGGCCCGGAAGGGAGCAACGGCAGCAATGGATACGGGTGCCGGGGTTAAGGCGGGTAGGGCTGCCGCCTTATTTCCCTGCCCGAATTTCTAGTGAATATTATATAAAATACTCTATTCCTGTATCATATGCTTCTCCTGGCCAACGTTAATTGGTCATCGAAATACCAATGAAAATATCAACAGAAAATATCAACAGGAAGAACAAAAAGTAAATGAGTTATCAGGTTCTGGCACGTAAATGGCGGCCAAAAACATTTGAAGATATGGTCGGGCAAAGCCATGTGTTACAGGCGCTGACTAACGCGCTTGATAATGATCGTTTACATCATGCCTATTTATTTACCGGTACGCGCGGCGTCGGAAAAACAACTCTTGCACGTATTCTTGCCAAATGTCTGAACTGCGAGCAAGGCGTGAGCTCAAAGCCCTGTGGAGAGTGTTCTGCGTGTGTGAGTATTGATGAAGGTCGGTTTGTTGACCTGATAGAGGTCGATGCGGCCTCACGAGCAAAAGTAGATGAAACACGTGACCTGATGGATAACGTGCAATATGCTCCAAGCGTAGGGCGTTATAAAGTCTATCTGATTGACGAGGTTCACATGTTCTCCGGTCATAGTTTTAATGCGTTATTAAAAACGCTGGAAGAGCCACCACCACATGTGAAATTTCTACTGGCAACTACTGAATCGAAGAAAATTCCGGTGACAATTCTGTCACGTTGTTTGCAATTTAATCTTAAGCATTTAAGTGTTGAACAGATTGAGACACAACTTGAAAAAGTGCTCGAACAGGAATCAATTGAAAGTGATGCTGTCTCGAGAAGGCTGATTGCGAAATCGGCTGATGGTAGTTTACGTGATGGGTTGAGTTTGCTGGATCAGGCGATTGCTTATGGCGATGGTTGTTTGCAAGAAACACAAGTCAGAACCATGCTTGGGACTATCGACAGTCTTGATTTAAAGGAATTACTGGAAGCTTTGATAGCCGGGGACGCGCAATCCGTTTTGCAGTGTACCGATCATATGGCAGAGCATAACCCGGACTATGATTCGGTTCTGGTTGAAATTCTTTCTGTCTTGCAGAAGATTGCCATCTGCCAGATTCTGGATGAGGGTGATGTGGAACAGGATGAAATGATTAAAGAACTGTCTCAACGTATCAGCAAGGAAGAAGTTCAGCTGTATTACCAAGTGGGGATATTGGGGCGTAAAGATTTACCATTGGCGCCTGATCCACGTACTGGGTTTGAGATGACACTCATCAGAATGTTGGCTTTCAGACCGGCGGGAGTTGCAACCCCAAAAGCGAGTGAAACAAGACCTGAAGCAAAGGAAAGTGAAGCAATAGCAAATGAAAGTAGGGCAAATGAAACTAAAGTAAGTGAAGTTAAAGAAGAGAAAGAGAATGCCTACGCTAATTCAGAAAAACTGATACAGTCTGATGAAGAAGATGAAATCAAAACAAATAGTGTTTCTAAGTCCGATCTTCAATCGGAAGACACAATCGACTGGCAATCGATTATCGATGAGATGTCTTTGGTCGGGTTGGTGAAAGAATTAGCCGGACACTGTGCGTTAAAAGAACATAGTGAAGGTAAAGTGCATTTGGTGCTGTCCCCGGATAAAGAGCATCTTTTGAATCAAACACAAAAAGAACGATTAACGAAGGCGTTAGAGATGCGCTTTGGAAAGGGCACACTACTTAAGATATCCATAGAAGAGCCGGAAGCTGAAACTCCTGCTCAAAAGAGAATTCGCGAAGAGAGAGAGAAACAGCAAGCTGCAGAATCTTCCTTAAAAGGGGATGCCAATGTCAAAGCCATGGAGGAAATATTTGGTGCGACACTGAATGAGAAATCAATCAGACCAGTATAAATAGGAAATATCTGAATAAGTTGTCATTTCGAGCGCAGCGAGAAATCTTATAACTAATTGGTTTTATTTGATTTTTAAGTTATAGATTTCTCCCCAATTCCCTCCCAAGATCGGAACAAGGGTCGAAATGACAGTTTTTATATAGTCTAAGTAAGTAATATTTTTAAATGAGGTTATAAATAGTATGAAAGGTGGGATAGGAAACATAATGAAACAAGCTCAGCAGATGCAGGAAAACATGCAGAAGGCGCAAGAAGAGATTGCCAAGTTAGAAGTTATCGGTGAATCAGGGGCGGGTCTGGTCAAGATCACCATGACGGGTAAACATGATGTCAAAAATGTTGCTATCGACCCCACATTATTTGGTGAAGATAAAGATATGTTGGAAGATTTAATCGCAGCTGCTATCAATGACGCCAATCGTCGTGTAGAGAATATGACTCAGGAAAAAATGTCAGGTTTGACTGCGGGAATGAATTTGCCCGATGGAATGAAATTACCTTTCTAATATTTAATTCAACTCTAATCCAATGATAGAATCACCACGCCTGGCTCACCTAATAGAAACACTGTGTTGTTTACCCGGAATCGGTAAAAAATCTGCTCAGCGGATTGCTTATCATTTACTGGAAAGGGATAGAGATGGCGCACGTAAACTTGCCGACTCCATGAAAGATGCGATGGATGCGATTGGTCATTGCCAACGTTGCCGAACCTTCAGTGAAACTGAAATTTGTCAGTTATGCGCCAGCAGTAAACGCGATCGTACTTCCTTATGTGTGGTCGAAAATCCAGTTGATGTTTCATCGATAGAACAATCTGATTACAAAGGACTCTATTTTGTCCTGATGGGTCATCTTTCGCCACTTGATGGTATTGGGCCTGACGAAATAGGCTTGCATGAGTTAGCGCAGTTGCTTGACGAAGGTGAGATTCATGAAGTTATCCTGGCGACAAATACTACAGTAGAAGGCGAGGCGACGGCACATTTTATTGGTGAGATGGTCAGGAAACGTAAGCTAAAGGTCACGCGTCTTGCACATGGTATTCCTATGGGTGGTGGTTTGGAGTATGTAAACAGTCGGACAATCTCACATGCGATGGCAGGCAGAAGAGAAGTGTAAAGTAATTATTTTTTTAAGCTTTTTATTTCATGTTGAACAAATAATAAAACGCATTAAGATAAGCTGTCACATCGTCAATCTCTTCGTCGAACCATTCGATATCATTACTCACTGCACAAAATAACACTTGTGAGCGCAGGTGCTTCAGAGTTTTTACGGTTCTCTCATTACGTTCATAAATATCTGCCTTATGGCACTTCACGCAGTTTTCCTGATGCAAATCTTTTCCTCGAGTTAAGTCTTCCGCCTGTACCGATGCCAGCGGAGTTATGAATAGTGGCAAGTAAAGAAATATTGAACGCCAGATTGTCATGCAGGCTTTTCAGAGAGGTGTGCGATTCTGACGGGCGCTGGTGGATGCGAGTCATAAAAAGCTGAATATATTGGATCAGGTGTCAGGGTGTTGGCATTTTCTTTGTAAAGATTGACCAAGGCATGAATTAAATGTTCGGCTTGTGCTTGTCCTGCTGCAAAATCATCCGCTTCAAATTCGTGTTTACGCGAAGTGAATGAAAAAATTGGTTGCAGGATAAAGGTGAATGCTGGCGATATCATGACGAATAATAACAAGGCCATATAATTAGATGGTGTTGAAATTCCTAGTCCTTCATAAAACCAGGGTAAGTTGATTAACCAGCCGAGGATGGCAAGTCCGACAAGTGACACGGCACCCATGACTACCATGCGTTTTTTTATGTGGTTACATTTAAAATGCCCGAGTTCATGCGCCAAAACTGCTTCAATTTCATTATGAGATAGTTCATCAATCAAAGTATCGAAGAAGACGATACGTTTATTCGCACCAAGACCAGTAAAGTAAGCATTACCATGTGTTGAGCGTGTGGAACCATCCATGACAAAGATCCCTTGACTGGTAAAGCCATTACGTTTGAGGAGATTCTCAATACGGGTTTTTAACTCTCCTTCTTGAAGAGGTCTAAATTTATTAAACAAAGGTGCAATGAAACTAGGGTAAGCCCACATCATAAACAGGCTGAAACCGAACCAAGTCATCCAGACATAGAGCCACCATAAATTCCCAGAGACATTCATAATCCAAAGTACAACCACAAGTAATGGCGCACCTATCAGAAACCCTACTACTGTATTCTTGATAATATCCATAATAAAAATACGCGCGGTCATTTTATTAAAACCAAATTTTTGTTCGAGACCGAAAGTACGATAGATAGACATAGGCAAATCCAGAAGCGACATGATGGCAATCACAGAGAGTAAAAATATTGTGCCGGTCCAAAGTTCCGATAATCCCAAAGAACGCCAGGCACCATCAAGCATTTGTAATGCCCCACCGAGTGTCCAGATCAGAAGAAAAACGGTTGCAGGTAATATTTCAAAAAAACCTGTTTTAACTTTTGCCTGGGTATAGTTAGCAGCTTTTTGATGTGCTTCCAGTGGAATCTTGCCTTCGAAGGCATCCGGGACTTTTTCACTGTGTGATCGAACATGGCTGATATGCCTCCAGCCGAGTAGCAGTTGTACAGCAATGCTGAGCGATAATGCGAAAAGGAATACGTAGCTAAATTCATTCATAGTTTCAATAATTTTTTATGTTCTTTTAAACTGCTTAATCTGTTTCAGGCAACACATATAATGGGTAGAATGTTAACTGTCAAAGCAAATAGGGACTCTTAATGACTCCATCTCCAAATAATCTCATCTGGATTGACCTCGAAATGACCGGTCTGGATACAGACAATGATTATATCATTGAGGTCGCAACAATTGTCACTGACTCCGAATTAAATATCCTTGATGAGGGGCCAACTATTGCTGTGCATCAGCCTGAGGAGATTCTGCTGGCGATGGATAAATGGAATACCCATCAGCATAATCAATCCGGCTTGGTAAAACGCGTATTGGAAAGCCCACATTCAGCTGCCGATGCAGAGAATATGACTCTGGAATTCCTAAGAAAGTTCGTTCCAGAAAGATCTTCTCCTATGTGTGGTAATAGTATCTGCCAGGATCGCCGATTTTTACACCGTTTAATGCCGCAACTGGAACAGTATTTTCATTATCGAAATCTTGATGTCAGTTCTGTGAAGGAAATGATTACGCGTTGGTATCCGGAAAACCCCATGTTTGAAAAACATTCGGAACATCTCGCCATGCAAGATATACGCGATTCTATCAACGAATTAAAATTTTATCGCGAGCACTTCTTTATTAGCTGAACTTGTACCCCTTAGATGTCATCATCAAAATCACCTTTGCCGAAGAAACTATATCTCGCGGCTCAGGTTCGAGAACTGGATCGACTTGCCATTGAAGAATTTTCCATTCCCGGCATTACCTTAATGGAAAGAGCAGGGGATGCTGCTTATCAATTGCTGCGAACTAAATGGCCCGAAGCAAAAAATATTCTCGTGCTTTGTGGCCCAGGGAATAATGGTGGCGATGGTTATATCCTGGCAGGTCTTGCACAGGCGGATAGTCTTTTTGTTAAATTACGACAAGTAGGTGATCATGAAAAATTGGCAGGTGATGCATTGCTCGCCGCAGAAAAATGTATTGCTAATGGTTTGAAGCCTTTGACATTTATTAATGAAAATCTAGATGAATATGATGTGATTGTTGACGCCTTGCTTGGGACTGGTTTGGATAGGCAGGTGACCGGCCAATGGCAAGAAGTCATTAACGCGGTCAATTGTATTAACACACCGGTGTTATCTCTCGATATTCCCTCAGGACTTAATGCTGATACAGGGAGTATCATGGGCAGTGCCGTCAAGGCAGATGTCACGATGACATTTATAGGGTTGAAACAAGGTTTATTTACCGGACAAGGTGTGGAATATTCTGGTGAACTCCATTTCAATAAGTTGAATGTGCCAGATAAGGTATTCACAAAAGTGAACTCAATGACAGAACAAATCGTATTAGAAGATCTGCAATCTTCACTAAAGCCAAGATCGAAATCTTCCCATAAAGGCAGTTTTGGACATGTCCTGGTTGTTGGAGGCGACAATGGTTTTGCTGGTGCCGTACGACTTTGCGCTGAAGCAGCGGCGCGAACCGGAGCAGGATTGGTTAGTCTTGCTACCCGTGATGAGCATGCAGCGCTTATCTCTATGGCTGTACCAGAGATCATGGCGCATGCGATAGAAAATTCTATCGATATCAAACCACTTCTTGAAAAGGCGAGTGTGGTGGCCATTGGGCCAGGTCTTGGTCAATCAAAATGGGGTGCTGCGTTATTTTCCAAAATTCTGGAAAGTAAATTACCTTTAGTTGTTGATGCAGATGCATTGAATATCCTTGCACGAGAACCTGTTTATTCTGATCGCTGGGTCTTAACACCACATCCCGGCGAAGCAGCACGTTTGTTAAATTGTGATACTCAGCAGATTCAAGCAGACCGTGTTTCTGCTGCCAGAGAAATACAGAAACAATTTGGTGGTGTTGTCGTGTTGAAAGGCAGTGGAACTGTGATTGCCGAGGCTGAAGGAAATGTCTCGATCTGTTCAGCTGGAAACCCTGGCATGGCAAGTGGTGGCATGGGTGATGTCCTGACAGGTGTGATTGTGGGACTATTAGCTCAGAAAATTGCCTTGGGATTGGACGCTGGAGACGCTGCACGATTAGGTGTCTGTCTACATGCCGCTGCTGCGGACAGTGCGGCTATTGATGGTGAGCGTGGCATGTTAGCCAGCGACTTGATGCCATGGATAAGAAAACTACTCAATGTGTCAGCTTGATATTATTGATGCTCCTGCAATGGAAGTACTCGGGCAGAAATTAGCGAGGCTGTGTCCGGCGGGGTGTAAGTTGTTTCTGCAGGGAGAATTAGGTGCTGGGAAAACCACGCTGGTCAGAGGATTTTTAAGTGGACTCGGCTATCAAGGAATCGTCAAAAGCCCGACCTACACACTGGTTGAACCTTATCAACTCAATAATCTGGAAATTTTCCATTTTGATCTTTACCGACTTAATGACCCTGAAGAACTCGAATCTATTGGCATCAGGGATTACTTTTCTGGGTCGGGTACTTGCCTGGTGGAATGGCCGGAAAAAGGCGCAGCACTGCTGGGTACGCCAGATGTCTTTATACAAATTCAATATCAAGATGAGCAGAGAAAAGTGTTGTTAGTGGCCAAAACAAAGACAGGCAAAGAAATTATCCGCGATTTTTGACCGAGTTTTGCCTTGATTTTTCCTTCACTATTGCCTATAAAACAGTGATATAGGTTGATTTTCTAGATAAAACTTGAAAGTATTCAAGTAACAACCAAATAACTAAGACAATATTAAGGAACAAACGGGTTTAAGTCCATGCGCCAACTGTGTTTAATTTTGAGTTTATTGCTATCTGTTTCTGCTTTTGCAGAGCAGGTTTCAATGCAGAATGTCCGTATCTGGGCAGCGCCTGACAACACCCGCGTGGTTTTTGATGTTTCCGGCCCAGTTGAACACAAATTGGAATTACTTTCCAATCCGGCGCGACTGGTTGTTGATATTGATAATGCAAAAATATCCAATACGATCAGCAAACCCGTTAGCACCGATAAATTTTTGCAAGATATCCGAAGTGCAGAGAAAGGCGAATCTGATCTACGCGTTGTCTTTGATCTAAAGAAAAATATCGAAATGCGGAGTTTCTTGCTCCAGCCCAACAGACAATACGGCCATCGTTTGGTTATTGATCTATACGATCAAAATAATCAAAAAGAAGTCAGCCAGGTAATTACACAAGCAGACAATAAAAGATCAAAGGATGTGGTTATTGCCATCGACGCAGGTCATGGCGGAGAGGATCCTGGCGCGATGGGTCCACGCGGTGTGCGCGAAAAAGATGTGACACTGCAGATTGCAAAGAATTTGGCTAATTTGATTAACCAGGAATATGGAATGAAAGCTGTCCTCATACGAGAAGGTGATTATTTTCTCAGGCTACGTAGCAGAATTGAGAAAGCCAGAGAGCACAAGGCAGATCTATTTGTTTCTATACACGCAGATGCATTCACAGATCCTAGAGTCAAAGGCTCTTCTGTGTATATCCTCTCAAACATAGGTGCGAGTAGTGAAGCCGCACGTTGGTTAGCCGAACGCGAGAATGCTTCTGATCTTGTTGGTGGTGTTAGTCTTGATGATAAAGATAATGTTTTGGCATCCGTATTATTAGATCTGTCTCAAACAGCAAGTCTTGAAGCGAGTATTGGTGTCGCTGACAGAGTCTTGGCGGGTCTGAAAAAACTCGGCAAGACACATAAGAAGGATGTGCAGTCGGCGGGATTCGCAGTGCTTAAATCACCGGATATTCCGTCGATACTGGTCGAGACGGCTTATATCTCTAATCCTGAAGAAGAGAAAAAATTGAAGGATGCACACTATCAAACCAAACTCGCCAAGGCATTGTTGAGCGGTCTGAAGGGATACTTCAGTGATTATGCCCCTGAGGGAACATTACTTGCATCAGTGGCAAATCGAAAACATATCATTGCGCGCGGAGATACACTCTCAGGCATCGCACAGCGTTACAGAGTGAGTATGAACACACTACGCGATTCTAATCGGTTGAAAAGCGACACGATTCGAGTCGGTCAGGTATTGAGTATCCCTACGATTTAAATTAATTACTTAATAATAAAAAAACCGGCATCTGTCGGGCCTTTTATTATCTCTCTTGCTATCTCAACATCCACAGCTGCCGTATTATAGCGACCATGGCAGTAACCGATTTAACTCAAAGAATACATAAGCTTTCGACCTCGCTTGCGAACCAAATTGCCGCAGGCGAAGTTATTGAACGGCCCTCGTCTGTGGTTAAGGAATTACTGGAGAATAGTCTGGATGCGGGAGCAAGCGAGATTAATGTTGATATCAGGAAAGGCGGACGATCACTGATAAGTATTCAGGACAATGGTCATGGTATTCATCCCGATGATTTGTCACTGGCATTGGCGCAACACGCTACTAGCAAGCTCATGACGCAAGCTGATCTGGAGAGAATTAATACCTTGGGGTTTCGTGGCGAAGCGCTTTCCAGTATTGCTTCTGTCTCAAGGTTAAAATTGTCTTCTCGTGTTGTTAATCAAAATCATGGTTGGTTGATTGATGTAACACAGGGTGATGCGGCAGCGGGCAAATCTGGTTCGCAGCAAACACCGGTGGGCATGACAGTGGGGACACATGTTGAGGTGCGGGATCTGTTTTTTAATACGCCTGCGAGGCGTAAATTTCTGCGCACAGATAACACTGAGTTTTTTCACATACGAGAGATTGTCAGGCGCGTTGCTTTGAGTCGTCATGATGTTTCATTTCATTTAAAACATAATAATAAAACTATCTTGCAATGTTCTGGCAAGCAAAAGAATTTCGCAGAACGCGCACAAAGAATATTTGGTAATAAATTTCTTAGCAATTCTTTTGAGCTTAATTATGAACGAGATAGTTTGCGACTATGGGGATGGTTTGGCCATCCTGAGATAGCGAGAAATCAGGTCGATCAACAATATTTCTATTTGAATGGTAGAGTGATTCGGGACAAGCAGGTGAATCATGCTATCCGCATGGCTACTCAAGATCATTTCTATCCCGGGAAGCATGCTGTCTATGTTTTATTTTTGGAAATGGACGCTGCACATGTCGATGTGAATGTACATCCTGCAAAACACGAAGTTAGATTTCGTCAGGCGAGAGATGTGCATGATTTTATTTTCAGTGCTTTAAAGCAGGTAGTTCAGGGCAATAGGTATGATGAAGGAAAGCAAGGACAAGGTATTGAGGAGCAAGAGGCGCAATATTCATTGCCTCAGAATACATTTTCTCAATCTCCCCTGAAATCGGGAATGCAGGTTAGAGTTCAGCCTAGAACTCAGACAAGTACTAATCAACATTGGGATAAATCATCTTTAGGCTCGAATGATTTCCTGCTGATTGAGGATCGGTATTTGATCACGCAACAAGCAGACCAAACATTGTTGCTTGATATTTTTAAATGTAACGAAATTGTTGTTTTATCAAAACTGGAAAGTGAATTTGCAGCACAAGGGATTCGACGCAGACCCTTACTTGTACCGCTGACAATGACTGTCTCTACAGAGCAAGGTGATTTCGTTGAAGGAAACACATTGGCTTTTGAGAATTTTGGACTGATATTTGAAAGGTTCGCGCCCAATAGTTTATTCATTCGGGAAATTCCGCTGCTGCTAGCGTATGCAGACATTAGCAGTTTGATTGATGACATGATGTCACTGATAAAGTCAGGAAAATCTAGTGAAGAGATCATTACCATGATGTCTGGTCATGCAAATGATTCTGGTTTAATGAAAATCGATAACAATAGTCTCGGACAGTTGGTTTCTGAAATAAGAGGGTTAAGTTCGAGCTTCATAGAAAAGTCGAAGGGTGATAGTCATCATTATGATCGCAGTGCCTGGCAGATACTTGATAACGAAATGCTGAATGATCTATTGAAGCGGAAAGTTTGACTATGACATTACCTGTCATCTTTTTAATGGGTCCAACTGCAACCGGCAAGACCGATATTGCCCTGTCCTTATTTAAACAATATCCCATCGAACTCATCAGCGTTGATTCTGCCATGGTTTATAAGGGCATGGATATTGGTACAGCCAAGCCTTCCAAGGAACTCCTGAATGAAGTTCCCCATCGTTTGATTGATATTTGTGAGCCTGATGAGACTTACTCGGCGGCCAGATTCCGTGCAGATGCTCTACAAGCGATTGACGAAATACATTCTCAGAATCGAATTCCGCTACTGGTAGGCGGAACAGGTTTATATTTTCGTGCGTTGGCATCTGGAATATCTGATTTGCCGGACGCGGACGTGAAAGTCAGACAGCAGCTTGAGTTAGAAGCCGAGGAGATAGGTTGGCAAGCCATGCATGCTCGACTTGCCGAGATTGATCCCATTTCTGCCGAGAGGATTCATCCCAATGATCCCCAGCGCATACAACGCGCCATGGAAATATACGAGATTACTGGTCGAAATATGACTGATCATCACAAGGATGACACAACAAGCTCATTTCCTTTTAAGGTCATTAAAATTATTCTGAATCCGGATGATCGTTCAATACTTCGTGAGAGAATCAAGCACAGATTTTTGCAGATGCTTGATGATGGATTAATCGATGAAGTCAGGACTTTTCATGAAAATGGTCGATTTTCCGGATCTTTACCGGCCATGCGTATGGTTGGCTATCGACAGGTCTGGAATTTTCTGGATGGGGAAACGAATTACGAAGAAATGGTAGAAAAAGGAATTGTTGCAACGCGGCAGTTGGCAAAACGACAAATGACCTGGTTCAGGAAAGAGGAGGATGCTATCCGCCTCAACTGTGACGATTTTGCACTAGAGGATAAAATTCGGGTAATTCTCAAGGAAAATGAGCAATTATTGCTCTAAATGTACTACAATCGTCCGATAATAAAGGAACCAGCGATCGATTAGAGGTTCTATATAAGAAAAGAACCAACGACAGGTTCATAAAAATAATAATTTGTTAACAGGGAGAATTCTAATGAATAAGGGGCATACCCTCCAAGATCCGTTTCTTAACGCTTTACGAAAAGAGCGAATTCCTGTGTCAGTATTTCTTGTTAACGGCATAAAACTCACAGGCCAGGTGGAATCATTTGATCAATTTGTTGTGCTACTAAAAAATTCTGTCAGTCAATTAGTTTATAAACATGCGATATCAACCATTGTTCCAGCACGTAACGTCAAATTACCAAGAACGGACGATGAACAACAACATAACGACCACGATAAGGCTTAGATCTCCTCTATTTCTACGTTTGGGTTATTTATTTGAGTGACGAGGCAGCTAACAGCGAGCTTGCCGTTCTCGTTAATATCAATTTTCAGAATACTGAATTCAATGAAGGCCTGGATGAATTTATTGAACTGGTAGCCTCTGCTGGACTCAAGTCTGTGGCAACCATTACCTGCTCTAGAAACACGCCTGATTCCAGTTTATACATTGGCAGTGGCAAGGCTGAGGAAATCAAGCAAGCAGTGGCCGACAATCAGGCCGATGTCGTTATATTCAATCATATCCTCAGCCCTCGGCAGGAACGTAATCTAGGCAATTTATGTGACTGCAAGGTCGTTGATCGTGTAGGCCTGATCCTGGATATATTCGCGCAGCGAGCAAGAAGTTTTGAAGGGAAATTACAGGTTGAATTGGCGCAGTTGCAACATCTGTCTTCCCGTCTAATTAGAGTTTGGACACATTTGGAGCGTCAGAAGGGCGGTATTGGCCTAAGGGGCCCAGGTGAAACTCAGTTGGAAACAGATCGACGTTTGATTGGTAAACGCATCAAAACGATTAATACACGTCTGGATAAGGTCAGGAGTCAGCGCCAACAAGGCAGAAAAAGACGTAGTAAATCAAATACGCCCGTAGTGTCTCTTGTGGGTTATACCAATGCTGGGAAATCCACTTTATTTAATCGACTGACAGGTTCAAATGTTTATACTGCAAATAAACTTTTTGCGACTCTCGATCCGACATTTCGACGCATTGAAATGGCACCGGCTACCCCGGTGATATTGACCGACACAGTTGGTTTTATCCGACATATTCCGCATGATTTAGTCGCTGCTTTTCATGCGACTTTGGAAGAGACTCGAGATGCCGATCTACTTTTGCATATTGTTGATGCAACCGGTGATCAACGTGATAGTCAGATTGAACAGGTTAATCTGGTCATTAATGAGATTGGCGCAGAGGATGTTCCACAAATTGTGGTTTATAACAAGATTGACCAACTTGAGGAGTTGACCGCAAGAATTGAAAAGGATGAAAATGGTTTCCCGGGCAGAGTCTGGTTGTCGGCCAAAACCGGTGATGGCATAGCAAGTCTATTAGACGCGATCACCTCATTCATTCGAACTAAAGTCCAACATCACCGTCTGAATATACCTGCCTCAGCTGGAAAGTTACGTGCTAATTTGTTTAACATGGGCGTTGTACGAACCGAAGAAAATGGCGAGGATGGGGGTTGGATGATGGAGGTCGATATGGAATCTCACCGATTAGACCAACTCTTCCGAGAATCAGGTCTGGAATTGAGTCAGGTTTTGATCGAAGAAATAGGCCAAGAGGTTGGCCAACAAACGCCGATGGAATCGGCTATGGAAGATGTCTTGCTACAGTGAGACAATACTCAACTTTGAGAATGACATAAATATAATCACATCTTTGGCGTAACGCCTGGAAATTGGAGAAATAAATATAATGGGTTGGAACGAGCCACCTGACGGTAATAATGGTAAAGATCCCTGGGGTAATAAAGGGGGTAATAAAAACAATGGTGATGGACCACCGGATCTGGATGAGATTGTGCGCAAGATGCAGGAAAGTCTGGGTGGGATTTTTGGAAAAAAATCATCATCTGATTCAGCAAATGGAAAAGGTGGTGGCTCAGCATTGCCTGCTGCCTTTATTTTCATCGCACTCATTGCCTGGTTTACCTTCGATGCGTTTTATGCGATTGATGAACAGGAGCGTGGTGTTGTTTTACGTTTCGGCGAGCATGTTGCAGATTTACAGCCAGGACTTAACCTGAGGTTTCCACGGCCGATAGAAAAAGTGATTAAAGTGAATGTGGGGCAATTGCGTTCAATTACACATAAAGCAAATATGCTGACTCAAGATGAGAATATTGTAGATGTTGAAGTTGCAGTGCAATGGAAGATTGGGAAACCTGCCGATTTTCTGTTCAATCTTTATGCCCCCGATGCAACATTACGACAAGTAACCGAAAGCGCGGTGCGTGAAGTGATTGGTAAGAGTAAACTCGATTTTATTTTGACAGAGGGTAGAAGTGAAATTGCCGTGAGGCAAGAAGTATTAATTCAAGAAATCATGGATCTCTATAAATCAGGGATTGTAATTGCCAAGGTTGAGATGCAATCTGCAAAGCCACCTGAGCAAGTCAAGGAGGCTTTTGACGATGCGATCAAGGCGCGAGAGGATGAACAAAAATCAGTCAATCAGGCAGAGGCCTATAAAAACGATGTGATTCCGAAGGCAAGAGGTGCTGCTGCACGATTGCGAGAAGAGTCAAATTCATATAAGGCAAAAGTAATCTCCAAGGCTGAAGGTGAGGCCAATCGATTTGAGGCACTACTTGCTGAATATCAACGCGCACCTGAAGTGACACGTCAGCGTCTTTATCTTGATGCTATTGAGGCAGTGTTGTCGAGTTCTAGCAAGGTGTTGATGGATTCTGATAATGGTAATAGTTTGATGTATTTACCAATTGATAAATTACTAGAGCAGCGGGGAAATACGTCTACAAACGCATTATCGCTTCCTAAGCAGTTTAATTCAGATGCAGAGTCAAGGATTCAGGGTTCTGCCGCTGATCAATCAGGAAGTAGAAGCAGGGGAGTACGCTAATGATTAGTCCAAAAATTATTATTCCGATTATTTTACTGGCGCTGATTGCCTCTGTTTCACTGTTTAAGGTTAACCAGTGGGAGCAGGCAATTGTTTTTAAATTCCGTGAAATTGATAGATCGGATTACAAACCGGGGCTGCATTTTAAAATACCGGGTGTTAATACGTCGCAGAATTTTGAGGCAAGGTTATTAAATTTTGATCAGGAGGCACAACGTTTTCTCACGATAGAGAAAAAAGATGTGATTGTTGATTATTACGTCAAATGGAGCATAACCGACGTTGGTAAGTTTTATACAATTTCTCTTGGTGGTGATATCCAATATGCGAATGGATTACTTGAGCAGCGAATTACTCGCGCATTACGAGATGAATTTGGTAAGAAAACCGTACAGGAAGTGGTGGCTGGTGAGCGTGGTGATATATTTGATGCGGTTTCATCAACGATATCTCAATTACCACAGGAACTTGGTCTGACGGTACTTGATATCAGAACAAAAAGAATCGATTTACCTGAAGAAGTCAGCCACTCCGTTTACGAGAGAATGCGCGCCGAACGATTGCGTGTCGCCAAAGACTTTCGTGCACGTGGTGAAGAAGCCGCTGAAAGAATCAGCGCAACGGCGGATAGGGAACGAGAAGTTATTCTAGCGAATGCTTATCGTGATGCAGAGATTATCAGAGGTGAGGGTGATGCGCAGGCCACTGAGACATATGCAGCTGCCTTTGGTAAGGATAAAGAATTTTATGCCTTATCCAGAAGCCTTTCGGCATATCAAAATAGTTTTAATGGGCAGAATGATATTTTGCTAATTTCACCTGATTCTGATTTCTTTAAATATTTTAATCATCCGCAAGGCCGATAACGCTAGAAACTAAATTTATCACTTGGAAGATTTATTAACCGGAATCTGGTCAGAGATATTCTGGAAATCTATTAGAGTGTCTACGGATGATTTGTCATGCTCTATAAAATATTTTAGCTAAGTTTTAATGTGGACTGATTTTTTAACCGCAGTGGCTCTGGTCTTCGTGATCGAGGGTATCATGCCATTTTGTAATCCTGCAGGGTTACGTAAAATGTTCATTCTCATCTCGGGGATGGACGACTCGAAATTACGTTTTATAGGATTAACCAGTATGGTGTCTGGTTTATTACTGCTTTATCTGGTTCGTTGAACCCCAAATAAAAATATAACAAGTATCGATAGAAACACGATAATGAAAACTCAAAATAATTGGATACTCCCTGAGGGCATAGAAGAAATTCTGCCGCCACGTGCAGAACAGCTGGAGATGTTATGCCGGGAGATCATTGATCTGTATACAACGTGGGGATACCAATTAGTGATCCCACCGATGATTGAATATATGGATTCGTTGCTGACGGGAACAGGAAAGGATTTGGATCTGCAGATATTTAAACTGACGGATCAGTTAAGTGGTCGACTCATGGGCGTGCGTGCCGATACAACACCACAGGTTGCGAGAATAGATGCACATAACCTGAAGCGGGAGGTGCCGACAAGGCTATGCTATTTGGGTACGGTATTACACACACGTCCAGAAAATACTGGCGGCAATCGTAGCCCATTACAGGTAGGTGCGGAGTTGTATGGTCACAAAGGTATTGAAAGTGATATAGAGGTTCTGTGTTTAATGATCGAGACGATCAAGAAAGCAGGCATCGAAAATATTCATGTTGATCTTGGTCATGTCGGTATTTATAACAACCTGCTTCAATTAGCGAAGTTGAACGAAGACAGTGATTTGGAACTGTTTGATATACTTCAGCGAAAGGCAATGTCTGAACTCAACGAAATGATTTCCGCAGGAACATTGTCAGAAGAAGTTGGAAAACTGTTCAAAGCATTAATAAGTTGTAATGGTTCTACTGATGATCTCAGTGAAACTAAAGTTTTATTTGAAGATATCAGTCCAGAGATTAAAAGTTGCCTGGATGATTTACAGAATTTGGTCGATTTAGTGAGTAAGAGAATGCCCGAGGTGACCCTGAATTTTGATTTGTCCGAGTTGCGTGGCTATCACTATCACACTGGTATAGTCTTTACAGCGTATGTACCAGGTTATGGGCAGGGCATTGCTTTTGGTGGACGCTATGATGATATTGGCAGTGCTTTTGGACGCGCACGTCCGGCAACCGGGTTTAGCACAGATATCAAAACTTTAGTTAGTTTGAATAATAAATCTACTGAAAGTAGATTGGGTATTTATGCCCCATGCAGTGATGACCCAGAACAAGTTGTAGCGATAAATAACTTACGCAGTCAGGGTGAAATCGTAATCTGTGAATTAGCAGGGCAGGATGATGTCGCAGAAGCTATGGGTTGCGATAGACGGCTTGAATTTCAGGCTGGAAAATGGACTGTTGTCTCACAATAAAATCTAATAATAATCTTAAGGTCACACGAGTAATCTAATGGGTAAAAATATTGTCGTTCTCGGCACGCAATGGGGTGATGAAGGTAAAGGTAAAATTGTTGATCTTTTAACAGATCAAGTTGCCGCAGTGGTACGTTTTCAGGGCGGTCATAATGCTGGGCATACCGTCATCATTGAAGGAGATAAAACGGTATTGCATCTTATTCCATCCGGAATTTTACGCGATGGCGTGCAATGCCTGATTGGAAATGGCGTTGTGTTAAGCCCGACAGCCTTGTTTGAAGAAATAGACATGCTTGAACAGAAAGGGATATCCATTCGTGACAGATTGAAGATTAGCGAGGCTTGTACACTGATTCTTCCTTACCATGTTGCGCTTGATCAAGCACGAGAAAAAGCCAGAGGCAATGACGCGATCGGAACTACAGGACGAGGTATTGGCCCTGCCTATGAAGATAAGATTGCAAGACGGGCACTGCGAGCAGGTGACCTTCTGAATAAAGACAAGTTTGCAAAAAAAATGTCAGAAGTAATGGAATTTCATAATTTCATTTTGAAAGAATATTTTAAAGTTGATACGGTTGATTACCAAACGACACTTGATGAAACAATGATGTTGGCCGAATCAATTATCCCGATGATGACAGATGTGACGGAGTTAATCTGGCAGCTGCAAAAACAGGGCGACAACATTCTCTTCGAAGGTGCGCAAGGAACATTGTTAGATATCGATCATGGGACGTATCCATTTGTAACATCTTCTAATACTACAGCAGGCGGGGTCTCAACAGGCACGGGTGTCGGTCCTGGATGTATTGATTACATCCTTGGGATAACCAAGGCCTATACAACTCGCGTTGGCTCAGGCCCATTCCCTACTGAATTGTTTGATGAGACCGGAAAACATCTCGCAAAGAAAGGTCATGAATTTGGTGCCACAACAGGGCGTGCGCGCCGTTGTGGATGGTTCGATGCCGTGGCATTAAGACGATCAAAACAGGTCAATAGCCTGAGCGGATTATGCATTACCAAGCTTGATGTTCTGGATGGTTTGGATTTCATTCAGATATGTACTGGCTATGATTACCATGGCGAAACAAGATTAACTCCACCAGCCGGGGCAGATGCCATCGCTGAATGTAAGCCTATCTATGAAGAAATGCCTGGCTGGTCTGATTCTACGCTGGGGGTGACTGAGTATGATGCGCTTCCACAACAGGCTCGTGATTATTTGCAGCGACTTGAAGAACTGACTGAAACACCTATTGATATGATTTCGACTGGACCTGATCGTGTTGAGACCATGATTCTTAGACATCCATTCGGTTGAAACAAGAGTATCGTTACGATATATATTATTTTGGTGCCGAGAAGAGGACTTGAACCTCCACATGGTTACCCATACTAGCACCTGAAGCTAGCGCGTCTACCAATTCCGCCACCTCGGCATGAGTGTTGAGCTAGGAAAGAACGGCGGACTTTACATAGCCGAAGAAAGGTTGTCAATGAAATCAGATTATAAAAAAACTGTCTATAAAATTAGCTTGCCAGAGCGGCAAGATATCCTCAATTACTTAACTGAATGTAACAAACCCAGAACGTTGCGAAAGATTGCGGATGCGTTGAAGGTTGAAGGTAGCGAGGGAAGACAAGCGCTATTAAAACGTATCAAGGCCATGCAGCGTGATGGTCAGATTGTGCTCAATCGTCGTGGCGGCTATGGGCTGATCAATAAAATGGATTTGTCACAGGGAACTGTCATAGGTCACTCTGATGGTTATGGTTTCCTCAATATAGAAGATGAAACGGATGATCTCTATTTATCATTCAAAGAAATGCGTAGTCTGTTACATGGTGATCGTATCATTGCACGTCTGGTCGGTGTCGATAAACGCGGGCGTAAAGAAGGTGCCATGGTTGAAATCCTTCAGCGTGCAAACCATCTTGTTGTTGGGCGCTATTTTGAAGAGGCGGGTATTGCTTTCGTAACCCCTCAGAACAAACGCCTACATCAAGATATATTAATTCCAAAGCCAATGGGCGGAAAGGCTCAATCAGGTCAATATGTGGTTGCCGAGATTACTAAACAACCTGACAACCATACTCAGCCGATTGGCAAAGTTGTGGAGACTTTGGGGGAACATGCCGCAGCAGGAATGGCCATTGAGATTGCGATTAGATCACATGAAATTCCCAGTGATTGGCCCGATGAAGTATTAAAAGAAGTTGCTGACTTTACAGATAAAATTGATAGTGGTGATATCGGTAACAGAGAAGATATACGAGATTTACCTCTAGTTACTATTGATGGTGCAGACGCTCGAGATTTTGATGATGCTGTTTATTGCGAACAACAAGGGTCTGGTTGGCGTTTATTAGTCGCGATTGCAGATGTCTCTCATTATGTGCATCCAGGTATGGTGATGGACGACGAAGCTTTGAACCGTGGAAACTCTGTCTATTTTCCACAACGTGTCGTACCTATGTTACCCGAAATCCTGTCAAATGGATTATGTTCGCTTAACCCAAAGGTCGATCGATTATGCCTTGTCTGTGAACTTCACATTGATCAAAAGGGGGCCGTCAAACGTCACCGTTTTTTTGAAGGTGTGATGCGTTCTGCGGAAAGAATGACATATGATAAAGTTTCCAGCATTATCATAGAAAAAAATAGTGAATTACATAAAGAATACAAAAACATTATTCCTCAATTGGAAGCTCTTCATGCGTTATATCTGTTATTAAATAAACATAGACAAAAAAAGGGCGTGCTTGATTTTAGATCGATCGAGCCTTGTTTCGAATTCGATGAAAATCACGTTGTTTCTTCTATATATGCACTAGAGAGAAATGATGCGCATCGACTGATTGAAGAATTCATGCTGGCGGCAAATATAGCGACTGCTGAGTTTCTTTTAGAAAATAAGATTCCTGCGCTCTATAGAGTGCATGAAGTGCCGAAGGCATCGAAACTTGAAGGCTTGCATGCTTTCCTTGGTGAATTGAGTCTGAAACTTGGTGGCGGTGAAACACCGACAGCGAAAGACTACGCCAATCTGATTGAGCAGGTGAAAGATAGGGAAGATGCACATCTAATTGAAACAGTTTTACTACGAAGTATGCAGTTAGCTATTTATAGCGAAAAAAATATGGGTCATTTTGGACTGGCGTTTCCTGCATACACACATTTTACTTCACCGATCAGACGATATGCTGATTTGATGGTTCATCGAGGCATTCGTCATTTAATACGAAATAAGAATGCAAAAGGGTTTCAGTACTCTATAAACGAGATGCACAGTATTGCTGACCATTGTTCTATGACAGACAGGCGCGCCGAAGAAGCGACCAGAGATGTGATTCAATGGTACAAATGTGAGTTTATGCAAGGCAAGGTTGGAGAACTCTATGAAGGTACGATTAGTGGCGTGACTTCATTTGGAATGTTTGTCGAACTGGACAATATCTATGTGGAAGGACTGATTCATATTACCGCGCTACCTGTAGATTATTATCACTTTGATGCTATAGGACACCGCCTTACTGGCGAGCGGCAAGGCAAGAGTTATCGCCTGGGAGGCAGAGTGAAAGTGAAGGTAATGAGGGTTAGTGTGGATGACAAAAAAATAGATTTTGAGTTAGTAGAATAGATATTAAATGAGCAATAAAAACGAAATTACCTGCGGGATACATGCGGTTCGTCATGCACTGAGGAATGCTTCATCCGATGTGCTTGAAATGTGGGCAGAGGAAAATAAAAAAACAGCCAAAAAATCAGACGGGGCGATTTCAGAAATTCTAAATATCGCAAAAAGCAATAAAATTACCGTTCAGTTCGTAGCGAATAAAACGTTGGATAAATTAACCCATCAGGCAAACCATCAAGGGGTTGTGATTAGACGTAAAGTAAGCTCGATAAATAGAGATATAGATTTGGCATCTGTATTAGAAATAGATGATGGAACAAATGCGCTTTATCTGGTGCTTGATGGCGTACAGGATCCGCATAATCTCGGTGCATGTTTACGTACTGCAGATGCCGTGGGTGTACGTGCGGTCATACTACCAAAGGATCGCGCAGTTGGTGTGAATGAAACAGTACGTAAAGTCGCATGCGGTGCTGCAGAAAATACACCTGTCATCTATGTCACAAATTTATCGCGCTCATTGAGAGAAATGCAAGAAGCAGGTGTATGGGTTATAGGTACAGATGATGAGGCTGAAAACACACTCTATCAAGAAGATCTCACTTCACCCATTGCTTTGGTGATGGGTTCAGAAGGAGAAGGACTTCGACAAAACACTCGAAAACACTGTGATAAGCTCGTGAATATCCCTATGGCGGGTGTTGTTGAAAGCTTGAATGTCTCTGTTGCAGCTGGAGTTTGTTTATACGAAGTTCGACGTCAACGCCATCTTAATAAATAATAATTACTAAGCTTCAGCTTTACTTTTACTGCGGGAATCTCGTTTACGTTCATGTTCCAATAATTTTTTCTTGCGAATACGGATATTCAAAGGCGTCACTTCTACCAATTCGTCATCATTAATAAATTCTAGTGCTTGTTCCAATGTAAATATAATGGGTGGAGTTAAGGCGATAGCATCATCTTTTCCTGAAGCACGTACGTTGGTTAATTGTTTGCCTTTGAGTACATTAACAACGAGATCATTATTTCGCGAATGAATACCAATAACCATGCCTTCATAGGTTTCAACACCAGGCCCAAGTAACATTTGTCCGCGTTCCTGAAGATTAAATATCGCAAAGGCAACTGATTGACCTTTACCATTGGCTATGAGCACACCGTTTTTTCTGCTACCTAATGTTGATTTGTGAATAGGTCCAAAATGGTCAAATACATTGTAAAGTAAACCCGTGCCAGATGTTGCCGTCAAAAAATCTGTGCGTAAGCCGATTAATCCCCGTGCCGGAATGACATAGTCAATACGCACACGTCCTCTACCATCAGGCATCATATCTTTCAGATCACCACCACGCGCACCTAACATTTCCATTACAGCACCTTGATAGGCTTCTTCCATATCTACGGTCAATTGTTCATAGGGTTCGCATAACACGCCGTCAATTTCTTTGATAATGACTTCTGGTTGTGAGACACCAAGTTCATAGCCTTCGCGACGCATATTTTCGATCAATATAGAAAGATGTAATTCACCACGGCCAGATATTTTAAATTTATCCGGGTCACCTGTGTTTTCTACACGCAGTGCAACGTTATGTTTGAGTTCTCTGGCTAATCTTTCACCAATCTGACGAGATGTAATATATTTACCTTCCTGACCACATAAAGGTGAATTGTTTACCTGGAAGGTCATGCTGATCGTGGGTTCATCGACAGATAGCGGAGGCAGGGCTTCGACCAGTTCTGGGCTACATAAAGTATCAGAGATATCGAGTTCATCTAGACCACTAATGGCGATAATATCTCCTGCTGACGCTGATTCAATATCAGTTTTTTCAATGCCATGCAGTTTATATATTTGCAGGACTCGGCCTGAACGTTTTTTACCTTCTTTATCAATGACAGTTACGTTTGTGTTGGTTTTTATTTGTCCTCTGGATATACGACCAATTCCTATCGTGCCAACGTAACTATTGTAATCCAGAGAACTGATTTGCATTTGAAACGGTCCATCAATGTTGACATCGGGTGCAGGTACCTTGGCAACAATGGTTTCGAACAAGGGCACTAAATTTTCTTTAATTTGATCAGATTCATAGCCACTGGTGCCTTCCAGTGCAGAGGCGTAGATAACGGGAAAGTCTAGTTGCTCGTCACTGGCATTAAGTTGATCAAATAAGTCAAAGGTTCTATCAAGCACCCAGTGAGGTCTAGCGCCATCTCTGTCTATTTTGTTGATAACGACGATGGGTTTCAATCCTCGTGCGAGTGCTTTTTGAGTAACGAAACGTGTTTGTGGCATCGGACCATCAACTGCATCAACCAGTAACAGAACTGAATCAGCCATTGAGAGTACACGTTCAACCTCACCACCGAAATCAGCATGTCCAGGTGTGTCGATAATGTTTATTCGGTAACCATTCCAATCCAGCGCTGTATTTTTTGCCAGGATAGTAATACCACGTTCACGCTCTATGTCATTGGAGTCCATGATACGCTCTGTTGGCGCTGCGCGGCTGTCCAGTGTTCCTGCCTGCTGCAGTAATTTGTCAACTAAGGTGGTCTTGCCATGATCAACGTGGGCAATAATGGCTATATTTCTTATTTTCTCAATCAAAGTTACTTATCCTAGCGAAGAGAGTGTGCAAAAAGCGGCGCATTATAGCGGATTGATTGTCAGGATGTTGGAAAAGCGTATCGGGATGAGCTAATACAGCCCAGAAGGACTAGGGGAAAGAGAAATGTCTAAATAAAGATTATACTAATCAATATGTTACGGTTCTCTAATATGCTCGACGAAACTTCTTATTTTGTTAATTAGGTCTTTCTCTTGGAAGGGTTTTAGCAGGAAATCATCAATCCCGGCAGCGAGCAATTTTTCTTTGGAGGCCAAGTCAGCAGTCAAGGCGATGATAGGGACCTCATTGGCGGGCTTGTCCATATTATCCCTAATGTATCTGCTGGCTTCATAGCCATCCATGACCGGCATTTGAATATCCATCAAAACAACGTCATAACGGTTCTGAGCAATTTTATCTATTACTTCCTGTCCATTAGTCGCAGTATCAATATTCATGTTCGGCCAGATGTTTTTTAGTTGTCTCAATGCAACGAAGATATTCATTTCATTGTCGTCTACCAGTAGAATATGATGTTCCTTAGCGTCTTCTTTGGTAATGCGATATTCGCCGCTAACCTCAAGATTGTCTGTCGATAAATATTTTTTAAATGTTAATTTAAATCCGAAAGTAGAGCCTTTGCCTTCAGTACTGACTAAAAATATTTCACCGCATTGTAATTCAACCAGTTTTTTACGATAGCAAGTCCCAGACCGGTGCCGCACAAAATCTTTGTGCGCGTGTTTATAAGCCTGTTTGAACTCCTGAAATACATTCTTTATCTGTGTTTCAGGGATCCCGACACCCGTATCTTTAACATTAAATTTAAGAGTAATAGAATCATCTTGATCAGAAATCGGCTCCACTTCTAGATTAATTTCTCCACTATTGGTAAATTTTATTGCATTGCTCATAAGATTAAGCAGTATTTGTTCCAGGCGTTTTCTGTCACCTAAGATTACGGCTGGTATTTCATCATTTATAATGACATTCAAATCTAACTGCTTCTGTTTTGCCTGTGCTTTGAAGCTTTCTATGATAGAGCCTGTTAAATCTTTAATCTTTATGTGAGTTTCTATGAACTCTATATGGCCTTTCTCTATTTTAGAAAGATCCAGAAAATCATTAATGATGCCAAGTAAATGGTTTGACGAAACACTTAAAGAATTTGTGTACTCTTTTTGCTCTGGTGTCAGTTCGGTTTGTAGTAGTAGGTTGGTGATACCGACGACCGCATTTAAAGAGGTGCGCATATCATGGCTAACATTGGTCAGAAATTCTTTCTCTGCCTTTTGTGCCTCTTCGGCTTCCTTTTTAGCGCGAAGCAATTCTTCTTCGATCCTCTTTATTTCAGTAATATTTCTTGCTACTGATTGAAATGCTGAGATTTCTTCATTGTTCAAGATGAGCTGCGTGTTCTGGGAAATCCATAGTTCGTTGCCATCCTTTGTCAGAATTGGATAGTCAATATAACTATTAGTGTCTTGTTTTTTATATTGCTTCAAATAAAATATTTTTGCCTTTTTGTGATAATCCTCTCTGATCATATCCAGATAATTCATGCTGATTAATTCTTCTCTGGAGTATCCAGTGATCTTGCTTGCGATAGAATTCACAAACGTAAAATCACCCTTGATATCGATGCGGTAAATCATATCTGTCGCATTCTCTACAATATCCATGAACAGTGTTTCGTTAGCTGCTAGAGCTTTCTCCGCTCCCCTGCGTACTTCACTTTCCTGATGCCAGTCTTTTTGTCAGTTGGATATTTTTAAACTCCAGTAACAACATATTCGTTAAAGTTTTATTTGTTCTGATCAGAAACAAAATACTAAAACAATAGAATGCGATGGCCAATGCCACACCTACTTTGTAGTCTGCATTAGTGTCTGCTAATAAACTGATGATAAGGGGGGGGTGATGATAGGGAATAAAAATGTAAAGTATCCGGAGATAGATATCCCATACAACCAGATAGAACCAAATAATACCGCCCCGAGGGTGGAAAGACTGATCATTTGTAAATAGCTTGAAACAGAACTTAGCAATAATGGCCACATAAGGCCCCACGCGGCACCCGACAACAGGATTCCGCACATAAACAACCATAACCATCTATCCTGAAAGTGGAGCGTACCGGAATCGGAGCGGGTATAAAAGTAGGAGATTGTGATTCTGGAAGCGGTTACCAGTAGATGCAATCCGAGCCATATGAAAATTAATTTGTGTGAGACACTTGACCACAAAAAACGCCAGCGCTAACTCCAGCTGCCATAATCGTTCCCAGCAGAATAGAGGGCAACTGCTCATAGAGCAGTTCGGTCTTTCTTTTGCTTAAAGCAACAGGATCAATATTTGCGGGTTTGTTTGGACTATCCATTGTCCCAATTATACCCATGTTTTAGAGAGGAGGATGGGTAGATTATTTGTTGTCTAAATATTCGGATAAATTTTAATATTTTAGAAATCTATTTTCATACCAACAAATCCTGAGATTGGTGAACCTACACCGACAAACCTTGGATTGCTAAATGCTGGAAATATTTCATCTGGCTCACCAAGTAAACCGAATGTTTCGTAGTCAGAATCAAATAAATTATGTACGTTAGCGAAGACTGAAATATTTTTATTAAACTGATATGACGCTCTGGCATTGACAACGATATGACCATCAATCGTATCCAGTAAGTTTGCTTCATCGCCACGGAAATATTGACTTGAGTTGTAAACTAAATCTGAGCCAATGCTGAACTTTGGTGTGACATGGTAATCCGCACCTATTTTTAGATTGTGTTCCGGTATACCAGGGATACTGTCGCCTTGTTCAACAGCCATGTCACCGTTAGCGCCTGCAAGAGGATGGTTTGGACTGCTTGATGTAAAGCTGTCATCAAAGGTTGCTTCGACAAAACTATAATTAGTAAACCAGTCAAGTTTATTCCATGACCCTGAAAGTCCAACTTCTACACCGACTCTTTTTGTATCGCCAATGTTATCGAAGAAACCTTCATTAGAACTGATACCGCCTGTACTAATAAAAATAATGTCATCATTATTGATACTATGGAATGCTCCTAGATTCCATTTCACACCAGAGTTTAATGTCCCTCGAAAACCACCTTCGAAACTCTTTGTGACCACTTGATCCAATGGTGGATCAGCAAGAAAGGCGTTTGGTAAATTACAGGGTGCAGAAGGATCAGCGCATGACAGTTCTACCGATGTAGGTGCGCGAGCAGACTCACTATAACTTCCATAAGTAACAATATTGGGATGAAACGACCAGTTCAAACCGATAGCAGGATTGAAACGCCCATAATCATGTTCGCCATTTAAAGCAGTTGGATCGTCAGGATCAACTAATGGATTCTGGTTACTACGATCACCGATCTTGACGCTAGTATTGTTATAGCGACCTGAGAGTGTCAGGGTTAATGTATCTGTAATGGAGAATGTATCCGTTAGATAGATAGACCATGTTCTAGTGTGGGTTTTGATTTGAGTACCATCCGCTATGGCAAATAAACTTGTTCCGGAGGTGCTTCTATCTGCATTTAACGAGGCAGCTTCAACAATCGCTGCAAAACCAGCTAATGCCTGATTATAAGATGCTCCGATAATTAGAGAATTCTGGTGACCAAACAGATTATTGAGGAATGAAGTTTGCAGGTTAGCTCCGAAGCTTTCCTGCTCACGAGTACTAATATTATTGATTGCATTTAAATCTGCGCCAGCAATCGTATTCGGTATTGGGTTACCATTTTGGTCCGTAACCACTTCGCCTTCTACCGCATTACAAACCCCATTGTTATTGGCATCGTCATCGTCTTCATCCCACTCATGTAGAAAACCATCGTCACATTCCTCGAACTCTGTACCATCGCCATTAAATGAATCTGTGTCATTACTACGGTAAAAGACATTCCCCGCGAGTTGTATTTCATCGTTGAGCCAATGTGTGCCTTCCAGATTAATTAGAAACAGATCATTTTCGGTGATGTCAGGTGAAGTGAAAATGGCACTTCTGTCTATCTCTTCCAGCTCGACTGGAATAGGGCCGTTACCAATTAATTCAGTGTCACCGTGGTTAATTGAGATATCTAGCGTACTATCATCTCCACGCCAACTGATCGCGCCAAATAAATTGAGTGCTTTAGATGGAGAAGAATCACGCCAGCCTTCTTCATCAAAATAACTACCGGTAAAAAAATAACCCCAGTTTCCGTTATTTCCACCACTTTCAATAGTTGAAACAACACGTTCAAATGAGCCACCGTAAGTCTCAAGGCTATGTCCTTCATGAGTAAAGCCATTTTTTGTGGTAACCGAGATGGCACCACCTAATGAGTTAAGACCAAACACGGGGTTTGCACCGCCAATAAGATTGATGCTTGCGATAGAGGATTCTGGTATCAAATCCCAATTGACGGTATCACCAAAGGCTTCATTGACACGAACACCATTTTGAAAAACGGCAATACCTTGCGGTAGACCAAGTAAGGGCGAGGATGTAAAGCCGCGATATTGAATGTCTGGTTGTAAAGGATTGTTCTGTGCTTCATTGATGACAACACTACCAAGGTTACGATTCAGAAAGTCACTCAGGGCAAGACTTTTACTACGGTCGATATCTTCTGATGTCGCCGACTGTATCGCAAAAGGGATCATATCTTCAGGTAAGCCAGTACCGTGCGAAGGCGTGATGCCTATCACTTCGATACTTTCGTTTTGAACAATATCGGTTTCTTCAGCAAGTACGTGGCTGTTGCTAATGACAGTCAATATTAAGCTACTGAGCAGGATTTCCTTTCGCATACAACAATTTTTTATCAAAGATTTCCCCAACATGGAAGATGCCCCCAGCAGGGGGATGGATAATTCATACGAAAAATAACTTGAGGTCATAACGACCAAGCCAAGTCCAAAAGACAGCCGCAAGAAATACTAATGCTTGTCAATGCGGAGAGAATAACTTTTTGTAAATACTAAAGAAATGGATAAAGTGAATTTACAAGTAGGAAAAGTTCCTCAATTCCTGTGTTTCTTAGACGAATCCTTCCAGCATTTCTCTTTCATCCGCTGAAATCTTTGCATTTTTTAAACGATTTTTGATCATATCGAATGAAATGTGCTTTTGTTCTATAAGTTCTTTCTTTTCATCAGGTGATATAGTTTCCATAAAAAAGAAATTGCTAGGCGGGTATATCGCAGCGTTGATTATTTCGTTTATTTCACCCGCCATGTGGCGGTATTTTCCATTATCTTTCTTCAATCTTTCTTCAGCAAAGTCTTTGTCAGCAATTCCTGATTGATAAATCGAATGTATCTCTATTCGATAGCTCATCACATGGCCAGGGTCGCCTGTTTTCTCTATGTCTGCTTCGATGTGTTCTAGACGAGGCTGAAGCAATTCTCTGAGTGTTGCAAGAATTTCCGCATCTTCCAATCGTTCCGAATAAATATCCAGAATATTATCCACTCCCAACTGCTGGTAAGTATCTGTTGTGAATAATTCATTACGGCGATAGATCATGAGCTTATATGACTTGAAACCGAGCACCGTAATGATATCGGTTAGATCACGTATGTTTTTATTAAAACCGATCGCACAGACAAGTTGTGAGTGATTAAGGTCTAGTTGTGCGGCAATCCCGTTTATATTTTTTATAAAGTCTACTGACGGATCAGATTTTACTTTATAAAATATTTTAACTAGGTCTGCATCGCTAGCTGTGAGTAATTCAGTAAAGCTAATCATTGGTTAGTCGTTCCGCCAGTATTGTTTTTGTGATTCATTTTGAGAAAGTCATTTAGCATCTGTTTCTCTTGCTGAGATATATCATTGTCTTGCAAACGAGATTCAACCAAAGTTACAGGAATCAGATTTTTACTTAACAATTTTCGTTTTTCCTCAGGTAAAATAGATTCCCTAAAAAATATATCTCCTGCAGGGATTAACCTGCTCTCAGTAATAATGCAGGCTTCGTTTAACAAAGCTCTGAATCCGCTTTCCACATTATTGAGTCTTTCTTCTGCGAAGTCGATATCTGCGATTCTATCAGCGTAGACAGCTTGCATCTCAGCTTTGTATTTCTCGATTATAAGCGAATTTACGGTAGCTTCTATCCTGGATTCTATATTTTCCAGCCTATTTCTCAAAAGATATTGCATTACCTGCAACATTTCATTGTCATCTCTTACGATACTGTAAAGCATCAGGATATTTTCCAGAGATATCTTTTCGTAGATATCATTGATGTAGATTTCATTTCTTTCTTTAGTCAGTGATTCAAAACTGTCATAACCAAGTACAGAAAAAATATCACCCAAACCCTTAGCATTTCGGTTAAAGCCAAGCGCAATGGTTAGTTTTTCTGGCTGTAGTTTGAGTTTCTTGGCAGCGGATGCAAGGTTAATATTATTACCCTCAGGATCATCTTTCTTTTTGAAGGTATAGAATATTTTGACTAGATCTTCCTCTTCTCCTATCAAAATATCGTTGAATGTTGACATTAAAATCGCTTCCTAATTAATGAACTTAATTCAAGATTTTTCATCTTTGTTTAATTAATCCTTGTAAGATGCCAAAATTTCTCACCCAAGGTTTGTTGTTACCCAAACTTTCAGGAAGAGCTGCGACAGCTTTTTGCGCATCTTCATAGGTCGCGTAACTTCCGTAAATCGCGTTGAATCTTGTTGTGCCTTTAATGACAACTTCAATAATTGCCGCATCGGCTGCTAATTGATGTTTCTGGATGAAATTCACAATGTCTTTTTCCTCGACCATACTTGAAAGTTGTAGTGTGTAGGATTTTCCCGATTGTTGTTTGACCCAAGCTTCTCTTCTAATATTATTATCACGAAGTGTCTTGGAGGTTACCTTGCCTACCTGATCAGCAACAACAGGCAGATCAGCGACATCAGGGTGTTGAATGGTATTACTGTCTGCCTGCTCAAGTTCTATCAGTTTTGATTTTGCCTCACCTAAGCCGCCATTGGATGCAAGTTCGTACCATTTCTTTGCCGTTGCCAAATTCTTTTCAAGGCCATAGCCATTTTCGTAAAACACGCCCAGGTTAAATTGCGCCTGGGCAACATGTTGGGCGGCTGATTTTCTGAACCATTGCAGCGCTTTTTCGTAGTCTTTATCAAGACCTTGACCGAATGCATACATCACAGCCAAACTGTATTGAGCGTGAGGGTGTTCTTGCTTCGCTGCGGAGGTAAAAAGAGTAGAGGCTTTTTGATAATCGATCTCAAGACCGATACCTCGATAATATAATAGCCCAAGATTGAACTGAGAATCGGCCAAACCGGAGTTGGCAGATTGTTCCCACCAATAAGCTGCCTTTAAATAATCTTGTTCAACTCCTTGACCCTCAAAATATTTAACACCAACATCATGCTGAACTACGGGAATACCTTGCTCTGCTGCCTTGATGTACCACTTGATGGCTTCTGTTGGGTCTTTGCTGACCCCCTGGCCAAAGTCATACATTATTCCGAGTGTGACCTGCGCCTGAGAATCGCCACTTTCAGCAAGCGGTTTAAGAATGGCCAGGGCCGTTTCATAATCCTTTGCAAGATAAGCTTGCTTACCCTCCTCATAGCTTGCTGCCCAAACATCATTAAACCAAATACCATCACAGACGAGTAATGTTAAAAGACATAGCACAATCAATAAAAAGGAGTCTCTACTCAATTTTATATTCGGGTCTAACATGAGTCTGCTATGGGCATAAAGTTAAATAGGTTCCGCTGAATCGAATGCAATAAATTATGCCATTTCCTTGGCTAAAGAGAAAATCTCTTCAGCATCAAGAACATGGTCATTACTTTGGAACAACTTCTCAATACTTGCACGATGGACTGCCAACTTTAATGCACCAAAGCCAATGGCACCCCAAATAATCTTGCCATTTCTCTCTTCTCCACGATCAAACATTTCAGTACCGCCAATGCCCAAAGGCGGGGTTGCATTGGCATCCGCGATTAATTCCAGATTTGCGTTGTCTTGCCAATGATGGAGTTCGAGTAACTCTATACCTGGAGCCCCAGTTGCAAATACGACCTGTGCATTTTCAATAGCTTTGCCGCGCGCATCATTATCTGCTGCTTCAACGGCTGTGGCATCAATGTCAAAACTTGTTTTGATATCTTTACACGCTTGTTCGGCATGAGCCAATTTACGAGATGTGATAGTGACGTCTGCACCTTCTTTGGCCATCATGACTGCGGCACGCCTTCCGACGGGTCCGGTTCCGGCAAGGATGACCGCTTTTTTCCCAGCAATATCGCCACTGGTCATGAGTTTGGCAACACCAGCAGCTGCGGTGGTGTTACTCCCATTACTGTCGAGCATGACTGAAACACGGAAATCTGCGAAAAAACTATTTTGTACGGCCTTGAATAATGCTTCCCCGGCCATCATGTCACTACCTCCGACAAATAAGGCGGTGTATTTCTTATCCTTGGGCGAGCGAGTGAAAATTGCTCCTTCGACCATGGGCGTTACATTGTCAGGGTTACAATCACCGTGTCCAATGACCTGATCTGCGCCACCATCATAGGCGGCAACCGTATCAAAAACAGATGGATGTGTATCGGTGTCTAACTGGAAAAGCAGTTTCTTCATGATAATTCCTCAAACTAATAACACTATTTTTAGTAATTGTGTCGCTGCGATTTTTAATTATTATTATGTGTGGCAACTGATTAGTAGGCGGACAACTCCTGTCCAATCTCTAATATTAACATATGACGATCAATAGAAAAATTAAGAAATTCGTGTTAATCATTGTTAATTGATTGATATTAAGAGCGAATATTTCCAAAATTAGCAGATTTCGCTAACTAACCTATAATCGCACATATTTTAGCGCACAAAATTTAATTGAAGAGGTACATATAATGATAAAAGATAAATCTCTCCAGGTGTTTCTGGATGAACTTGCCGATAAAACACCGACTCCAGGTGGCGGTAGTGGAGCTGCAGTCATGGGGGCTATGGGTGCTGCTTTAGTCAGTATGGTTTGTAACTTAACAGTCGGTAAGAAAGGTTACGAAGAGGTTGAAGATGACCTGAAAGATGTTCTCGAACAGTCTGAGGCATTACGTGATCGACTGACAGATATGATCCGCGCTGATGTTGAGGTATTCGATCGCTTAATGGCATCGTATGGTATGCCCAAAGCGACGGATGAAGAAAAGGCAGTCCGTAGTGAAGAAATTCAGGCTTCATTGAAGGAAGCGACAGACGTACCTTTAAATTGCGCGCGTGCTTGTGCCGACGCCATTGAGCTTTGTCGAGTCGCTGCCGAGAAAGGTAATTTGAATGTGATCAGTGATGCTGGTGTGGCAGTTGTGGCTGCAGATGCGGCGATGAAAAGTGCAGCACTGAACGTCTATATCAATGTTGGCAGTATAAAAGACAAGGCTTTCGCAGAAGAGAGATTAACCGAGCTGGAAAAAATATTGAAAAGTGCCGATGGTCAAACCAGCGAAATCTATGAACTGGTAAAAAGTAAACTTTAGATTGCTATTGACCAGTTTCTGATAATAAATAAGGAGTCTGATTTTTTTATCAGGCTCTTTATTTAATCAAATATTCGTTCATGCATGTTTATTCAAAAAAACGCATCGACAGATCTAGTGCCCTGACGTTCTTGGTTAGTGCCCCAACAGAAATAAAGTCAACTCCTGTTTCAGCTGTTTCACGCAAAGTCTTCTTATCAAATCCTCCTGAGGCTTCCAGTTGTGTACGACCATTGCTTATCTCAACGGCCTTACGCATATCAGTTAGAGAGAAATTATCCAGCATGGTGATGTCAGCACCAGCCTCGATGGCCTGTTTGAGTTCATCCAGAGTCTCTACTTCTACTTCAACGAGTATTTCCGGGTAACGTTGTTTTGCTGCGCTGATGGCACTCGCAATTGAACCAGCGGCCACGATGTGATTTTCCTTGAGTAGAAACCCGTCGAATAAGCCCATGCGATGGTTATAACCGCCGCCGGTGCGTACGGCATATTTCTGTGCTTCTCTTAAGCCAGGAATGGTTTTCCTTGTATCCAGTAACTTTGTTGATGTGCCTTCCAATATCCTGGCATATTCGCGAGCAATCGTAGCAGTGCCTGACAAGGTCTGGATAAAATTCATCGCTGTGCGTTCACCAGTTAATAATGAACGGGCAGGTCCTTCTAAAGTACATAATTCCTGATTTTCAACAATATTGTCACCATCTTTGGCATGCCATTGGATTTTTACATTTTCATCCAGTTGTCTGAAGACGCTATCGAACCAGCAGGTGCCGCAAAGCACTGCATTTTCACGAGTAATTAGTCTCGCTTTAGAGCGCAGATCTTCCGGTAATAAATTTGCAGTCAGGTCACCATCACCCATATCTTCATGCAATGCCTGGTAGGCGACTTCATCAACACTCTTTAACAAATGCATTCGTTAATTTTCCTTGTTATTACTCTGCGAATTACTTTTTAGCAAAGTATTCTCGGGTGATGGAAAAAATAATCGGACTCAATAGTAGTATTGCAATCAGATTTGGAATCGCCATGAGCCCATTGAGTACATCTGCCAATGCCCAAACCAAACCCAGTTTCACCAAGGCGCCAGTGAGTGTAGCTAATACCCATAATATGCGGTAAGGCAAGATTGCTTTTACGCCCAATAGATATTCTGCACAGCGTTCGCCGTAATAACTCCAGCCCAGCACGGTGGTAAAGGCAAAAACAATCAGCCCAAAGGTCACAATATAACCACCACCCGCGAAGCCCGTATTGAATGCAAGCGATGACATTGGCGCACCTTTAATGCCGCTATCCCAGGCGCCGGTCAGAATGATGACCAGTGCAGTCATTGAGCAAATAACGATGGTATCGATAAAGGTACCCAGCATGGCAATCATGCCTTGACGGACTGGATTGTTAGTCTTGGCTGCAGCATGCGCAATGGCCGCGCTACCCAGACCCGCTTCGTTTGAAAATATACCGCGGGCAAAACCCCAACGAATTGCCATCAAAACAGTGGCACCGAGAAACCCACCTTCAGCAGCGGTACCGGTAAATGCATCTCCGACAATTAATTTCAATGCAGCTGGCACAGCAGAAATATTCAGAATAATAATAATAAGTGCACCAAGGATGTAGGCACTGGCCATGAGGGGCACAAGTTTTTCTGCAACTTTGGCAATGCGTTTGATACCGCCCAAAATAACAGCGCCCGTCAGCGTTGCCATAATGATGCCAGTCACCCATGTTGGTACCTGAAATGAAGCATGTAGTTCACTGGCAACGGTGTTAGATTGCACCATGTTGCCAATGCCAAAGGCGGCAATCATGCCGAACAGGGCAAAGGCTGTGCCTAACCATGCCCAGTTTTTGCCTAAGCCATTTCTGATGTAATACATAGGACCACCGACATAATTACCGAGTGCATCGACCTCTCTGTATTTCACTGCCAGAACAGCTTCTGCGTACTTGGTTGCCATACCAAACAGCGCGATGATCCACATCCAGAAAATAGCACCGGGGCCACCATAATAAATTGCTGTGGCGACACCCGCGATATTGCCCGTGCCAATCGTGGACGATAACGCAGTCATCAAGGCCTGAAATGGTGAGATGTCACCTTTGCTTTCTGCATCAGGTGAACGACTTTGCCAAAGCATTAAAAATGCACGTGGTATTAGTCTCCAGGGCATGGCCTTGAGTCCAATTGTTAAATAGATACCCACCAACGCAAGCAGGGGGATCAGGACGTATTCACCCCAGATTATACCGCTGAGTTTATCGAGCAGATTTTGTAATGTTTGCATGAGAGATCCTTTAATGTCGTTGTTAGCTAGGTGTACGTCGTCAAAACCTTTTGGACAGGTAGCGGTTTGATTTAAGAGACACATTAGTTCATCAATAGGTTATGTGCTTCACTTGTTGTTTATCGTAATGCATTTGTCGCCTCATCGCTAACGTGTTTTGTTTAATCAGTTTACGTTGACTTAGTATTTCTTCGCCTATTAGTTCTTTTATTTTTACGCCAGCTTCCTTGGCTTGCTCTCTACCTGTAGCGGTAAGGTTTAATTTATTGTACCCCGTCAAAACATATGAGACAGAATTGAGCTAAAAACTAAGAGAGACTTCTGCTACGTTAAATACAATAACTGAGGAGTCTTACAATGAGCAATAGT
>JBLHKO010000011.1:0-42637 GCA_047620145.1 Gammaproteobacteria bacterium | reverse complement strand
CAAAGAAACTTCTTAGTGCAATGACCTTCATAATAATATTATTATTAGCATGTTTTGTTTTAAGTACCGACTAAATAATAGCCGACACATTACAATTTTACACAAAAATACCTGTCTTAAAAAGACCGTATTTAAACTATCCCTCTTTAATCTAGTTATATATCACTATTATGAAATTAGCCATTTCATTCTCAAAATTATCTACTAGACTTAAGGTATAGTTGTTACGAATAGGCCGACTCTCGTTGGCTCATGGGGAACCCCAAAAGCTGTTCCCTGTACCGTTAACCGTAGTTCTTTAACGCGACAGCTATAAAGCCCCGCAGGCAACACCTTCGGGGCTTTCTCGTACTTAGACTTTGATTTCTTTCAAATATTCCAGCATGGTATCGACATCACTCACACTGAATGGGTCATCGGGACAATTATCAGATTGTCCGGGCTCACTAAATAATTTAGTGATCTTATTATCCTCAACAAGCATCGAATAACGCCATGAACGCTCACCAAAACCAAGGTTTTCCTTCTTCACAAGCATTCCCATATTACGCGTAAAGTCACCATTGCCATCGGGTAGCATTTTCACATTGGAAACACCCAAGTGTTTACTCCATTGAAACATGGTAAAAGCATCATTCACGCTCAAGCAGTAGACTTCGTCGACTCCCTGCTCGGTTAGCTCATCATATTTCTTGTCAAAGCCAGGTAGATGGGTACTTGAACAAGTCGGTGTATAGGCGCCAGGAAGTGCTAAAACCACGACCTTCTTGCCTTTAAAAATATCATCCGTCGTCATATCCTGCCAACGATACGGGTTATCACCACCCATACTTTCATCGCGTACACGCGTTTTAAATATAACTTCAGGTACATTATCAGACATTTCATTTACTCCTTAATTATTAAATCAGTCAAAAAAAAAACAACTTTCTATAAATTGTTGACCTATTCTAAGGATATACTATTGATATATATAATTGAATGATTATATTATGATGATAGATTTTATAGGATAATATATATTATGAATTTACCTACGATTAAACAACTGCGTTACTTCCTCGCATTGGAAAAACATGGACATTTTGGCAAGGCAGCTGAATCATCTTTTGTTTCCCAATCTGCCTTTAGCGTAGCCATTCGCGAGCTTGAATCAACATTGGGGGCACAACTTTTTGATCGCACTAATAAAAGTGTGACCATTACATCCATGGGGCAGGAAATTGTTGTTCAGGCGCGACTGGTCGTCCGCGATCTTGAAGCACTGATGAATATGGCACAGGTGAGTAGTCAGCCATTATCTGGCAAGTTAATGCTAGGGGTTATTCCGACGATATCTCCATTTTTGCTACCAAAAATACTGCCGAAACTGCGTTCTGATTTCCCTCAGTTACGACTTTTCTTGCAAGAAGACACGACACAGCGAGTTTATGAAAAATTGATGAATGGTGAGCTGGACCTGATATTGATTGCCTTCCCTTACGAATTACGAAATGTAGAGAAGATGAAACTCTTTAAAGATCAGTTTCTTCTCGCATATAAAAAGGACAGTCAATTTATCGTGTCTCAGAAAATCACTGTAGAACATCTGCAATCAGAAAGTATTCTGTTACTTGAGGATGGTCATTGTCTTCGTGACCATGCACTTTCTGCCTGTAAAATTCGCAATCTGAATAAGGTAAGTCACTTTGCAGCGAGTAGCCTGTTAACTTTAATCGAAATGGTTGAAGCTGATCTAGGCGTCACCTATTTACCCGAGATGGCTAAAGATTCACCACTGTTAAAAAATACAAATATCAAGACTCAAGTCCTGCCAAAAAGCAGCCACCGAGAAATTGGTTTAATCTGGCGCAAAGGTAGTGCCAGAAGTAAGGAGTTTAAAATGCTGGGGGAGTTTATCCAAAAACACAGAAACATCAAAAATTGATAATATTGATCCTAGTGTTTTGCTCTAAAGTCGGCATAAGTGAATTCTTTTTCCAATACTAATGTTTCATCTGGTTTTAAAATATTTACGATTGGTAAATTAATACCATTAAACATATTGGCCTTAACCAACATGTACGCACCCACATTCTTAAAAGTCACTCTGCTACCAATTTCCAATGCCTTTTCAAAACGATAATCCCCAAATAAATCACCACTGAGACAACTGCATCCTGCCAGACGATACTCATATTCCCCCGCAGGGTTTTCCTGCAAGATATGTGGCTTATATTGATATTCAAACACTTCTGGCAAGTGGTTTACCGTGGTATCAAGAATTGCTATTTCTTTTCCATCAGATTCAAATATATCTACAACTGCTGCAACAAGAAAACCAGCCGAACCAACAATCCCCTTCCCCGGTTCAATAAAAACATCCAGAGTATATTTATCTTTTAGATTTTTGATGATTTTCTCAAGTTCACGCAATTGTTCTGCATCGTCAATAAAATAGCCCCCACCCAGATTAATCCATTGCATCGTTTCAAGTTCTGAATCAAGTAACTCATATACGCCTTCAAGTGTTTGCTTCAATTCCGAAAAGTCATGCGACTCACAATTATTGTGCAGGTGAAATCCTTGTATTCCCTCAAGATTATTGTCTGCTACTACCGAAACAGGGATCCCGAGTTTTGAATATTGTCGACAGGGATCATAACGCTCGTCTCTAGCAAATGATTTTTCAGGATTTAAACGTAAACCACAATTTAGTTTTTTGTTAACGATACTTTTATATTGTTGCAACTGGCTCATTGAATTGAAAGAGATATAGTCCGCAGTGTCCACTATCGATTTAACATCCTCTTCTCTCAAACCAGGTGATGTAATATGAACGCTGCCTTTATTGCCTAATATTTCTTTTGCAATCTGACATTCAAATAATGAGCTCGCTGAAAAACCATCAACGTATTCGGCTATCGATTTGAGTAATCCAGTCAGGGGCGCAGCCTTAATTGAATAAAGAATTTTACAGCCACTGTTAGATCTGACCTCGGATAAAGCAATCAGTCTATCTATGACCACTGTTTCATCATATACAAAGGCAGGTGTCTGAGTGATTGTGTCACTTGCTTTTAAAATTCGCTCAGGATTAATTGTTTTGGAAAATGAGTTCATATGACTGAGAATATTAACACTAATCAATGTACTTCGAGGTGCGCTGCTTTATACTGCCAAACCTCAAGCTATTTGCACCATAGCACATTGGAAAAATTCAATAAGGTATTATAAATTAATGAAAAACCAACTCACAAAACTTGTATTATTATTGTTAATTCAAGCACCTGTTTATGCCGCTGAAGGCGGAGACGAAAACACCAACCTAGAAATAAGTTCAGAACCAGAGTACATCTCACAATCTGATGTCACAAAAGAAGACTATAACACGATGGCGAATTATGACGCCGCTTACGATGAATGCCTGCAAAACACCTCGCGCGCTGAAATACCAAACTATAATGACCCACGACATGTGGTCGATGTCGCCATGAAAAAATGTGCTGTGAAGCTGGAAGAGCTGAATGAATGGCTAACTGAGAAAAGATTCCCGCCGGGCTTCAAACAACGTCACATAAGAAAATTAAGTAGTAACTCTGTAGGAGATGTAATGCCTCAAGTTATGTTCATGATGTCAACCAAACAACAATAACGCATCACCTAAAAAGAACAGGCTAAATTTCGGTCAATCCATATTCAATTAATTCTATGGAAACAGAAAAGGTGCAAATTCCTTAAGAGCCTGTTGATAGACGTTCCTTTTGAATTCGATGACTTCCTTGCTGGGTGACCAGTAATCAATCCATTCCCAATGGTCGAACTCTGGTTTCTCTGAGTGCGCAAGATTCACGTTTGTTTCATCTGCCACCAACTTCAAAAGATACCAGATCTGTTTCTGCCCTATACACAACGGCATGGAATTTTGTCGAATGAATCTTTCCGGCAGCCAATATTTCAACCAATCATTGGTGCAACCAATAATTTCCACATGTTCTGGTAACAGTCCAACTTCTTCCCTTAGTTCCCTGAACATAGCGACTTCTGCGCTTTCATCCGCCTTGATACCGCCTTGGGGAAACTGCCAGGCATCTTGTCCGATACGCTTTGCCCAAAACACCTCACCGGCATCATTGCTAATAACAATACCTACATTGGCCCTAAATCCTTCTGAATCTATCACAGCATCACCTCAAATATTTATAAGGCAATTCTTCCATAACTGACCCCATTACCGCAAATTTCATCTCAATATTTTACCTTCACAAGCATTCACCTTAGACTATGCGCGGCATTCATTAAAACACGACAAGGCAATAAACAAGTGGATTTAGCGATATTTGATCTAGACAACACCTTGCTAGCGGGTGATAGCGATTATCTATGGGGTCAATTCCTCAGCGAAAACGGCTACGTCGATGCAGAAGCACATCAGCGAGAGAATGACCGCTATTACGATGAATACAAAAAAGGTGATCTTGATATTAACGAATTTCTGGAATTTCAGTTTCGACCCCTAGCCGAAAATGACATGCAAACCATAGTAGGCTGGCGCGAACGATACCTTGAAGAGAAAATCCGACCTGTCATCTTACCCAAAGCTATTAAGCTAATAGAAGATCACCGAAACATGAGCCACAAATTATTAATCATCACCGCCACCAACAGTTTTATCACCGCCCCCATAGCTGAGTTATTTCAAATAGACGATCTAATCGCATCAGACCCTGAGCTTATCAACGGGCGCTACACCGGCAAACTCAGCGGCACACCCTCCTTCGCCGAAGGCAAAGTAACTCGTTATCAGGAATGGCTACAGAAAAATAACTTCGAAGTTGAAACAAGCTGGTTCTACAGCGATTCACACAATGACATCCCACTATTAAATAAGGTAACCCACCCCATCGCCGTTGATCCGGATGATGCTTTAAGAACTGAAGCAGAAGAACGGGGTTGGCCGGTGATGAGTCTGAGATAAGGCCTAATCGAAGAAACTGTTCCTTGAAATATAGTTAATTGGGTTTAAAGTATAGACATGAAGCCAGCCATTGCAGAAACCTTAGAGCTACCAATCTCTGAACGAATAGAAATCGTAGCAGAGATTTGGGAGAGTATTGTTAAAAATCCAGATGAGATTGAGATAGGTAAATCCACTCGGGAACTCCTGAGAAAGAGATTATCTGAACACAAGGGTGATCCTGAAGATGGATCACCCTGGGAAGAGGTCAAAGGTAAAATCCTGAATAAATGAGCTGGAAGCTGCTTGTTAAATCGTCAGCGGAGTCTGACATCCTGGATGGATTTGTTGATTTTGAGGAACGTCTTGACGGGCTAGGAAAACGATTTCTGGATGAAGTTGAAAATTCTTTCAATCGAATCGAATTGAATCAAATCCATAACTATATCAGGAAATTGAAGTAGGAATTCGAAGATCTATCACACACATATTTCCTCATCTTGTTTTTTATACCATCGAGAAAGAAACGATTTTTATATTGGCAGTTATTCATGCAGCACAAGACCCAAAATATATCGCTAGTAGGCTTATCGCGTAACGGGGCAGCTACAAACAAGCTGGTTCTACAGCGATTCGCACAACGACATCCCATTACTAAACAAAGTCACTCATCCCTTTGCTTTTGATCCGGATAATGCTTTAAGAGCAGAAGCAGAAAAACGTGGGTTGGTCTTTGATTTTCACCCCCTCATATCGTGCCGAACAGGTGAATGGTTTTAAGGTTATTTGAACAGGACGTTCAAATAAGCGCCTTCATGCCAGGAAGGCATGTAGGCGCGACCTTAGAAAATCACTCGGCTGTGAGGGCAGCCGCAGGCCATGATATCAGGGGTGTCTTTTTTTGATGTGCAGGAAGCACGAATGTCGCGGGTGCATGGATGCACAAGAGCGACCTTGGGTACTTCATTTTTTGGACAAGCAAAAAAGAAGTACCTCGCCGGTAAAGGCGAAACCATTACTTATAAAGAATCATGAAGGTTACATTGACTGGGTCGCTCTTTGATATCCATATCACCGCGACATTAGTGCATCCATGCACGTCATACTGGCTCAAGACCGGTATGACGAATGCTTGTTGCTGAATTCCCTATTGAGTTGAATTGACTACGTCACTCCTGCGCATCCCATATTATTTGCGGGTATGGGACGTTATCCATGCGCGTAAAAAAGCCGCTCAGTGAGCGGCTCTTCCTACTCCATAAAGAAATACAATGCTAAATTTTAGCTACTGCATCCCTTTCCTCTTCCAACTCTTTCTGCGTTGCGTCCATCTTCGCTTGACTGAATTCATCAATCTCCAAGCCTTGAACAATTGAATACTCACCATCCTTACAAGTCACAGGAAATGAATATGTCAAACCTTCTGGAATACCATAACTACCATCACTGCACACCGCCATACTAACCCAATCACCGTCAGGTGTTCCTAATACCCAATCATGAATATGATCAATAGCACCGTTGGCTGCAGACGCCGCACTGGATGCACCGCGTGCATCAATAATCTCGGCACCGCGCTTGGCGACTCTGGGAATATAATCATTCTCATACCAACTTCTATCTACCAAATCATGTGCAGGCTTGCCCGCAACCGTCGCATGACTCAGATCAGGATATTGAGTGGTTGAATGATTACCCCAGATGATCATTTTTTTAATGTCACTGACAGCAGAATCTGTCTTCGCGGCCAATTGTGCCAAGGCACGATTATGATCCAGGCGTGTTAAGGCAGTGAAATTTTTAGGATTAAGATCCGGCGCATTAATCATTGCCGTATTGGCATTGGTATTCGCGGGATTACCGACTACGACGACTTTCACATCGCGACTGGCATTATCATTCAATGCCTTGCCTTGAACCTTGAAGATACCACCATTGGCTTCAAGTAAATCACTACGTTCCATTCCAGCACTACGCGGTTTTGCGCCGACTAATAACGCATAATCAACATCCTTGAATGCGGCATTTACATCATCAGTCAAAACAAAACCCGCTGCCAATGGAAAAGCACAGTCATCAATTTCCATAACCACACCTTCCAATGCTTTTAAGGCAGGGGTGATTTCTAGTAACTGTAAAATAACAGGTTGGTCTTTACCCAGCATTTCGCCGGATGCAATTCTAAAAAGTAGTGAATAACAGATCTGACCTGCTGCACCTGTTACTGCCACTCGGACTGGAGCTTTCATCTATGCCGTCTTCCTTCTAATAATTAATATTAATGATTTTCAATTTTATTTGATTGAGTTTATTAAAGCCTAGCGCTTATCTATCGAAACATAATCCCGTTGTTCTGGACCGATATAAAGCTGTCGTGGACGTCCAATCCTGAAATCTGGATCTTCCATCATTTCCATCCACTGTGATATCCAGCCAGCTGAACGAGCCAGGGCGAACATTACCGTGTACATACTTGTTGGAATACCTAAGGCTTTGAGAATAATGCCGCTGTAAAAATCAACGTTGGGGTAAAGCTTACGCTCGATAAAATAATCATCCTTGAGCGCAATTTCCTCCAGTTCCATGGCAATCTCAAATAGAGGTTGATCTACAGTATCAACGGCTTCAAGCAAGTCATGACAGGCCTTACGAATAATGGTTGCTCTTGGGTCAAAGTTTTTATAAACACGATGTCCAAAACCCATTAAGCGGAAAGAATCTTCTTTATCTTTTGCACGTGCGATGAACTGGGGAATATTCTTAGGATCGGCAATCTCTCCTAACATATTCAACACTGCCTCATTCGCGCCGCCATGAGCACGTCCCCATAAGGTCACAATACCTGCAGTAATACAGGCAAACGGGTTGGTTTCCGCGCTGCCCGCCAAACGTACTGTTGAGGTTGATGCATTCTGTTCATGATCAGCATGCAAAATCATCATCAAATCAAGCGCCTTAACGGCCACAGGTGATGGCTCATAGTCACGCATCGGTACTGAAAACATCATGTTCAGAAAATTTTCTACATAACCCAGATCATCTCGTGAATAAACAAACGGATGTCCGACAGAATGTTTGTAGCAATGTGCCGCCATAATCGGCATCTTGGCAATAATCCGTTTGGCCGTCAGGTCGCGGTCTTCTGGATCTTCAAGATCCATGGCCTCGTGATAATAGGAGGATAATGCCCCGGTGACACCTATCATCATAGACATAGGGTGGGCATCATAAAGATAGCCAGAATAAAATTTTTCCAGATGTTCATGCACCATATTGCGTTTATTTAAATCTGCACGAAATTGAGAAAATTCTGTTGCTTTGGGTAACTCACCATAGAGCAACAAATAACATACTTCCAGGTAAGTACTTTTCTCTGCTAATTGATCAATGGGATAACCACGATGCAACAAGACACCATTTTCCCCATCGAGATAGGTAATTGAACTTCGACAAGAAGCAGTAATGCCATAGCCGGGATCAATGGTGAACATGCCGAGTTCTTTATTCAGTGCGCTGGTGTCGATGACAGGATCACCATAAGTCCCTTCGTGAACTGGACACTCAATTTGTTTACCGGTCTTGTTATCGGTTATTGTTACAGTGTGAGACATTAAACCCCCCCCCTCCAAAAACTGCTTAGTAATTATTGTGTCTTTAACTTCAAAAAGTAGATCAGCATACCTTCCAAAATGGCATTGCAGCAATAGCGAATCCTGTGCTAGTCACAAAGATAATCGGTTCATACATGATAAAAGCTTTATTTCGTACTAACTTGTCGGTGTTTTTATAAAAATAACTTGAAGTATTTCTGTCTGCTTATTGAGGTGCAGAACGTTATAATTTATCATCAAGTACTATAATTTTCTGGCAATTTTACATAAAAATAATGCCGGTAACGGCAATAACGGATATCCCAAAGGCAAACCCTATGAATAAGTCGATGTCTTCTATGTTATATAGCGGGAACGCCTGGTATATAGAAGAGCTATACGAGGCCTATCTCGAAGATGCAAAAAGTGTCAGTGAAGACTGGCAGCTCTATTTTAATACGCTGGTTTTATCAGACACTCATAGCCGACCTGACACGCCTCATTCAGCCATCCAACAGGCCTACTATCAGGCAGCAAAACAAAAAGGGCAATCACCCGTCATCCATGTAGGTCCAGATGCAGCCGCACACCAAAAACAGGTTGCTGTTCTTCAACTGATTAACGCCTATCGTTTTCGAGGTCATCGTCAGGCCGATCTTGATCCGCTCAAGCAATACGAAAGACCGGATGTCCCGGAACTGGAGCCTGCCTATCACGGCTTAACCGAAGCAGATATGAGCACCTTATTTAACACGGGTTCGTTGCATGCCGAAGATGAGATCCCACTGCAAGAGATCATCGATATTATTCAGACCACCTATTGCCGATCTATTGGTGTGGAATATATGCATATCAATGAGACTGAAATCAAACGTTGGATACAACAACGTCTTGAATCTTGTCGTGCCACTCCAAATTACACTAAAGAGCAAAAGATTCGTATCCTGGAGCGTGTCATAGCAGCCAATACCCTTGAAGAATATTTGAGCACCAAATACGTCGGTCAAAAACGCTTCTCGCTGGAAGGTGGTGAAAGTCTTAATCCCCTGTTAGACGTTTTGGTTCAGTCAGGCGGCAGTGCTGGTATCAAGGAGATGGTCATTGGCATGGCTCATCGTGGACGCCTAAATGTTTTGGTTAACACTATCGGCAAAAATCCTGCGGAGCTGTTCGACGAATTTGAGGGTAAGAATGTCCAGGAATTAGGCTCAGGTGATGTGAAGTATCATCTTGGTTATTCCTCTGATATTGAAACACCTGGAGGCAATGTCCACCTGACACTGTCATTCAACCCATCACACCTTGAGATTGTAGATCCTGTTGTAGAAGGCTCTGTTCGAGCACGCCAGGAAAGAAGAAAAGACCATGCAAGAGATAAGGTTCTGCCTATCTTGCTGCATGGTGATGCAGCATTTGCTGGTCAGGGTGTGGTCATGGAAACTTTTAATCTTTCGCAAACTCGCGGCTACTCGACCGGCGGTACAGTCCATATCATTATTAACAATCAAATCGGATTTACCACCAGTGATCCACTTGATTCGAGATCATCGCTCTACTGCACTGATGTTGCGAAAATGGTGCAGGCTCCCATTTTTCATGTGAATGGTGATGATCCTGAAGCCGTCGCATTTATCGCGCAGCAGGCTCTGGATTACCGGATGGAATTCAACAAAGATGTCGTTATCGACATGATCTGTTTTCGCAAACATGGTCATAGTGAAACAGACGAGCCCGCAGCGACACAGCCAATCATGTATCAACATATTCGCAAACACCCGGGAGTGAGGCACCTCTACACAGAACGGCTTATTAATGAAGGGCATATTGTTGATGAGGAAGTTGATCAAATCGTTGATAACTATATCGCTTCACTTGATACCAACAAAAAAGTATCTGGTAAACATGCAAGTAATATAGATACCGAATTTCATATCGATTATTCACCTTACATAGGCACTGCCTGGAATGCGCCAGTGGATACCTCGCTTGATAGCGATACTGTCAATCAATTGGCGACAAAAATCACCACCATCCCTGAACATTATCAATTACATAAAAGTGTCAAAAAGATCATTGATAGCAGAATTAAAATGGGTAATGGCGAACTCTCGATAGATTGGGGTTTTGCTGAGAACATGGCTTATGCAAGTCTGCTTGAGGCGGGGTATCCAGTAAGAATTTCAGGACAAGATAGTGGCAGAGGAACTTTTTTCCATCGTCATGCAGTCATCCATAATCAGGAAGATGGAGAAACCTGGTTGCCACTTCAACATCTGAGTGAAAATCAGGCCGACTTTTTGGTCATTAATTCGACGCTTTCAGAAGAAGCCGTGCTGGCATTCGATTATGGTTACAGTTGTGCAGAGCCCAATGCCTTGGTCATCTGGGAAGCTCAATTTGGTGATTTTGCCAATGGTGCGCAAGTAGTCTTCGACCAATTTATCAGCTCTTGTGAAGCCAAATGGGGAAGGTATTGTGGCCTCGTTGTTTTTCTACCGCATGGCTATGATGGACAAGGACCTGAGCATTCTTCAGCAAGGCTAGAACGTTTTCTACAACTCTGTGCAGCGGAGAATATGCAGGTTTGTGTTCCCAGTACCGCTGGTCAAATGTTTCATATGATAAGACGTCAAATGTTACGTCCTTACAGAAAACCACTGATTGTGATGACCCCGAAAAGTTTATTGCGTCGACCTCTTTCTGCATCTCCTGTAGAAGAATTGACGCATGGTAAATTTCAGACAGTCATTAGTGAAATAGATGAAATAAATCCTGATGCAGTCACTCGCCTGCTATTTTGTACTGGTAAAGTTTATTACGATTTAATCGAGGAACGCCGAGACAAAAAAATAGAGAATATTGCCATCGCCCGCATAGAGCAATTATTCCCCTTCCCGAAAGACGAGGTCGTACACGTCATAGACAGTTACCCGAACCTTAAAGAAATCGTTTGGGTTCAAGAAGAACCTAAAAATCAGGGCAGTTGGTATTATCTGCAATCGCGAGGCACATTGATCGGGTGTATTGGCGATCAACATACTCTAGGTTATTCAGGACGCTTCTATTCAGCATCTCCTGCCGTAGGTTATATGTCCAAGCACCTGGAGCAACAAAAGCAATTGGTGGCTGATGCGCTACAATTAGACAAGCTTGAAGTCACACACAAGCGCAACAGTACACCGGTTTGATCAGCCTTGCCTTATTAATAAACCTGATTAATAAAAGTGTATAATTGTGTGACATCATCCCCAAGGAGAAAAACGTGGCTATTGAAGTAAAAGTCCCTGTTCTTGCTGAATCTGTTGCCGAAGCAAACTTGCTTAGCTGGCACAAAAAAGTTGGCGATTTCGTAAAACGCGGTGATAACCTGATTGATATCGAGACAGACAAGGTTACTCTGGAAGTTGCTGCTCCAAATAATGGTGTTTTGATCGAAATTCTCAAACAAGATGGCGAAGACGTTGAAAGCGACGAAATTATTGCCATTATCGATACAGAGAAAAAAGCAGCAGTTGAAGAAACTACACCGGTGGCTGCAGCTGCAGAGGATGCGCCTCAACAACAAACACTCCTCGAACCCGAACCTGAAACTGCGCCGCAACCTGCAGCGTCAAAACAGCCAGTATTCACATCCATTGAAGAAGTGCCAAAATTAAGTCCTGCGGTCAGAAATTTACTAGCGGAAAACAAGCTAGAAACATCGGATATCAAAACCCAAAATGATCCAGATCGAATTACCAAAGAAGACGTACTGAATCATTTGGCTGGTGCAATTAATGACAATGCATCAGTAAAATCGGCAGCTGAGCCAAGAACTGTTGTACCAAAGACTGCTGCAATGGAAGAACAATCAAAAAAAGCAGAAGCAGCACCGGTGACAACGATTAGGACGGAACAACGTCCAGAAGAACGTGTCGCCATGACTCGACTACGCAAACGAGCCGCAGAACGATTACTTTCTGCACAACATGACAATGCTCTGCTAACAACATTCAACGAAGTCAATATGCAAGCTGTCATGGATTTGCGTCAACGTTATAAAAAAGAATTTGAAGAAACCCACGAAAGCAAATTAGGTTTCATGTCTTTTTTTACCAAGGCTGCTGTAGAAGCATTAAAGAAATTTCCTGTTATCAACGCTTCGGTCGATGGGGAAGATATTCTTTATCGAGGATATTTTGATATTGGCATCGCGGTTAGCTCAAAACGAGGACTGGTTGTCCCGGTGTTAAGAGATGCGGATACACTTTCATTTGCCGGGATAGAATCCAAGATTACAGAATTGGGGAAAAAAGCAGGAGAGGGGAAACTCACTATTGAAGAACTTACAGGCGGCACTTTTACACTTACCAATGGTGGAACTTTTGGCTCACTACTTTCAACGCCAATTATTAATCCACCTCAAAGTGCCATTCTTGGTATGCATAAGATCCAGGAACGTCCGGTCGCAGAAAATGGGCAAGTCGTGATCAGGCCTATGATGTATTTGGCACTGTCTTATGATCACCGAATCATCGATGGACGGGAAGCCGTACAATTCCTGGTTGCGGTTAAAGAACAAATAGAAGATCCCACCAGGTTATTACTGCAAATATAGAACCCGATCTATAAATAGCCGAGATAAAACAGCGAAATGAAAAATTACGATGTCATCGTCATTGGTGCCGGCCCCGGTGGTTATGTGGCTGCCATTCGTTGCGCCCAGTTAGGACTCTCCACTGCTTGCGTAGAAAGCTGGACTAAAGAAAATGGCAAACCTGCACTAGGTGGCACTTGTTTGAACGTCGGTTGTATCCCTTCTAAAGCATTATTAGAGTCATCACATCATTATTCATACATTAAAAATGAAGCCGCTAATCACGGTATTAATGTTTCTGGTGCAAGCATGGATGTGAACAAAATGATTGCGCGGAAAGATAAGACTGTGCAGATGCTGACACAGGGAATTACTGGTCTATTAAAAAAGAATAATATCGACCTGTTGCATGGTCGTGGACGGATCACATCACAAAATGAATCTGGCCAATACCAAATCGAAGTCTCACCTCCAGCAAGTGAAGAAGAAACAGAGAAAATTACTGCTTCAGCCAAACACATTATTATTGCTACAGGATCTGTGCCTACAAAAATTCCACCTGCAAAAGTGGATAACGACAGGATCGTTGATTCCACTGGCGCACTTGCATTTGATGAAACCCCCAGAAAATTGGGCATCATTGGTGCGGGGGTCATAGGCCTTGAACTAGGCAGTGTCTGGGGTCGATTAGGTTCTGAAGTCATTATCCTTGAAGCACTGGACTCGTTTCTCGACCCTGTTGATGACCAACTCTCTGACGAAGCCTATAAAATTCTCAGCAAACAGGGATTAGATATCAGACTCGGTGCAAGAGTAACTGGTACAGGCTCAAACAATCAGGAAGTCATTGTCATCTACGAAGATGCCGAAGGTGAAAAACAACAAATAAGTGTTGATAAATTAATTGTTGCAGTCGGTCGTACCCCCAATACAGAAGGTCTTGGTGCTGAATCTGCTGGATTAGAGCTTGATGCAAGAGGCTTTATTAAAGTTGATGAGCATTGCCAAACTAACCTGCCGAATGTTTATGCCATCGGTGATGTTGTCCGCGGGCCTATGCTTGCCCACAAGGCATCGGAAGAAGGCGTGGCGGTTGCAGAGAAAATTGCCGGGCAACCTGGCCATATCAATCACGATACAATTCCATGGGTCATTTATACATGGCCTGAAATTGCCTGGGTCGGAAAGACCGAACAAACACTGCAGGAGCGTGGAGTAGATTATAAAATCGGTACATTTCCTTTTGCCGCTAACAGCCGCGCAAGAGCTTCAGGCGAATCAACTGGTCTGGTCAAAATACTGGCTGATAGCAAGACCGATCGAATCCTCGGCGTTCACATACTCGGACCGAATGCTTCAGAGCTCATCTCAGAGGCTGTATTAGCCATGGAATTTGACGCCAGTAGCGAAGATATTGCCCGGACTATTCATGGGCATCCTTCTCTTTCAGAAGCCATACATGAAGCTGCGCTTAATGTGGATAATCGCGCACTTCATATCTAGTCGATACTCTCAGGACTTTTCTGCCTACCGCGCACTGTTAGTTGACACTGGAGTCAGCCCAAAGATTCTGTTAACATTCCTGAGCTTTTGTGCACTGCAGCGTAACTTATGGTGCGCGTCGAATCATTAATAACTCAATATTAAACTCAACATTTTGTGAGCATGAAGTGCCACATTATAATTTGGAGAAAGAGGACATGTCAGAGAAAGTAGTTATCGTTGCCGCTGGTCGAACTGCAATCGGCACTTTTGGCGGATCATTAGCGAGTGTGCCAGCACACATACTGGGAGCAACCGTTATCTCCGGCGTACTGGAGCAAGCTGGCCTTAAACCTGAACAAGTAGATGAAGTTATCCTCGGTCACGTATTAACAGCTGGTACCGGTCAAAATCCAGCAAGACAAGCCGCCATCGCAGCGGGAATACCGGAAACCACTCCAAGCATGACTATCAACAAAGTCTGTGGCAGCGGTCTAAAAGCAGTTCATTTAGCTGCACAAGCAATCATGTGTGGTGACGCAGAAATCATCATTGCCGGCGGCCAGGAAAATATGAGCCTGTCACCACATGTCCTGCCTAAATCTCGCAATGGTCAGAAAATGGGCGATTGGAAATTACAGGACTCCATGATCGTTGATGGTCTCTGGTGTGCATTCAACGATTATCATATGGGTGTCACAGCAGAAAACATTGCCAAAGAATTTGATATTTCTCGACAAGAACAAGATGAATTCGCTGCGGCGAGCCAACAAAAAACTGAAACCGCTCAAGCCAAAGGCAAATTTGATGACGAAATTATTCCTATCATCATTCCTCAACGTAAAGGTGACCCAATCACTTTTAATAAAGATGAATTTCCTCGTGCCGGTGTTACCGCAGAAACTCTGGGGTCGATGCGTCCTGCTTTCGATAAGGAGGGGACTGTCACCGCCGCTAATGCTTCGGGTTTGAATGATGGTGCAGCTGCGGTAGTTGTGATGTCAGAAAGTAAGGCGAAAGAATTAGGCCTGGAACCACTAGCCACTATCGTGGCTTACTCAAGCGCGGGCGTTAGCCCAGCGATTATGGGGACTGGGCCGATTCCAGCATCGCAGAAATGTCTGGAAAAAGCCGGTTGGACACACGAAGAGCTGGACCTCATAGAAGCAAACGAAGCGTTTGCCGCCCAGGCAATTTCAGTCAATAAAGGTATTGGTTGGGATCCGTCCAAAGTAAACGTCAATGGCGGTGCTATCGCATTGGGTCACCCTATTGGTGCTTCTGGTTGCCGTGTACTCGTCACCCTCCTGCATGAAATGAAGCGTAGAAATGCCAAGAAAGGTTTAGCCACATTGTGTATCGGTGGTGGTCAGGGTGTTGCATTAGCGGTAGAAAGATAAGGATTATTCCGATAAATACTTTAATAACAACTGGTCAACGAATATGAGTAATACAAACACACGCATCATCAAGAAATATCCTAATCGTCGTTTGTACGACACAGAACTGAGTAAATACATTACACTTGAGAATGTTAAACAACTAGTAACTGATAATGTTGATTTCTGTGTCAGAGACGTTAAGACCGGAGAAGATCTGACTCGAGGTATCTTGCTACAAATCATTTCAGAGCAGGAACACGATGGTGAACCATTCTTTTCAGCATCGGCGTTATCGCAAATTATTCGTTTTTACGATGATTCCTTGCAGAGTGTTGCGGGCGACTTCATCCAGAAAAGCCTGACACTATTTGTAGATCAGCAGAAACAAATGCAAGATGCAGTAACAAGTAATCCACTCACTGCCATGAATGAGATTGCGGAAAACAATCTCAAGATGTGGCAGGATATGCAAGAAGGTTTTTTTAAGGCCGCAGGCCTGAAGGCAAATAAAAAATAAACAACATATTTATGTAATAAAAAAACCGGGTAAATGTCCGGTTTTTTTGTGCATCAATAATATTCAGCTAGAATATTCAACTAGGCTCTTTCGTCCAGCCATTTACCTACTGCAGGTGGAATCATTTGCTGTGCTTTACCACTCACAAAGATACCGATATGCCCGCCGGGAAATTCAAGCTCTGTATAGTCTTTGCTTGATACACAGCCTGCAAGTGCTTTTGATGAATCAGGTGGAACCAGATGATCTGCTGCCGCATAGATGTTTAACATCGGAATAGTAATATTCTCCAAATCCACCGTATCCTCACCAATTTTAACGGTACCTTTGACCAATCCATTTTGTTGATAAAACTGTTTGGCAAATTCCCTCAGAGTCTCTCCGGCCTGATCAGGACTATCAAAAATCCATTTTTCCATACGCATAAAATTATGTAATTTTTCGGTATCATCCAGAATATTTACCAAATCGACATATTTCTGTCCCATCATCTGAAAAGGCTTCATAGATAGATAGGTTGAATTCATATCATCACCGGGAATATTACCTTCAGTATCGATAAGTAAATCGACATCAACATGACGCATCATTTTGCTTAGTAAATCATTTTTGGTGTGAAAATCAACGGGAGTAACTACGGTAGTCAGGTTTTTAACCTTTTCCTGATGCAGTGCTGTATAGCAAAGACTAAACACGCCACCCTGACAAATTCCAAAAAGATTGATCTTGTCCAGCTCATGTTTATCACGTATCACATCAACACAACGGTCGATATAACCGTTAATATAGTCTTCCAGTGTTAGATAACCATCACCTGCATCTGGATAGCCCCAGTCAATCAGGTAGACATCTAAGCCAGCATCCAGCATGCCCTGAATCATTGAACGACCCTCTTGAAGATCAGCCATGTAAGGCCGATTAACCAAGGCATAGACGATCAGCACCGGGGTAGAGTTTTGTTTTTTGACGCGAGGTCTGTAATGGTACAGCACCATCTTGTCTTCTTTGTAGACGTCATCTCTCGGTGAAATACCATCTTCAAGTTCACCAATTTTGGTTAAAGTATTCAGGCCTTTTGCTAGTTTGCCATTGAAGTCTGAAATTTCCTGGACAATTTCATCAGGTCTCATTTGAAAAGGAATCATGTTTTATGCTCCAATACTCGTAAATGTTTAAATTAAATATCGATAACAATAGTTTTGTTAGAAGAAGACTTTTTAGCCGTTTTCTTTATTGTTTTTTTTGCTGCTTTCTTTGATTTCTTTTTCGATGCCTTATTAGGAACCTTCTTCGCTACTGTCTTTTTAGCCAACTTTTTTTTGGCTTTCTTTTTGGTAACAGTTGATTTCGATTTCGTTGGTGATGAAGGTTTTTTCTTCCCTTCTATCAACTGGCGTAATGCCTGAATCTCATTTTCCAAAGAAGTAATCTTTACTGTAGATTTTGACTGATCGCGCTTCATCTCCTGAACACGTTTCAAGACTGTATTCATACCCTGACGTGTGGGCATATTAAGTTTTGTCAGAATTTTATCCATAAGCTTGCCATTATGTTGTTTCACGGCGAGCAGAGCATTGGTCAAGCGACCATAAAGCTCTGAATATTCATCTGTGTAAACAAGTTTAGCGTAGGCCTCTTCATTACAATCAACCCACAGATCATATATCTCACGTAAACTATTTATTTCCTTTCCTTGCTCAGACATTTTCAAAATTCTGAGACGCATGTCCTCCAAAGCTTCAACACCGACTTTACTTATTTGTGCGTTATATTCATTGGAGGCTTGCTGGTATTCTTTGAACAGTTTAATGCCGTCTTGCATCTGCGCCTGTGTCTCGCGATCAGGGCCAAAACCAGGCACTGATAATAGTTTGTCGATGAAAGATGTCATTCCTGAAATTTTCAAATGGTCACTATCAAAGCTACCCTTCATAAAGGGTGACGCTGTAAATGAACCTTGCATACTGGCATTAGCCCCTTCCAGGACAGATTTCATTGACTCGAAACTATCGTTCAAGACTTTCTGCCAATCGTCCGATTCGCTGTTTAGCTCCTTCAAGCCTTCAAGAAGTTTATTGAACTGCTCTCCCATAAAGTAGAACGACTTGCCTTGCTGCATCATCTTGCTATAAAAGTCCTGATTCTGACCTGTCATAGAAGAAGAGGCATCATTCCACCAGCTATTCATGGCTTTATACATCGGGTTAATCCCGGAAGATGAATCTGGCATAAACTGCTGGAAAGAAGACCAGGCATCCATATATTGCTTTTGATTCTGGAACCAGTCTGGTTGACTGCGCTGACCACTACTATTCATCCAGTCTGTATCCCAGAAAGGAAACTGCATTTTGTCATTCATAATTTAATATCCTGAAAATATTTCTGTTTACAGTCGGCAGGTGCTTGTACGCATGATATAAGACTTAAATACTGATTAGTACACATGCTATCATGAGAAATGTTGCACTGCAATATTCTTCTATTTAGCATTAGCATCGCTGTGAATTTTTAGACCGCCGTAAATAAAAATCCCGCATTCCTGACAAGTAGAAATACGGGATTATTTTAAAATGGGGAGATATTACTATCTGCGGATTACGCTTCTTTCTTTGTAGACTTTTTGGCCGCAGTTTTAGCTGTTGTTGCTTTGCTAGCTTTAGCAGGTTTTTTTGCAGGTGCGGCTTCAGTAGCGATTACTTCTTCAAAAAGGCTTGTTGCTTCATCACGAGACTGAGTAAAAATTTCAACAGTCTTGCTGGTAAAATCAATCATTTTTTCATTGTAATCACTTAGAAACTCAGCACTACTTGAAAAAATATCTTTAGCTTCTTTCTTGCTACTCAAAGACTTCGTTTGCTCAATAGCTGATTCAATGTTCGTGCTGATAAAATCAAACTGTAGATCAGTCAATTTACTCAGCGCACTGGTGTTGATATCAGCCAGGTTCTTCATTGTTTTGTAGGATTTTGTGGTAGCTGCTGTCATTTGCTCAATTATTTGATTTTGCATGATATATCTCCTCGGCTTTTGTGCATTGCAATATATTGCGGTGCAACATAACTCTTCAAGAAATAATTGTCAATTATTTTTCAAGCGATGTTGTGTGATTTCGCATACTTATGCTTGGCTATACAGTAAAACTACTATGCTGGGCCGTGGTATCCCTTAAAATAGCAGCTTCTCCGGACTATTCTCAAACCGTTTTAGCGAAACAATTATTTCATCTTTTGCCTCTTGTACATCACGCCAACCTTCAACCTTAACCCATTTATTTGGCTCCAAGTCCTTATAGTGCTCAAAGAAATGCGTTATTAGATTTAGCAGCGCGGGCTGTACATCTTCGTATGAGTGAATCGAACTATGAAATTTAGATACTGAGTCAATCGGCACTACCATCACCTTGCCATCATTCCCGGCTTCATCCGTCATCTCCAATAAACCAATAGGACGACAGCGCATGACTGAGCCGTGAATTAAAGGCATGGGCGTTGCGACAATAACATCAACAGGATCACCATCTTCTGCCAATGTTCTTGGGATATAGCCATAGTTACAAGGATAGCGCATTGCAGTATTCAAAAAACGATCCACAAACATTGCGCCTGTATCCTTGTCCAACTCGTATTTAACTGGTTCACCGTTCAAAGGTATTTCAATAATGACATTAACTTCTTCTGGCGGGTTTCTCCCAGCATCTACTCTGTCTAGATTCACAAAATTCTCCTACTTTCTTTCTTTATTTTATTTATTCATGCGATTTTCAATTAGTTGATCAACAACGGTAGGATCTGCCAATGTACTAGTGTCCCCCAGTGCCTCTAGCTCATTTTCTGCTACTTTGCGTAAAATCCTGCGCATAATTTTTCCAGAACGTGTCTTCGGAAGGCCAGGTGCCCACTGTAATAAATCAGGGGAAGCAATGGGACCAATCTCTTTACGGACATGTAGAACTAATTCTTTACGTAGTTCTTCGCTTTCTTCAACCCCAGACATCAAGGTTACATAGGCATAAATGCCCTGCCCTTTAATGTCATGAGGGTATCCAACAACAGCGGCCTCCGCTACAGCTTCATGGAGTACCAATGCACTTTCAACTTCTGCTGTGCCCATACGATGTCCAGACACGTTAATCACATCGTCGACTCGGCCCGTAATCCAGTAATAACCATCTTCGTCACGCCTTGCGCCATCCCCGGTAAAATAACACCCTGGGTACATTTTAAAATAGGTTTCAATAAATCGATCATGATCGCCATAAATGGTACGCATTTGACTGGGCCATGAGCGTTTGATAATTAAATTACCTGAGGCAACCCCATCGAGTTCTTTACCCTGCTCATCAACAATCGCAGGTTCAATACCAAAAAAAGGTAGTGTTGCTGAACCTGGTTTCAGAGCAGTCGCGCCAGGCAACGGTGTAATCAGATGCCCTCCCGTTTCCGTTTGCCACCAGGTATCGACAATCGGGCATTTACCATTTCCAATCACATTGTAATACCACTCCCAGGCCTCCGGATTAATCGGCTCACCGACTGAACCTAAAATTCTCAAACTGGATCGATCCGTTTTTTCTACGAACTCATTACCTTGTCCCATCAACATACGAATCGCCGTGGGCGCTGTATAAAATGAGTTCACTTTCCATTTATCTACTACTTGCCAAAAACGACTGGCATCAGGAAAGTTCGGTACCCCTTCAAACATCAATGAGGTGGCACCATTGGCTAGCGGTCCATAAACAATATATGAATGACCTGTGACCCAACCGACATCTGCGGTACACCAGTAGATTTCCCCTTCCTGATAATCAAACACATATTTATGCGTCATGGCGGCGTACAACAAATAACCACCTGTCGTATGTAAGACACCTTTTGGTTGGCCGGTTGACCCCGAGGTATAAAGTATAAATAAAGGATCTTCTGCATCCATTTCTTCCGGCGGACATTCTGTTGATGCCGCGGCTACGGCTTCGTGATACCAAACATCTCGATCATCATTCCAGTCAATATCACCACCCGTACGTTTGACGACAATACATGTCTTCACATTGGGACAACCAGCCAAGCCTTTATCGGCATTGGCCTTCAATGGAATTTGTTTCTTACCGCGTAAACTGTAATCACTGGTAATTACCACCTGGCAATCTGAATCATTTATACGATCACGGAGTGCGTCAGGTGAAAACCCACCAAAGACAATTGAATGTACCGCACCAATTCGAGTACAGGCCAGCATTGCTACCGCAGCTTCTGGAATCATTGGCATGTATAAACAGACGCGGTCGCCTTTTCCTACACCTCGTGTTTTTAAGGCATTGGCTAATCTACAAACTTCTTCATGTAATTCTTTGTAGGTAATCTGCCGATCTTCACTTGGATCATCACCTTCCCAAATAATGGCAACTTGATCTCCGCGCGTCTCCAGATGTCTATCGAGACAATTATAAGAAACATTCAGTTTGCCACCTTCGAACCATTTAATATTTACGTTTTCACCAAAATCATATGCTTGGACTTTGTCCCACGGCTTGAACCAGCTGAGAAATTTTTCGGCTTGCTCTGCCCAAAATTCATCAGGATGATCGATTGATTTTTGATACATTTCCAGATATTGCTCATTATTGATATGAGCATTTTTTTTCATGGATTCAGGAACTTGATATGTTTTAATTTCGGACATCGGCTTTCTTTCCTTCTAGTTAATTCAATTAACCACCTTGAAGTCACACCTCATTAGTCAAGTTGATTATTACAATGTAGATATTTTCCTTAAATTAAGGATGACTAACAATAATCTATTGCTAGCGATTTCTCAAAGTAAGCTTAGCCCAGATTGGCTACGGAGATAGTTTTTATTGATCCATATCAAAATTTCGTTGCTTTTTGCAACACTCAAAAATAACTTCCGAGTAGCCAAAGTAACAAAAGGGGGACAAGAAATTCCTGTCTGAAGATTAATCAGACAAGTATTCTAGTGTGTGGAATAAGATGGCTAATTATTTTGAGAATACTTTTTTCAGTAGCTCTGTTGTGCGTGCAGCAGGGTTTTCTCTGATTAATTTTTCTTCGTTAGCGACCATCAAAAATAAACCATCAACGGCCTTATTGGTAATATAACGATCAACATCAAGACTTTCTGTGTCGACAAATTTTGATGCAAACCCTAGTTTTCCGACCATCTCTTTATAATTCGATGTCACACCAACCTGGTCAGTTGATTTCTCGACAATAGGTAGAAAACGATTCACCAGATTCTCACCACTCGTGCGCCTGAAATATTGTGTCGCGGCGTCATCTGGGCCATTCAAGATTCCCTTGGCATCCTCAATACTCATACTTCTTATGGCGCTACCGAAGAGTTCTGCGGCTTCAGGTACTGCCTGCTCGGCAGCACGATTCATAGTTAATACAAATTCATCAGCATATTTATCCTGCCCAATCTTTCGCAGGCCACTCTCCACCGTCTTTAATGAATCGGGCATCGGAATCTTGACTTTATTATTGGCAAAAAAACCATCCTTCTTGCCAAGGTTGGCAATGGCTGATGTTGTGCCTTTACTCAATGCTTCCTTTAAGCCATCAACCATATCGGTATTAGATAATACTGCAGAGGCACCTTTTGTTATTTCAGGGTTATCTGAGAAATAATCCAGCAAATCGCCCCATCCTGCATGGGCATTAGAAATCCCTAAACCAAAAATCAGTACAGGTACGCTGCAACATATCAATATCTCTCTATATGACATTATCATCACTCCCTCATCCTCTTTTGGTAATCTCGATCTAACTCCAATACACAATCACTGCTCTCGGTCTCCGTATTCCAAGAGCAGGCTTCACACTTCCTGACTCGACTCTCGACCGCTGTTCCTGACGCGATTCTACCTCCCCCATCCATGGGGTCGTACCGATTACTCTCATGTAATTGTGTACATAGCCCGCTCTTCTGCATCCATGCCGCCGCGACATACGACCACCATGGATGGTGGAAATGCAGAAAATACAGGAGAAATTTTCTGCCGTACATCCTCGGCTACTGCTGGAAAATTAGTTCCAGACATTTTCAACCGCCTATATCCGTATAGGCGTCCTGCGTTGCTCTACCTCCTACATCCATGTAGTAGTACATAAAAAAAGGGTACAGGGAATGATTCCCTGTACCCCTTGTTAAATACACTACTCGTTACAGTATTATCTTGCGATAACTTCTACTCTTCTGTTTTTAGCACGACCTTCTCTTGTATCGTTTGAAGCCACTGGACTACCTTCACCCATCCCTTTAGCATTCAAACTTGAGGCTGACACACCTTTAGAAGCTAGATAATCAGCAACAGAATTAGCACGACGTTCTGATAAGCTTTGATTATATGAATCAGATAACCGACTATCGGTATGACCCACTACATCTATCTGTGAGCTCGATTTAGCTTGAATAGCGCCTACTGCACTATTCAAGATGGACTGAGCTTCACTCGTCAACTTTGCACTATCACTGGCAAAATGTACGCCTTGCAGAGAAACCATCATCTCTTCTTCACGAATAGTACAACCGTAAATATCTACTCTATCTCCAGCCGGAGTAGTCCAGCAAATGTCTTCACTATTTGGCACACCATCATTATCATCATCTAGATTAGGACCTGCCATCATCACTGGCGCTGGCTCTTCCACTGCCATTGGTGCACCACCGCATGAAGGATCAGTTCTTCCCATAGCACCGCCCCAACATTCGCCGAAGCCACTTTTCCAAATCTGTCCAGAATTGGTACCCCAATACGTTTGTTCATTAGCGAATGCCTCGCGACTATCTATCACGCTACCCACTGAAAACAACAGAAGTAGTGCGAATGGTAATATTGAATTTTTCATTATTTCTTGAACTCCTATTTAATGATTACCTAAAAATAATTGCCTGAAAGTTAATATTTTGAATCTAGAATCTTATTTCCACAGCCTTAAATAACATGCTAAACTAATTAGTTGAGTAAAACTCTAGTCAATATAGCTATAAATACTACCTCTTCGAGTAACGACCTTCAACATATTCGTCTACGATCACTCGAAATTCTTCAGCAATATTATTCCCTCTGAGCGTCATCGCCTTCTTGCCATCAATAAATACCGGGGCGATAGGGGTTTCTCCTGTTCCCGGCAGGCTGATGCCAATATCCGCATGCTTGCTCTCACCGGGGCCATTCACCACACATCCCATTACTGCCAGAGTCATGTCCTCAACACCCACATATTTTTCCCGCCAGATGGGCATCTGGCTACGGGCGTGAGCCTGAATAGCGTTGGCAAGTTCCTGAAATACCGTGCTAGTGGTTCTGCCGCAACCTGGGCAAGCTGTGACCAACGGTGTAAATGATCGTAAGCCCATAGTCTGCAACATTTCCTGGGCAACGATTACTTCATTGGTTCTATCTCCGCCTGGCTCTGGTGTCAGCGACACACGAATCGTATCGCCTATGCCCTCTTGTAGCAGAATCGCCATTCCTGCCGTTGAAGCCACAATCCCTTTTGAACCCATCCCTGCTTCTGTAAGTCCAAGATGAATCGCATAATCACATCGAGCACCAAGATCACGATAAACAGAAATTAATTTCTGTACACCACTGACTTTACATGAAAGAACAATCTGATCCCGAGCTAAACCAATCTCTTCAGCTTTTTCAGCACTCTTTAGCGCAGAGACGATCAAGGCCTCCTTCATTACCTCATTTGTATCATGAGGTTCAGCCAATTTGGCATTATCATCCATCATCTGGGTTAATAATTGTTGATCCAGACTGCCCCAATTCACACCGATCCGAACAGGCTTTTTATATTGAATAGCCTTTTCAATCATCACCGCAAATTGATCATCTTTTTTCTTACCAAAACCCACATTACCCGGGTTAATCCGATATTTGGCCAAGGCTTCCGCACAATCGGGATATTTTTCCAGCAAGGTATGACCGTTGTAATGAAAATCACCCACCAAAGGCACATGACAGCCCATAGCGTCTAGTTTCTCTCTAATTGAAGCTACTTGACTGGCCGATTTTTCAGTGTCTACTGTAATCCTCACGAGTTCCGAACCCGCAGCTGCAAGTTGTTGTACTTGTTTCGCCGTTGACTCGGCATCGGCAGTATCTGTATTGGTCATGGATTGCACGACCACAGGAGCCCCGCCACCGATCATGACAGAACCGACCTTAACTCCGACACTGTTTCTTCTCTTCACTAAATTGCTTTCTACTGACATTGAAATATCCTGATTTTTGTGCGCTGCAGGGAGTCTAACGATAGAATGATCAGTGTCAAGAGAGGCGTAAACTCAGCAGCGGAATTCAGGAGATAAACAACCCGAAAAATAATGATTTAGTTAAAAATATTACCCAGTCAGGGTCCTTGTTTAGTTGTCGTCCAGCATATGATCCAGTCATTGCCTTTCCCAAGATACCAGTGTGACCCGGTTTCCCTGTCGCTGATTTGATTATCGGAAAAATCAAAGCTTAATGTCTTACCATCAAACTGTCTAGACCAAGCCGTCGCAGACGGCTATCTTTCTTGATTTGTCTATTTCTCCTGCATCCAACACTGAAAAGTTCCTTGTTTGCCAAAAATTGCAATCTTCAATTCACCTAATTCATCATTAATGACGCTTGATTTCTTTACTAGACTAAAAAGAATAAAGACGCTGTTGCACACCAAGTCATCACTGATTCTCAAAAGTTTTACAGATAAATTGGTTTTTCAAGCGTGTCTCCCGTGCGATACTACTAACGATATGATTAAAAAAAATGAATATACCTACGAGGACCTGATTAAATCAGGAAAAGGCGAATTATTCGGTAAGGGCAATGCGCAATTGCCCGCACCACCTATGCTCATGTTTGATCGAATTACCACTATTAGTAATGAGGGTGGAGAATTTCACAAAGGACAGATCGTCGCTGAGCTGGACATCAATCCGGAGCTCTGGTTTTTTAAGTGTCACTTTCACGATGATCCTGTGATGCCCGGTTGTCTTGGGCTCGATGCTATGTGGCAATTACTGGGGTTTTATGTCGGTTGGACAGGTGCACCGGGGAGGGGTCGTGCACTAGGTGCTGGCCAAGTAAAATTTTCCGGCCAAGTATTACCAACTGCTGGCATGGTGACTTACACTATTAACATTAAGAAACTCATCATGAGAAAATTGGTAATGGGTTTTGCCGATGGCACAATGGCCATTAATGGTAAGGAAATTTATACTGCCAAGGATCTACGTGTAGGCTTATTTGAATCAACAGAAGGTTTTTAAGCGAGGAAGATTTAATGAAGCGTGTTGTAATTACCGGCCTTGGTATTGTCTCTAGTATTGGAAATAACAGAGCAGAAGTTACTGAGTCCTTGAAAACCGGTAAATCCGGTATTGAGTACTGTGAAAAATATGCTGAGCTTGGATTTCGATCTCACATCCATGGCCCAGTTCGACTCAACCTTGACGAATTGATTGATAGAAAACTTAAACGCTTTATGGGCGATGCTGCAGCTTTTGCCTATTTGGCGATGAAAGAAGCGATAGAAGTCTCAGGCCTGAGTGAAGATCAAATCTCGAACCCAAGAGTCGGTGTCATCTCTGGTTCAGGGGGTGGTTCAAACCAAAACCTGGTTGAATCTGTTGATTTGATGCGTGCGAGAGGAGCGCGCAAAGTAGGCCCAACAATGGTGCCTCGAATTATGGCAAGTACTACCAGTGCTTGTCTTTCTGTTGCCTATAAAATCAAGGGAGTTAATTATTCCATTAGCTCAGCATGTGCAACCAGTGCACATTGCATTGGTAATGCCTATGAAATCATACAGGCCGGGAAACAAGATATTATTTTTGCCGGTGGCGCTGATGAAGTACACTGGACCAGTACCTTACTATTCGACAGCATGGGCGCACTTTCCTCGTCATACAATGATACGCCGGAAGTTGCATCACGACCCTATGACGCAAATAGAGATGGTTTTGTCATCTCGGGAGGGGGGGGCATACTTGTACTCGAAGAGCTGGAACATGCATTGCAAAGAAATGCGCACATATATGCTGAAGTCGTCGGTTATGGTGCTACTTCAGATGGTGTTGATATGGTTAAGCCTTCTGGCGAAGGCGCTGCACGCTGTATGCAGCAAGCAATTGCAACTGTTGACGCACCTATCGATTACATCAATACCCATGCTACCAGTACACCCGCCGGTGACATTGCTGAGCTTATGGCCGTAAAAGAAGTCTTCGGTGAAGAGTCTCCGAGGATTAGCGGCACAAAATCATTATCAGGTCATGGTCTTGGTGCAGCAGGTGCAAATGAAGCGATCTATTCATTATTAATGATGGAAAACGATTTTATCAGTGCTTCTGCAAATGTAAGTGAGATTGATGAAGGTGCCTCTGGTATGCGCATTGTCACCAAGAGAGAAGACAATGCCGGCCTCAATACCATCATGTCCAATAGCTTTGGTTTCGGTGGAACCAATGCAACCTTGGTATTCAAACGTCCCGATTAATCTATCCCATTACATATGGTCATCTCGCCTTGTCCTCACCTGACTATTCAATCAGAAATAAGACTTGAATAGTCATATCCTTATTTCATTAGCTGGAATAGGAGTGCTTGGGATCGCATGCCAATGGCTGGCATGGTGGGCACGCCTACCCGCAATATTATTTCTACTTCTCGCTGGCATGATTGTCGGTCCCGTCACTGGTTTATTAAAACCAGACGATCTATTTGGCGATTTATTATTTCCTATGGTGTCACTTTCAGTTGCTGTGATTCTTTTTGAAGGCAGTTTGACACTGAAACTGGATGAAATAAGAGGCTTAGGGTCGGTTGTTCGTAATCTGATTACTGTCGGTGCTCTGATCACCTGGCTGATCACAGCAGTAACCACACATATACTGGTTGGCTTCCCCTATGAGTTATCATTTTTGTTCGGTGCAGTCGTCGTCGTGACCGGACCAACCGTCATCATGCCCATGCTTCGTACTGTCAGACCCAATGCAAAAATCGCAAATATACTTCGCTGGGAAGGCATTGTTATCGATCCACTCGGCGCGCTACTGGCTGTGCTTGTATTTGATTTTATTATCTCTAGTCAATCAGGCCACGCACTGGAAACCATTTCCCTGGTGTTTGGGCGTATCGTGCTGGTTGGCACAGCGTTCGGTGCACTCGCTGCGTTCTTCCTTGGATTTATACTGCGCCGACATCTAATACCTGAATACCTGCGGAATGTACTCTCCTTGACACTGGTCTTTGCCGTTTATGCGGGTGCAGATCATTTAGCACACGAATCTGGATTACTTGCAGTCACGGTCATGGGCATGGTGCTGGCAAATTTAAAAAATACAGATATCGATGACATCCTCGACTTCAAGGAAAGCCTAAGTCTTTTACTGATTTCAGGTTTATTTATTATTCTCGCGGCACGTGTTGAATTTTATCAATTCAAGGAAATCGGTTGGCATGCCTTGGGGGTACTTGCAGTCATGATGTTAGTGACCAGACCCCTGGCTGTCTGGATCTCCACATTCAGATCCGACTTAAAACCTGCAGAAAAGCTATTACTTTCATGGATTGGGCCTAGAGGAATTGTCGCAGCAGCGGTTGCTTCAGTGTTTGCTATTCGTCTTGAAGCTGAAGGCTATCCAGAAGCAACTTTTCTTGTTCCTCTTACTTTTTTCATCATTATTGGCACAGTCGTTTTGCAAAGTGCAACTGCCAAATACATTGCAAGCTGGCTAGGTGTTAGAGAACCACCTCCCACTGGGTTATTGATTGTCGGATCAGGTAATGTTGCTCGTGCTATCGGTAAGGTACTTCAGGAATCAGGCTTGAATGTCATCCTCGCGGATAGCAACTGGGAACATACAAGCCAGGCAAGAATGGATGGTCTAAATACTTATTTTGGAAATCCCACATCAGAGCACGCTGATCGTAATCTTAATCTCACCGGCATCGGCAAGATGCTGGCAATGACCGGGAATGCGAATCAGAATACGCTTGCCAGTTTACGCTTTAAATCAGAATTCGGCGTGCAAAATATATTTGAGTTGAAAACAAATAGAGAACAAATCATCTCAGAAAAACACACACACTCAACAAGAAATCGTGGTTATCAATTATTTAGTGAAGAGATCACCTACGGTCAGATTGCGTCACTTTTACGTCAGGGTGCTGAAATCAAAAGTACACAACTCAGTGATGAATATGACTATGAAGCTTATATTACCAACCGAACGGAACAATTAATCCCGTTATTTGCGATTGATCAACGCAAACGTTTGCACATATTCACTGCTGAAAAAGAAATTACGCCGGGATCGGGCTGGACCATCATGAGTCTAATCCATACACCTGCTAAACCGAGTTGATCTGACCAGCCATAAAATAATCCCAGATATAGATCTAATAACTGTGATCCTCATCACATTATCAGTCAAGACCTGAGCATATCTGTGGACTACTTCACATACCTTTCAAGCTAAATTCACTAGAATTACAAGCAATAGTTTAGTTCAAGTATTTTTGTGACTGGACCCGGAACTGACTCTATTCCCTCCTCCCCCCTTCTATAGATTCTTTCCGGGTCTCTTTTATTCTAAATTATTCTGGACAACAAATTTCAATCAACTATTGATCAACACTCATTTTTATATTGACACTTCGATAGATCATCTTCCTGACAAATAATTTTGCCATCATCCATCGTAAACCAATCACCACTCTCTACTGTGATCAAACATTTTTCAGTTTTAGAAATACCATCAAGTCTGGCTTCCCTTCTAGGACTTTCATATCTACATGAGACAAACTCTCCATGATTTTCAATACTGACGGAAAATAGTTTAGTAACAGAAAGCAGATCATCGAGTGCCAATTCGTAATGGACAGTCCATTCATAGGTTTCAGGCACTTTCCTGTTTCTAATCTCGCTAGGAGCAGGACAGGTATCAGCAGCGGCAAATGGACTGAATAACAATAAGGTTAAAGAGACAGTTAATATTCTATTTTTCTTTATCATTTAATATCCAGTCAAAACATCAGACCCTATGAATAATTATTCTATGAAGTAGATCTATACATTAATTTGTTACAATCGCACAATACAATAACGACATAAAGATAATTTAGATTACATCAAAAAACTATTCGTACGCTAGAAACATTCGAAATAGCAATGACAACGAAGATTTATTATATTCATGACCCGATGTGTAGCTGGTGCTGGGCCTTCCGCCCGGCACTGGATACGTTGAATGCAGAACTCCCCAATCATCTTCAGCTTGAATATTTACTCGGTGGCCTCGCCGAAGATACAGATGAACCAATGCCTAAAGAGCTACGTCATCAGATCCAGAATCATTGGCGAACGATACAATCACGTGTGCCTGAGACAAAATTTAATTTTGAATTCTGGGACAAATGCCAACCACGGCGCAGCACCTATCCCGCCTGTCGCGCTGTGCTTGCCGCAAAAAACCAAGGCATTCAATTTGAAGAGCCGATGACACAAGCAATCCAGCAGGCTTATTATTGTCAGGCCAGAAACCCCTCAGACACTGCAACCTTAATCGAACTAGCAGGCGAAATTAATCTTGAGGTAGAAAAATTCACCGCAGATTTAAACTCTGATGAGAATCGGGAGTTACTAAATCGTGAAATTGCCTTTGCCCGTCAAATCGGTGGCAATGCATTTCCCATGTTGCTGCTAGGAAATGGCAATACCTATCACCAGGTCTTAATCGACTACAATCATCCCGATAATATGCTCAATGAAATAAATCACTTCTTAGCGCACCGTAATTAATAATAGATATGGCTCAAGGAACCGTAGTCATAGTGGGCATGGCTCGTCGAACCGTAAACATTGCGGGTATGGCTCATTGACAAGCAACAGGGAGTAAATCCTCTGCCAACGTACCCATACACTTCCATTTTATCTCCACAGACTCAACGGATGGTGTAAGTACAATTTTCTTTCCTTCGATATCTACAAGCACGCTCGGATCTTTGCGCTTGGTGTAATAAATACTGATCGAACCCGGTACTTCCTCGCTCACGATAATTGATTCAACCAAAGATTTATCCAGTATTTCAATCGCAATCAATGTTTCAGACTGCCATTCCTCTTGGGTAGGCAATTGACCTTTAGCTTTCCAGTAGTTAGCAATCGCCTCCTTATATGGCTTAGCAAAAGATAGTCCTTGTAACACCTTAGTACGATCAGAAAATTCAATTTTCGAGGGAAATAGAACGAAATTCCAGACAAGCACAAGCGCAAACAGGATAAGGATAATCAATCGTCTATTCATTATTTCATTCTAATCTGAAAATTTAGAATTGCCATACCATAATTCACAACAACGTAATCAGGAATAAGCTGTATAATCACAATATTAAGAAGTAAGTCACTGCCAATAAAGGCAAGATGATTGAATCTATTTTTGAGAATATTATGAAAGACACAACAGAAGTTATTTCACACCCGGAAAACATTATGATTTCCCAGACCGTTGCCATTTTGATTGATGGCAACAATATTGAGCGAAGCATCCATTCTGAATCGGATGATACTAATACCATGCTTAATCTGGATGCAATTGTCCCGAAGTTATTGGTCAATAGAGGCTTGAGTCGTCTGGTTTATTTCAGAGAAGGGAAACATATTTCATCAAAGCTGCAGGAACGTCTGCACAATTTTTATCATGGCTCAGTAAGACCCTGTCATAAAAGTGCTGATATTCCACTTTCTATCAATGCCATTCAACTCGCCAATAAAGTAGATACCATTATTATTATGTCTGGCGATTCTGACTATATTGAACTGGTTCGCCACCTTAAATCCGAGGGCGTACGCGTCGAGATTGCTGCAGTACTTAAAACAACATCACCATTACTCAAAGATGAAGCAGATCACTACCATGAGATAACCAAGGAAGACTGGTTTACTCTGCCAACAAAGAAAACTCAAGGTCGCAGAAGAAAAACAAGTTAAGTTTTTATTTAGACTGCAATAATGATGCGCAATGCATCAAGCCGGATCGATGCTGAGGTTATAAGTTCAGACGTAATGTTTAACTGATTCTCACAGTATTCAATTTCTTCAAGACGAATATTAGAATTTACTTTTCTCATATGTAACAGTCTATCGACCTCTACTTGCAAAATATCGTTGGTTCTTTCTGCAGCTAGTTGTTTTAGTTTTGGCACTTGTTCATCTGCGAGATGTCTGGACTTCTCCAGTAATATTCTAATTACATCAGCTTTCATGTTAATTATTTCTTTAATTATTTCAGACGCAACTCTGTCTTGATTTTCATTAATGGTGCTACTCTCAATATTCAAACTATTACCTTGCTCATCGAGTATGATTCTGATTGTTGTTGGTGGTAAAAATCGACTGGATTGCATGTCCAGTTTATCAATCGGCTCTAAAACAAATAGCGCCTCCATCAATAATGTCCCCGGATTGATCTCTTCCTGTTTTAAAGTACAGACCGTGGCGTTGCCCAGTTCACTACTCATGACCATATCCATAGCAAAGCTCACCAGTGGATGTTCCCATGAAAGATATTGCATATCTTCGTGTATCAACGCCGTCTCTCTCGAATAAGTAATCGTCATCCCATCTTCTGTCAGCCCAGGGAATGCCGAAAGCATCCTTTCGCCTGGGTTCAATATATAAGTTGATTCACTATGGAATTCTGAATTGATACCAAAACAATCAAAAATAAGCTCCATATATTCAGGTAATGTGTTGTTGTTATCCTCCATGATTGCTGTATTTTTCAGCGCCTCAGCAATAGCGGGACGACAAGAACCATATTCCAGCAACCTGTCCCGTCCTTTATGCATGGCCTCGTTGAGTTGCATGTGCAATTTGTTTGTTTTAGCTATCAGTGCATCGCTTATTTTATTTGTAATTAAATTCTGTTTTAACTCACTTTCTACCTGCTCGAAAACAGCTTGGCCCGCAGGACAAGTTACGCTGAAAGCCTCGAGTCCTTGCTGATACCAGTTGAACATGATTGCCTGTGGGATGTTTTCAAGATAAGGCACATGAATTTTTATTGTCTGTCTCTGCCCTATGCGATCCAATCGTCCAATTCTCTGCTCCAGCAAATCAGGATTCAACGGTAAATCGAACAGAATTAAATGATGTGCAAACTGAAAATTTCTGCCTTCGCTACCAATCTCAGAACATATAAGTACCTGACTACCTTCATCTTCATTAGCAAAATAAGCCGCAGCACGATCGCGTTCAACCAAACTCAAGCCTTCATGAAAAGCAGCGACGTGCATTCCCTCCTTCTTTCGTAAAATCTTACTAATATCAATTGCGCTACTGGCGTGCGCGCAAATCACCAATACTTTCTCTTCCTTTAACAGCTTAAGCTTATCAATCAACCAGCTTATTCTCGGATCAATTTTTACCCAATTTGTATTACCATCTTGTTGATAAAGTATCTCAGGACAAAGTAATAATTTAATCTCTCCTTCTGTGTGTTTGTTTTCTGATTCACCATAGACTGAAAGGTATTCCTGAGGCGAAGTCAGCGGATAGGCAAAGAGCTCTCTGTCTGGAAAGCCTTTGATAGTGTTGCGCGTATTTCTGAATAAAACGCGCCCAGTCCCATGATAATCCAGCAATTGATCGATAACTTTATTTCTTGCCTCGATATTTTCTTGCGACAGAAGTTCTGTTTTATCAATTATCTCCAGTAACTTAGTACACGTATCAGCTAATAGTTTGCTTAGTAACTCCATTGTCTTCTTTGGTAATTGAGTATTAGAAAACAATTCTTCTACTGCTACAGCAATGGGTTCGTAATTCTTTTCTTCTTCTACAAATGATTTGAAATCTGGGAAACGATTTGGATCCAATAGTCGTAACCGCGCATAATGACTTTCCTTGCCTAATTGTTCAGGAGTGGCAGTGAGCAACAAAACACCTCTGGTTGAATGCGAAAGTTGTTCTATTATTTCGTATTCTGTACTCACATCATTGGTTGACCAATACAAGTGATGCACTTCATCAACGACTAATAAATCCCATTCGCCGAGCAAAGACTGTTGATAATAATTTTCATGTTCAGTCAGAAATTCGATGCTGCAAATAATGAGTTGTTCGGTTTGAAAAATATTAATTTCATCATTACTTTCTTCGAGGGCATAACATCTTTCCGCATCAAAAATACTGAAGGTCAGATTAAACTTACGTAACATCTCCACCAACCATTGATGAACCAGACTTTCCGGGACAACGATCAGAATACGTTTTGAACGTTCAGTTAGAATTTGATGATGGATAATCATCCCAGCTTCAATTGTCTTACCCAAGCCAACTTCATCGGCCAATAAAACACGGGGCGCATGACGATGCGCAACTTCATTGGCGATATATAATTGATGTGGGATTAAACTGGTTCTACTACCTGCCAAACCGTAAAGATTATTGTGCGCCAATCTATTTAGTTGGTTGATTGTCTGAAATCTGGCCTGGAACCATTTGTCGGAATCAGTTTGACCATTAAACAACCGTTCTGCCGGTCGGTTTAATTGTACTGTATTGGCTAAATTGTCTTCACTGATGGTTAGCTGATCGCCCTTTGCATTATTTCCCTGATAAAGAATCAAGCCTTCATTATCAATGATTGAATCAACAATGATTGTCACGCCTTCCTCAGTAGCAATCTCATCTCCTATATTAAAAATAATTCTGGTGAGAGGCGCCGCGTGTTTTGCATATAAGCGAAATTCTCCTGTGGCTGGAAATGAAATCTTAACTGTTCTGTCTTCTGATGATAAAACTGTGCCTAATCCCATGCGCGATTCGGCATCACTTATCCACCGTTGACCTGGGATATAATTATTCATTAATTGTTTGTCACTTTATCAATATTCGCTAATTATCCGACCATTAGAATTCAAGCACATTAAAGCTGCGGCAGTCTACAGGAATACTTGATGATAGATAGAAAACCATCTTGATGGCTCACCTATCCTAGGCAATATTAATAAAAACATATAAACATACTACGATAAATTTCATATCTTATTGATATATAAAGAGTTATATTTCTTGGCAAAAATTTAATTCGAGAGTATATTTCGCTCGCCAGCAATGTGAATGCACGGGCAATAATTGTTTAAGATTAAAGTAATTTTTAACTCCTTCATGCAGTTTTTAGAAGTATGTTAACCCTTAAAGGGAGGCACTATAGATGAGCAACCCACGCTTAAATGATGATTTAATAGATTCGGAGTCAGATTTGGAGTCAGATTTGGATATTGAAAACAGCGGCCTGGAATTAGACTCTTTTACTGATGTTATGGAAGTGGAAGATGTGGTTCAAATGTCACAATACACTGCAAGACGCAGAATCGAAGAACTGAAAGAAGAACAACGGCTACGAAAAAACATAGAGAGTTATGATGATTGGGATTTGTCTAAATTAGACTGATACTATTTAATTCATAAGCCTTGATCCTCTATTGTTGAATGTAATTTCGTTTTAACATCTGACGTTATCGTTGGATTGTCATGATGATGAAAAATATCTGTCAAACGGTAGTATTCACCCTTCCCTTGTACCAATAAATGTGTACCAACAAATATTTCAACATGAACATCAATGAACTTAAAAAGTTACTCAATGCCTCACCTGAGGAAATAGAATTTGATCAGGTAATGCAGGTGATTGAGGACAATTACATTTACACACCCAGTCGTTTCACTAATGGAAATGAGAATAGCCAGGTGACCAACGAAGCTGGCTGTAATGAAGGCTCATGTAAAATATTTTCATTCGCCCAATTAAATAATCTCAATGAAAATCAGACACTGGCCTGTTTCGGTAAATTTTATCGGCAAGATGTATTAGATAATCCGCATAATAATGATCATGCGAATATCAGAAATTTTATTAAAGCTGGCTGGAACGGTATCCAGTTTGATGCTATCGCCCTAGCCGAAAAGTAACTCAGGCACTAATGATGGTGATGACCGCCCGCACCATGCGCATGTCCGTGGGCTAATTCTTCATTTTCTGCATCTCGAACATCAATCACTTCAATCTCAAAGGTCAGTGTTTTTCCTGCCATGGGATGATTGGTGTCTATATCAACATTATATCGGCCGACTTTGATTACAGTCGCTTGCCTGAGTCCGTTAGTGGTATTGATATCAACGACCATCCCCGGTCGTAATTTTCCCTTTGTCGTAATATGCTTGATAGAGATACGTTGTTTTGAAGAATCAAGGGGAATGCCATAGGCATCATTCGGTTCCAGAGTAACGCTGAAACTTTCTCCGGCTTTCTTCCCAAGCAATGCCTTTTCCAGGCCACTCACCAAACTATGCCGCCCGTGCATATAAAGCATGGGTTCTCCTTCACGAGAACTTTCTAGTAATTCGTCATCTTCAGTAATTTTGAAATGGAAGCTAACCACTTTATCTTTTTCTATCAACATCACTATAACCTCAATTTTCTATACGTTCTTTAAGCGCGTGAAATAAATTTACCGTTCGCCGTATTAATTTTAATTACCTCACCCACTTCAATATATTCTGGTACCGGCACTTCCAGTCCTGTTTTCATAAATGCCGGTTTGGTGCGGCTCGTTGCGCTCGCACCCTTCATTCCAGGAGCGGTCTCAATAATCTCAAGCTCAACTGTGCTAGGTAAGTCTATGGTAATTAAGGCACCATCCAGTAATATTCCCGTGATCCCTTCCAACCCCTCTGTCAGGTACCCCAATTGATCCTCAATGTCATTTTTATTGAGAATATATTGCTCGTAGTCATCCATATTCATAAATACATAATCATCACCGTCTTGATATGAATATTGAATAGTGGCTTTGACACTATCTGCTTCTTTCAACAGATCATCGCCTTTCAAGGTTTCATCAAGTTTCTGTTTCGTCTTGAGATGTGAAAAGCGGATTTTATATAAAGTTGAAGCACCACGTGACGAAGGGTTTCTCACTTCAACATTCTTAACCACATGTGGTTCGTCATTAATCTCAACCACCATCCCTCGTTTTAGTTCATTTGCCTTGGGCACTTACTTATCCTCTCAAAAAATAATCCGGCATTGTAACAAAACTCCCATATTTTTCTCATTACCATTAATTATTTTCAATTTAAGATTCAGCTAGCACTCAACACAGTTCGCGAATAAACTCAGCAGCATTAATCTAGACCACGGTGAGCACGCAGTAATGAGACAGACATAAATGGCTGAAATCGGAAAAATCAATACGCTTCAGGTCGTCAAAAGCCTCGATCATGGTATTTACCTTGATGGTGAACAATTGGGCGAGATACTCATGCCTAGCCGCTATGTACCTGAGGATTGTGAGGTCGGAGACGCTCTTGAAGTATTCATCTATCTGGATTCAGCAGATCTCCTGCTGGCAACCACAGAAACACCCTATATCATGGTCGGTGAATGCGCCTATCTGAAAGTTGTCGATGTTAATCAAGCCGGTGCTTTTATGGACTGGGGATTACCTAAAGATTTACTGGTGCCCTATAGCGAGCAAATCAGTCCTTTGAAAATAGGACAATCCTATACCGTCCTCGCGTATCTGGATGAAAATACAAACAGGATCGCGGCCACACAAAAACTGGATAGCCACCTTAGCGAAGAAGCACAATATTTCAAGCCTGAACAAGCTGTTGAATTGTTAATATTTGGCAAGACCGAATTGGGTTATAAAGCAGTCATCAATAACACACATATTGGTTTGATCTATGGAAACGAAGTGTTTCAAACACTCACTAACGGCGAAAAATTACAGGGCTATATCAAATCTATTCGCGATGACAGAAAAATAGACCTCTGCCTGCAGCTACCGGGGAAAGAAGCACGAGTCGATCTAAGCTCAAGAATACTCAATCATTTGAAAAAAAATGACAAAGAAACAACCCTTACGGATAAAAGTTCACCGGAAGAAATTTATAGATGTTTTGGCGTCAGCAAGAAAAATTACAAAAAAGCGTTAGGAATGCTTTATAAGAAAAAATTAATACTCATTGAAGAAGATAAAATAACACTACTTTAAACGTTTTCAATCACATGTTAATAGTTGGATGTCTGATAATTCTGTAAAAGGAAATTAAGATATATAGAATGCTGCTTCTCAAATTCATTTCAACAGTTTGTTTTACGGCGGTCGCCGTAGTTTTCGGCTTTTGTTTCCTTTTTCCGCATCATCTCAATACCCTTTATAATCACAATAAAATCAATCAGTTATAAATCTACTTCAAAATGGCAAAATATAAGCAGCGTGCGCCGTAGTTTTCTGCTTCAATTTTCTTTATCAAGAATCATGTTCATGATTCCTTGGTAAATTATATGTAACCTTTTTCAAACCTGTTGAAGTAGCAGTCTACCCAAACCACATATGTTCGCTTTTACTACAGAAATTATGGCTGCAGCTCATAAATTAATCAATCACGATTCAGTCTGGATCTCAGTCAAATATTTAAATAATAATCTAGCTGACTTTGGTGGCTTGCTTTGCTCCTGTTCTTTCTTGGCATTTCGAATCAATTGCCTGATGTATTGACGATCGAAATTTTCGAACTTGTTCGCCAGTTCTTCCTGCAGTGCTTGATCACCTTGCAATAGTAGATCTCTCCACTGTTCAAGCTGATGAAATGCTTTCACATTATCTTTATGTGGTTGTTTTAATTTATGCAACATTGTCCGTATGGATGCATCATCTTCCTTCGGCATCAAACTGCCTATGTACTGTAGTTGGCGGCGTATTGCCCCATGCTTGAGAGATTTTGCAGCAATGACAGCATCTCTGAGTTTATCTGATATTGGAATATCGACTAATTGCCTGGCAGGTAATTCGACAAGTTGTTGCCCCAGTGCTTGTAATTCATGCATCTCGCGTTTGATTTGCGATTTGCTTTTCTCATGCTCCTCGTTATCATCATCGGCGACTGTCTGATATTGCCTCTCCTGATATACACGATTCTTTTTATCTCTATCTGATTCTTTCATGTCCGTTTTTCGTTACCTTCATTGCGGAAATATCCTGCATTAAAGATTGATCCCTATTCATTATTTTTAAAGGGTAATAGTTCGGCCGCATTACTTCGATAGTTCTCCATTAGGCTGGCTTCTCTCTTCGTATAATCTCTGATTGCAGTAGCAAACTCAGGATCACAAATCCAGTGTGCAGAATAGGTTTTCACTGGTTCAAACCCCCTGGCTATCTTATGTTCGCCTTGTGCCCCTGAATCAAATCGTTGCAGGTGATTATTAATGCAGTATTCTAGCCCCTGATAATAACAGGCTTCGAAGTGCAAACTGTGATATTCCTCATAACATCCCCAGTAGCGACCATAATAACTATCCCCAGTCACCAGACTAAATGCAGCTCCGATATAGGCATTGTCTTTCACCGCCAATATTAATAATAATTGTTCGGGCATTGTTTCAGCTATTTCTTTGAAAAATTCAAGATTCAGATACGGTGGATTACCCCTCTTTAGATAGGTCATCTGATAAAACTGAAAAAATACATTCAAATGTTGTTCTGTGAAATCTTTACCTTGTATTTGATGCAAGACGATATTCTGATCATTAATAAAACGTCTTTCACGCAATAGATTTTTGCGTTTTTTTGAGTTAAACGTATCAAGATAATCTTTAAAGTCCCTGTAGCCTTTGTTTGCCCACCTGAATTGAACACCTTCTCTAATGGCTAAATTCTCGGATATGAACAGCTCTGTTTCCGCCAAGGTTGGATACAAGCAATGCCACGTAGAGACATTATTCTCGCCTGAATTTTCAGTGATGAAAGCCAGAATTGATTTTAAAACAGTCTGTTTGTCTATCCCTGCTTTAACGAAGAGTCTTTCGCCTTCGCAAGGCGTAAAGGGAATCGCCGTTAACCATTTCGGATAATATGCCATGCCATGCTGCTGGTACGCATTTGCCCATTCAAAATCAAAAACATATTCACCATGCGAGTGAGACTTCTTGTACATAGGCATCAATGCGATTAATTCATTTCCGTCATATACCAGACAGTGTTGTGGCGTCCAGCCTGTTTCATCACTGACACACGCACTATTTTCAAGTGCATGAAGAAATTCATAACGAATGAAAGGATAGTCGAGACCCGTTATTCTGTTCCAGTCTTCACGGGACACCTCTTGAATGTGGTTAATCAGGGATACTTTCATCGTTCGCTTTAACTATTCCACCGGGACTATTTTTACTAGATAAATAGTGTTTAATCTGGCAAGTTGATTTTCGCATACCCAAACTACTTGGAAATGTAGGTTTCAGCAAGACGAGAAGTAACTATATTCGAGGCATAAAGCCGAAAGACTAGTCATTCTAGTTCAAGGTTTTAAAACGAAGAAGATGGTTGCTTCTCGTCTTGCCCTGACTTTCTAGCTGAACTCTGAAGCCTGCATTTCCAAGTAGTTTGGGTATATAGTAACATCGTGAAAGTTAAATATTAAAAATGAACAAACCTTTTTCCCAAGCTTGTGAAAACAATAAAGATCCCATCCTTTCTGTTCTTAAGCGCGTTTTTGAACATCCCTGTGAAATACTGGAGATTGGTAGCGGCACAGGACAACACGCGGTCCATTTCGCTACACATTTACCTCATGTTTCCTGGCAACCATCTGATCAGGCCATCCATTTAGCGGGTATTAATTCATGGGTCGAAAAAGCCAACCTTCAAAATATAAAAACACCTCTAGAGCTTGATGTTAATCACCAACCCTGGCCTGTCACTGACATCGAGGCTGTATTTACAGCAAATACTTTACATATCATGAGTTGGGGGAATGTTCAGGTCTTGATTCGATCATTGAGTGAACATATGCGACCCGGTGCAAAATTTTGTTGCTATGGCCCATTCAATGTTGGAGGTACTTACACCAGTGATAGTAATGCCCGCTTTGATATCTGGTTGAAAGAACAAAACCCTTTAAGCGCTATCCGTGATCTGGAAGCTTTGGTTTCACTGGCAAATGATGTCGGGATTAATCTGATGGAAGTTATTTCTATGCCTGCAAACAATAAATTATTAGTCTGGGAGGTTGCATGATCCCTAATAACAAATCTCTGATTAATTTTTCTAAACGGAGACGACTAGAATGCCTGGCTAAGTAACTTTGCTTCTTCTGATTCCGCAAATTGATTGCGCAACAATAACTCATAACTGGAAACGGCATTTTTATCGCCAAGCTCTTTTTCAATACGGATCCCCAACCATAAACTTTTCGATGAGTGTCTATTTGAATCAAGATAGCGACTTAAATAAGCTCTGGCTGGTAAAAATTTTCCTTGCTCATAGGAAAGCTCTGACATTTGAATTAATGCTTGTCCAATCCCGGCGTTCCTTCTCAATGCTTCTTTAAAATAATTCTCAGCCAGTTCAGTTTGTCCATTATTCAGCGCACACGTCCCAGCATTTGTGTAAGCAAGCTCTGGCGTTGCATATAATGGATTATTCGCTGCCTTTGAGAAAGTTGCATCAGCTTCTTCGTAGCGCTGATTTTGACAAAGTAATAGTCCATAGTTATTCAATGTAGAAGAATCAGCAGGATTGAGTTTAATCGCCATTTTAAAATTAGCTTCTGCAACTTCATTGTCGCCTAATTTCTGATACAGCACACCAAGCGCATTGTAGGTAGGTGAATAATCTGGTTTGGCTTCTCTGGCTCGGTTCAGTTTTGCCAATGCCTCCTCATAAAGGCCTTGGTTCATATAACCAATCCCAAGCTGAAAATTGGCTAAAGCGACCTCAGAATTATTAACATGAGTACTGCCTAGTTGGGAATAATCATTCACTTTTTCATCATTTTTATAGGCCGTCCGAGTCACTGCAGACCCCACTGCACCGATGAGTGCTGGTACACATGCCGTTAAAAACAGCGATGAAACTAATAATATGAGCAACCATAAATTTCGCATCCCACCAAGCTTACATCATAAATAGTTATGATGTTAATACCCTAAGTCATTATTTAACATGATAAATTGTATTTTTTATTTGCCAAGAAACAACAAATAAACAGGCTAAAGCAAGAAATCGTCAGAAAATATGAAGCGGTTACTGTGCTGGAAGTGTCGTCAGAATTGCGC